>CAPIEU010000004.1 GCA_948630815.1 uncultured Clostridia bacterium
TAACTTTCTTGCGAAAGTATGTAACCCACTATGACACTTTCAAAACTTCGTTTTGTAAAGGTGTCAGTGGGCTCCTTGCGGAGGGCTCATAAATTATCTAATCTTACGATAAATAATTTATGTTTGGCTTCGCCAAAGCAAAAGAATATATTTAATATCGTTCATATATTCTTTTGCTTATCTTAACAATTTATTTACATACCAAAAATAAATTGTTAAGCTCTTTTTGTTTCTACATAAATAGAGAGGGCAGAAATTTATATACAACAAAAAGACCATAAGCTATATACCAATACTCTATTTACCTACTACGAATTTAATAAGCTCAAATAAAATTTGAGTTTTTAATATGTACTCATTTTATAGTGTGTATGTAAATAGAATATTGAATTTTGCAATCATGGCTTTTTTAATTACTTATAAATACTGGACAAGTTTATTATTATTTTAAATTTCTAATAACCAGCTCGCAATCCCTTATGCGACTCGTTTTCGCTTGGCATCTGAGGAATGTAAAATTCCAAAGAAGACATCAATATTCTTGTATTCTTAACTGGAATACACATAATTTATACTACGAATTGCGTCGAAAGTCAAGGAATTTTGATATTTCTGCCGAAATCCATAAAATTATTAAGAGTCAATGCATTATAACTTATCAAGACATGAATTAGTCCTCTGGTCAAGCCAGAGGACTAATTCTATGGTTTTAAGATTGATATAGAGGGTGAGCAGTCCTCTAATCTATAAAGTTTATGCCTTAAAAAACTGTGCGTACAACCTTTGAAAAGATTTCGGGTGAAATAACAAGTAATGCACCCAATATCACCAAAATAATCACAAAGATTGTAAATATGTTTTTTACAATGCCTATGGTTGGAAGAAACTTGTTTTGGAACTTTTGAGTGGTGGGTATATTATGGCACATCCAACCACCCATTGCATAATATAATAGCCCAAAAGGAATGATTCCAGCTATGGCTACTGCAAAGAAAATAGACAGAAATGTATCAATCCAGTATCCATACTCAATTTTTGCAAGCCACATTCCAAAAATGGAAAACAGAATGCAAAATGCCGAATACCCTGCGAGCCAGCCTTTCCTATATGTCTTCAGCTTCATAATTGCCTCCTATCTAGGTGAAATCAAAGTTTCATCATCGTCTTCTGGTTCTTGAGTCTCATACTGGCTACATTCAGCTATTTCATGTGACGCCAATTTAATTGTTCTGCTTGTGCTGTTATTCGCCTCTACTGTCCGAGTAGTTGTTGCTTTCTTTTCCGTAGGGCATAAGACTAATATTAAAGCAATCAACCAAATGGCTTTGTTTGCCAACAAGGTTTCTACAATCTCATTGGAATAGAGAATTGCAGCGGGCGGACAGAATGCAAGACAAAACAAAAATAAAGCGACCACTATTGCAACCAGTTTCCGAATAAAATTTTTTACCATATTAACTCCTTTCTAGTAAGTTGCTCAAGCTTACTTGTACAATGAACATGAGTTCATTATGCATCTTTGGTAATGTTACAACATTACCTTCGTACTCGCTATTTTTTTATTCGCAATAGCAACGAACTCAACTATATTATAGCATAAATTTTATGTAAATGCAAATATCCAACTAAAGGGTTATTAATTCTTTAAAAATAATTTCTTCAACTGAATGCCTATAATTATTCATAAGTCCAGTCCATTTTAAAGGGTCAGTATTTTTCAAATTTTCATCAATAGGATTTCTTTCTAGCATTTGTTTCATAAGTATTTCAAATCTTTTTTTAGCTTGTTTGTCGGTTTCTACAATATGTTTTCTTAAAGTCTTGTTCATAAACATTATTATATATTCTGCTTTCTTTTGATTTTTTAAATACTCCAGTCTTAAATGCCCATACTTTCCAATAATATAATCATTTTCGTAATCTTCTTTCTCTAAATATAAGTCAGGAACGAAAAAATCCCCCTCTTTGTGATAAGTTATCTCTATCATAATCAAATCCTCCTAAAATTCAATTTTACTACTTTTAGAACTATAATTTTATATCTTTTCAGCTGTCTTTTACAAAAATATATTTTTTAATAAAATTTAAAGTGTACTTAATTTAATCTTACTGGGTTAGGACTTCCGTCAAGACGAAGTCCTGTGCTACGAAGAAATTTCAAGGAGGTGTTTTTATTGGAGCAAGAATTAGCATATTCTTTTCACTTGGGTAGTGATAAAAACAAAAGTAAATTAGCAAAGAAAGTTGCAAAAGAAAATGTATCTGGTACTACTTCTCTATCTAATAATGCAATTCAAAATGCAAAAGATTTATCAGATGTTAATAAACACAATTTAAGAGATTATGATAATCAAACAGAACTAATTAGAACTATATATGGGACAAGTGATATTGTAAATGATGTTAAACAAGTATATTTAGATGAGTTTGAACAAGCAAGACTAGAATATAACAAAAAACAAACTCGTGAAGATAGAAAAATTGAAGATTATTTCAAGAAAGTATGTGAATCTCAAAATGATATTGCGTGTGAAATTATAATAGAACTTGGAGATATGGACTTTTGGAATGACAAAAGCGAAAGATATAGATTTAAAATGGTTGATGTATATAATGAGCAAGTAAAAGATTTAATAAAAATTGTGCCAGATTTTAAAATAGCCAATGCTACAATACATTTTGACGAAACATCTCCCCATATGCACATTGTAGGTGTTCCAGTAACTACAAATTGTACTAGAGGAATGAAAAAACGAGTTGGAAAAAGTAAATTATTTACAAAAGCAACACTTACTGAAATACAAGATAAAATGCGAAATTCTTGTATTAAGTCATATAACAAGTTTTATGAAGTTAATACTAGATTAAAAGAAAAGCAAAAAGGCAGAAATCAAGACATTAATGTTAATGAAATGAGTAATTACAGAAAAATAAAGAAACAACTAAAACAGAAAGAGCAAAAACTTGAAAAAGCAAATAATCAAACGAAAATACTTGATAATTCTAGTAATGATATAAACGAAATTTTAAATAGCCTAAAACCTACTAAACTAAACAAAAATAATATGGTTATTTCAAACGAGGATGTCCAGAAAATCAAAAAATATACAGAAGATGTAAAAGATATTACTAAAACAGTTAGAAACGTAAATGACTTAAATATGGCGATTAAAGATTTTGAGCATTCTGCATTTGAAATAGAAAAGGAAAATCGTTCACTTAAATATCAAATAGAACTAAAAGATAATGAAATCGGCAATTTGAAAAAGGAACTATCTACTAAAGACAAGATTATAGGCAGATTACAAGCTGAAAAAGAAAAACTTAAACAAGAATTGCAGAGATTCAAAGTTTTTTGGCATAGTATTATGAGCCATTTTCATAAAAGAATTTGCTATGATAAAGATAATAACTATAAAATAGTAAGTGATGACCTATATAAAAATGGCATTTTTGACAACAACGATAATGAAATTGCAAATAATATTGCTAGAAAAGTAACTATACCAGATGAAAACAAGCAAACTAAAAATAAAAAGAAAAATAATGATACCAGATTTTAAAAGGAGGAAATTTAGATATGGAAAATAAAAAAGTAAAATATTTAATAGATATGATAAATGATATGGATTTAACAAATAAACTAAGACTTGCAATATGTATGAGTGATAGTAACTGTACTAATCTAAAATATAATAAACCTGAAATGTATAACTATTTTGATACTATGCTAAAAGAAATTGATGAAGAATATAGAACTACTTTAATAAATTTTGCAAAATATCATCTTATAATGTTTGCAATGGCTAAAATTATGGAAATGACAAAAGAAGAACAAAATCAAGTTGCATTGTATTTATTTAATAATATTGATAATAAAGAAAAACAATCAATAGTTCACTAATTATTCATATAAACCATGAAAAATTTATTAAACTATTGTAAATTCTTGATGTTATTGATATACTCATATTCAGTAATTAGAATAAAATGCAAAACGAAAGTAGGTAATTAAAATGATAAGAATAGGAACAAAATTAAATAATGCAACATATACAAAAAGAGATGGTGCTTATGTAATAATAGAAAGAAATGATGATGATAAAATAGCAATAGCTACTGATGGTACTTGGTTCTTTCTGGGAGGAGGAATAGAACAAGGAGAAACTGAACTAGAAGCACTAAAAAGAGAATTGTTAGAAGAATCAGGATATAGTATTAAGAATATTAAATATTTTGATAAAGTTACATCATGGGCTGACGGAGGAAAAAGAGGACCTTTAGATGTAACTGCAACATTTTATATTGCAGAGTTTGATAAGAAAATTACAGAGCCTATTGAGAAAACTCATAAGGTACTTTGGGTAAATGCAAGTGAATATAAAGATAAATTATACCATGAATATCAAAGATATATATTAAATAAATATATAGAAATAAAAGGAGAAAATAAAAATGTCTAATGAAGAATTACAAGAATTTTATAAAAATTGCATTGAATATAGTAATAAAATCAAGAATCCAATATTAAGAGAATGTTGTCAAGAAATATATAATGATTATAAAGAAAAATTATTAAATAAACCTGCTACACCAGGAAGACATCATTATTTTAAAGGGGGATTACTATATCATATATATTCTGTTACTAGAAACTCATACAATATAGCGAAAATGTATCCAAACTTAAATATAGATTTAGATTTGGTAATATTTGGTGCTTTATTACATGATATAGGAAAGACTAATGAATATAATGATTTTCTAGATAAAGAAAATTATATAGCAAGAAAAGGCAATGGTGCAGAATTATTAGGACATTCTTATGAAGGTGTTCATATTGTAGACAATTATCTTAATAAATATGATATTGAGGAAGAATTTAAAAATCAAGTTCTTCATATGATAGGCAATCATATGAAAGAATATAGAGAAGAAGGAATTTTTGTAGAAACTAAAATGTTAGAAGTAATTATTATTAGTTTTGCAGACAACATAGATAATTATTTAGAACCTGCCTCAAGAGTTATAGATAATGTTAAAAAAGGAGAAACTTATCAATTTCCAAAAGCAGGAATACCTTACTATAAATCATTAAATCCATATTACGGAGAATAAATATAAGAAAAGAGGAAATAAAAATGCAAAAGTTTAATTATCATACACATACATCTAGATGTGGTCATGCAGATTTAGACTATACTGATGAAGAATATATTATAGATTTGATAAAAATGGGATTCAAGAAGATGGCTTTTACAGACCATTGTCCAGAAAAAAATGAAATAGATAAAAGACCCAATATAAGAATGAAATATCATCAAAGATTAGAATACTTAGAAAGTATTAAAAAGTTAAAAGAAAAATATACAGATAAAATAGAAATTCAGTCTGGTTATGAAGTAGAGTATTTACCTGGAGAAGAAGATAATTTAAAAGAGTTAAAGAATGAAACTGACAAGTTGATATTAGGACAACATTTTATTTATGATGATAATAAAAATTTAAAAATATTTGGTAGTGTAGATTTTACAAAGGAAGACTTAACAAGATATGCAGAGTATATTGAAAGAGCAATGCAACTTAGTATACCAAATATAATTGCTCATCCAGATATATACATGATGAAAAGAGAAAAATTTGGAGATATAGAAGAAAAAGTTGCACATATGATATGTAAGTCAGCAGAAAAATATAATGTACCATTAGAAATAAATTTAAATGATATATTTTATAAAACATATTTTGAAAATAGAAAATTAAATGATTTTCCTATAGAAAAGCAAAAAGAAAAATTAAGTCATGTACAATATCCTAATAAAGGCTTTTGGAATGTTGCTACAAAGTATAATATAAAAGTTTTATATGGAATAGATGCACACTATAAAGGACAAGTTGCGTTATGGAGTGAATTATTAGAACTATCACATGAAATTTTAGGAGAAAAAATTATTAATAAATTAAATTTTATTGATACTGATGATTTTTAATTCTTTAGAATAAAAATCAACGAAAAATTAGATTTGACAAAATAAAAAAATGTTTGTATAATAAAGATAGAAAATGAGAGCCACAGAAATGTGTGCTACCTATAAACTAGATAAAACACCACAAAGCTTGGCAGAGCATATGTGGTGCTTTTATTATTTGCTCAAAATTACTACTAATGCAATAATCAAGGCAAATGCTATAATAGTCATTCCTACTAAACCATAGAAAAGTAAGTATATTATCATTAACATAGCTTGTTCTACCATATAGCACCACCTCCATTCTCACAGTCAAAACTGTGTATGTAAAGTGGTAGCACTCACACTGCTTATTCTCATTTTCTGCTTATAACTATACAACATTATTTGATAAAATACAAGCGAATAGAACAAATTTTCACAAAATAATATTCTTAATTTTTCTATTGCAATTTACCAAAAGTATGATATACTTTAATAAATTGATTGATATTTGTATCAATCGTTAAGAGAGAAAAAAGTTGTAGATAACTACGACGTCCGCTCCATTTGAAAACAACTTACGAACTTATATAGTTCGTGAGTTTTTATTTTATATAAAACTTAAAGTTCTCTTTCTAGGAAGGAGGACTTTTTTGATGTTAGAATTTAAGATTATTGAAACATTAAACCCTAATAATGAAATCTTAGAGGCAATTAAAGACTGTACTTACCAAGTTAAGAAAGGAACAATAAAACACTTATTAAATACCAATTTACAAGTTATAGAACCAACTGAATACTTAATTACATATCCTAATACTCTTACAATACTAGAGTATAAAGTTAATGAAATATCTAACAAATCGTTTTTTATTAAAGAGCATAATCAAAAATATTCATTATCAGAACTTATCCAAATTTTAAAGAAATTGAAAATTTAGACTTTACTAATTGTATTTTTGTGAGGAAACAGATGAGAGGACTAATTTTTCAAATTAGACTTCGTAAAAATCCTTTTTAATGATGAAACTAATGAAAAAGTGTAAAAAATGCGTAAAATTTTAACTTTTTTCATAATTGAGGTCTACTTTTTGGCTTCTGAGTGAGGAAACAAGTGAGGAGATGATTATTTTATGAGATGTGCAGTATATGTAAGAGTTAGTACAGATGACCAAAGAGACAATGGCTATTCTATTGATTCACAACTTCGTATGATTAAAGAATATTGTGAAAAGAATGATTATAGTATTGTAGATGTTTATAATGACGCAGGTCATTCTGGAAAAGATTTAATGCGACCAGAAATGCAAAGATTACTTGCAGATATTAAATCTAAAAAGATTGATAAGTTAATTGCTATTAAAGTAGATAGACTTACAAGAAACAACTATGATGGCTTTTGGTTACTTAATTACTGTGAAGAACACGATGTTAAGATTGAGTTAATACTCGAGCCTTATGATGTATCTACTGCTAATGGTGAAATGATATTTGGTATGAATTTAGTGTTCGGACAACGAGAAAGAAAAGAAATTGGAGCCAGAACAAAGAGAGCAATGGAAGAAATGGCACTAGAGCATATTCACCCTAGTAAAGCACCTTATGGCTATGCTAGAAATAAACATACAGGACATTTAGAAATAGAACCTATCGAAGCCCAAGTTGTAAAAGAAATATTTAAACTATGCCAAGAGGGAAACTCTACTAGAGGTATTGCTACAATTATGAAAGATAATAATGCTTATTTAAAAATTGGTAAATGGAGAGCAGATAGAGTTTATAAAATACTTACTAATTCTATTTATATCGGTATATTTGAATATGGAAAGTATAAGCGAAAACAACAAGATATTTTAAGAGTAAAAGACTATTGCGAACCCATTATTGATGAAACAACTTGGAATGATACTAGAAATGTATTAGTAAAAAATAAGCATTCAAACTATGGCGAGTTTATTCATTTATTTTCAGGATTAGTAAAATGTCCGATATGTGGTAGTATTATGGCTTCATCAGAATCTTTTAAATATCCAAATGGAAAGCAAAAAGTTTATTACCATTTAAGGTGTAAAAATCATAATTGTAGTGGCTATGGATTTCATTATAATACCGAGAAAATAGAAGTTAAATTAAGGCGTGTTTTAGAAGAATTAACTATCTTTATGATGGGAACTAATAACGAAATTATTACTTGTAATTCTACCAAAAGTAATGATGTTAAAGAAATAGAAAAAGCGATTGAAAAGTTAAAAATACAAGAGAAAAAATTGGTTGATTTATATTTAAGTTCAACATTAGATGTTGAAACTATCAATCATAAAAATGATGTTATCAAAAAAGAAATTGAGAAATTAAACAAGAAGAAAATAACTCTTGATCCAGATAACGAATCAAAAGAATATACAACAGAACTTCTGAAAAAATTAGATTGTAAAAAAGAAGATGACAAACTAGTATTCAAAAATGTTAAGATGTTTAACTTCACTTTTTTCTATAATTTATTATCAAGAGAAGCCAAAAGAGATATGATTCATAGACTTATATCTGGGATAGAAATCACAAGAGATGATAACTACAACATTGACATTAAATATATAAAATTCACAGATGAATTTATCTCAAAAAGCAGCAATGAGTTTATAAAGTACTTATATATTGTTTTAAAAAATGATAATGTTGGAATCAAATATTTAAATGAAATAACTAAGGAAGAATTAGAAACAAAGAAAAAAGATTATGATGTTTTATCAATTCTAAAGATAACAAGAAATGAATATCCGACTGAGTTTGTAGATGATTTTTTTGCTAAAGCACATAATCATTTCTATGTAGATGGTATTATTGGCTGTCCTTATTTTGAAGGAAATGCTGTTAAAGATTTTCTGTTATTGGTGCCTAAAAAAGAAATAGTAAAAGCAAATTAAAAATGAAAGGAGTTATCAATGAAATTATTAACACAAGAAAGTATTATTAAAAATCAAGTAGATACCATAGAGCAATTTAAAGTTCTTGCCTATCTAAAAAAACAATTATCTATTGATGATTTTACTGTATATTTAGTTGATAGATTTACTATTAAAGTAATAGATAAAAACAAAGAACAAGGTTATTTTAAATATAATATCAAAACAAAATCAGTAGATTTTTATGAAAAAAATATTAAAAATAAAGAAATGGAGAGATGAAAAAATGAAATTAAATTATGTAAAAGTTGGCGACTATTTATTACCAAACCTAACAATAGAAAGACAAAATAATGAAGAAATTAACAAGTATGGTTATTTAAGATTACATTATCTGAAAGCAAATAATAAAGTACTTTATACAACTCTTTTATTGAAAAATGAATTAACAAATCATCTTGTTTCAGTTAGTATTGAAGCACAAAATAAATTAAATTCTTTAATGGAACAATACAAAAATTCTGATAAATTACTATCTGAAAAAAGTAAAATGGATAATCAAATTGAATGGGTAAAACGAATGAATAATTATAAAAATATGGCTGAAGAAGTGATATTAAATGAACTAATTTATACCGAAAATGTGTGAGGACAAATTAAGATTTATGTCCTAGCCAGCACTGAATTTGTCCACACACACAAATTCTATTATGGGAATTCCCATACCATTTTACATAAGAAACGGAGGTGATAGAAATGAGAAAAAGAATGAGAGAAAAAACATTATATTTATCAGAAGAAGAAAATGAAATCTTAACTAAAAAATCCAACAAGTTAGGATTAAGTAAATCAGAATATATTAGACAATTAATTACTAATTTTGTTCCGATAAAAACTGATAGTAATATTTTATCTAAACACGAGCAAGATTTTAAAATGATTGGTAATGGACTTAATGCTGTAACTAGAGATGCTCATAGATATGGATTCATTAATGAACGTGATTTAAATCGCTATCTATTGTGGTTGAATGATGTATGTGAAGATATAAAATTCAATTTAGATATTAATTAAAATGAGTTTGGAAAATTCAGATAGAAATATCTGATTTTCTTTTACGAATTATTGTCGAACTATGGCAATTAAAACCATTATATAGTATAATATTTATGAAGAAAAACACTTGAGCAATAAAAAAATGAGTGATGATTAAATTTATGTAAGGAGTCGTGAAAAATGGAAACAACTAACTTATCAAAAATTAGAAGAGATAAAATGTTAATGACTATAAATGAAATTAAAAAGAATATTTTTGATGAAGAAACTTTAACAAACTTATCAATGATAGAAAATGAATTAACAAAAAAGAAATATGGTCTTATTTGGGAAGAACATGAAGAACGCGTTGATAAAGAGTTAGAAACACAAATACCTACTTTTGAAGAATTAAAAGATAAAGAAATAATATCTAATCCTGATGATAAGTTTAATTTTTTACTTGAGGGAGATAACTTACATAGTCTTTATCTTTTAGAAAAAACTCATAAAGGTAAAATAGATGTTATATATATTGATCCACCATATAATACAGGAAGTAATGATTTTATTTATAATGACAAAATAATTGATGATGAAGATGGATACAAGCATTCAAAATGGTTATCCTTTATGGAAAAAAGATTAAAAATTGCAAAAGAACTATTAAGTGATACAGGTTTAATATTTATTTCTATTGATGATAATGAAATATCACAGTTAAAATTATTATGTGATGATATTTTTAATGAATTAAATAGAATTTCAACACATCATGTGCAAGTGAGATATGCAGAAAAATCATTAGCGGATGGGAAACCCGTAAAGCCTATTATGGAATATGTATTAATCTACGCAAAAGACATAGCACAAAACAAGTTAAATCTTCCGAAAGAAGAATATACTGATTCTAGTTTTATTTATAGAATTAAGGAATTATCAAAAGGAACATCAATTAAAAATTTTGATGGTACTGAAATGATTGTGTTTAAAAAAGATGAATGGGAAATAATTAAGGAAGAAACATCAAATATTAATTTACTTAAAGAAACTTGGGTATCTGGAACTATTTATTCTAAAATGTCATATGGGCAAGTTGTTAGAAAATATATAGAACCTAGATACAATTTAGACGGATTAGGAAATTTATATAAAGTAATTGGTCGTGGAGATGATGGGCTTGGATATAGATATTATGTAGGTCCATCTAAATTAGGTTCAACAAGGTGTAAAATGTATTCTGGAATGCCCATTGAAAGAGTAAAAGAAATAAATTCTTATAATGGTTCATTCCGCGAAGTTCCTATATCAAATATGATGAATTTTGCACCAGACTTTGGCAATATTCGTCACGAAGGGAATATGCCATTTAATAGTGGTAAAAAACCTGTAAAAATGCTGAAAGAACTAATTAACTATCATACCAATAAAAATGCAATTATATTAGATTTCTTTGCTGGTTCTGGAAGTATAGCACAAGCAGTATTAGAATTAAATAATATAGACAAAGGAAATAGAAAATACATTCTTTGCACTAATAACGAAAGCAGAATTTGTGAAGATATAACTTATAATAGAATTAAAAATGTAATAAATGGTTATGGCAAGTACCCCCCTTGTCCCTCTAATTTAAAGTATTATAGATGTACTTACATTCCTAGAATAAATACAGAACAAGAAAACTTGCATAATAATTTGTTAATAAATATTAAAAATCTTATTCAATTAGAAAATGGAATTGAAATAGATGATAAAAAAATAAAAATTTATTTAGATGAAGAAGAATTAGATAAATTTAGTATTAATCAAAACGAATTATTCGAATGTGAGAAAATATATATATCAAGTGATATACTACTTACAACGGAACAAGAAAAAATATTTGAAGATAACAATGTTGAAGTATATATCATACCTGAATATTATTTTGAAGATGAGATTATGGAGGTAATGTAATGCAAGGAATAAAATTAAAAGAATTTCAAATAGATACAGTAAATAAATTACTTGATGCCACTTCAGTTGGAATTAAAAAAGAAGTTTTAGTACAAGCCCCTACAGGAAGCGGGAAAACAATTATATTAGTATCGTATATTGAAGAATATTTAAAAGAAAATAATAAAACTATATTTGTATGGCTAACACCAGGAAAAGGAGATTTAGAAGAACAAAGTAGGAAAAAGATGATAAAGTTTTTGCCTCATCATAATACAAAGAATATCCAAGATGTATTATTACAAGGTTTTGATGCAAAAGATACGGCTTTCATAAACTGGGAAACTATTACCAAAAAAGGAAATAATGCTTTAAGAGAAGCAGAAAGAAAAAATCTTTATGAAAGAATTCACGAAGCACATAATAATGGCTATAAATTTATTGTAGTTGTTGATGAAGAACACTTAAATAAAACTGTTAAAGCGGAAAGCATCATTGAATATATGAATCCTGAATATATAGTTCGTGTTAGTGCTACTACTAAAACAAATAAAGAAGCAGAATTTATTAGTATTGATGAATTAGAAGTAATAAATGCAGGACTTATTACACGAGCATTATATATAAATGAGAATGTATCTAATACCTCTACTCTTTCAAATGAGCATGAGTACTTACTTGATTTAGCAATTAATAAGAGAAAAGCAATTAAAGAAGAATATATAAAACTTGGAGTTCAAGTAAATCCATTAATAATTATTCAAGTACCTAGTAAATCAGATGATTTAATTAAGCAAATTGAGAGTATTCTTGAAGATAAAAAGTATACTTATGATAGACAAAATTTAGCAATATGGTTATCTGATAGAAAAGAAAATATTGAGAATATTGAAGACAACGAGTCTAATCAAGCAATTCTTATAATGAAACAAGCCATCTCTACTGGATGGGATTGTCCTAGAGCAAAAATACTTGTAAAACTTCGTGATAATATGAGTGAAGACTTTGAAACACAAACTATAGGAAGAATTAGAAGAATGCCTCAAGCACATCATTATGATAATGTTTTGTTAGATAATTGTTATCTTTATACTTTTGATGAAAAGTATGAACAATCAGTTAAGCAAGAATTAGGTTCAAATGCTTATGACACTAAAATAATATTCTTGAAAAATGAACATAAAAATTTAACTCTAAAAAAATTAACATTTGATAACAACTTTGATGGTTTTGGTGAAAGAGAAACATTTAATATCTTGCATGATTTTTATGTTGATAAGTATAAATTGACTTCTAAAAAGAAAGATAATAAAACCATATTAGAAGCCAACGGCTATGTTTTTAAAGACACAATAGATAATTATATTATTCAAGACAAAATAGTTAGAATTAACTCTAATGAATTAGAAAATGCCAATAGAATTAAAGTTCAGTCTGAAGTTAGTACAAACAAAAATGGTTTTGAATTAAGACATTCCATAAATGAAATAGCATCTAAAATAGGAATGAGTTATAGTAAAACAAGATTAATGCTAGAAAGAATGTTTTGGAAACAAAAATTATTTAGTAAAAAATTTGTGGATTTAACAATAACAGAGTTTTATGCTTTTGTAATTAATAATGAAAGTATTTTAAAATACGATTTTCAAGAAGCAGTATCACAAAAAGCAAGACAAATGAAAATGAAATTTGAAGAATTAAAAGAAATAGACTGGAAAGCACCAGAAATGGATTATATTAAGTATGATCCTAAAATGAAAGATACTATAATATATGAAAAATCAATTTATGGAGAATATCCAAATAGTACAATTAAATCTAAAAGTGAGAGAATGTTCGAGTTCTTTTGTGAAAACAATGATACTATTAAATGGTTCTATAAAAACGGTGAATCATCAAGCGATTATTTCTCAATAGTATATGTAGATGCGGTAAATCATAAATGGCATTTCTACCCTGATTTTATAGTCTGCGATAAAGATAATAAGATATGGATTATTGAAACTAAAGGTGGCGAAAATGCTACTGGTAAATCTAAAAATGTTGATATTAAAGTAGAAAATAAATTTGAGGCATTAAAGGAATATTCTAAAAAATACAATGTTAATTGGGGAGTTGTTAGGGATTATGATAAGAATGATTCACTATATTTTTGCAATACTGAATATACAGAAGATATGGAGAATGACAATTGGCAATTATTAGATAAGATTTTTTAGTAATTATTTTAAATATAAGTGAAAGGAGGAAGTTAATTGTCTAAATTTTTAAAAGTACAACAAGGAATCTTAGGGCTCGGTCCTGGGGAATATCAAAGATTTTGTGCAGATTACATTATAAAGAAAAAAGGTTATAAAAATATGCACGATATAGGTAGCAAAGAAGGAACAAATAAAACAACTATAGGAATCCCAGATTCATATAATATCAACGAAGATGGAACATATTCATTACTTATGTATGGAACAGTTGAAAAACAATCTATATCAAAATTAGAAATGGATATTAAAGATGCCCACTCTGAAAGTAAAACTGGAATACCTCAAGATAAAATTAAAGAAATAATTTGCTTTCACACAAATACAAATATAAAGCCAGGTGATCATACCAGATTAACTACTTTATACAAAGATACAACTATAGAACTTATTGACATAGATTCAATGGCACATGATGTTTGTGAGAATTACCAAAGTTTAGCAAGTGATTATTTACAAATTCCTATTGATACAAATCAAATAAGTGATATAGATGATTTTATAAAACGATATGATAGATTTTCTGTTAATTCTCCATTATCTCTAGAATACATAGAAAGAAAAGAAAAAGAAGAAATTATTAATAACATTAATAATACTGAAACATTATTATTACTTACGGGTAAACCAGGAATAGGTAAAACTAAAATTGCAATTGAAATATGTAGATACTTGGAGATAAAAGAAAATCTATGTTGCTTATGTATTAGACCAAATGGAAAAGAGATATATGATGATATAAAGACTACATTAGAGAATAATAAAAATTGTTTAATATTTATAGATGACATTAATAATTTACATCAGATTCAAAGTTTTGTTGATTGTATAATTACTAATGAAAATAAAAACATAAAAATTGTAGCCACAATAAGAGATTATCTTTTAAATGGAATTCTAAACAAGTTAAATTATTATAGTATTAAACCCAATGTATACACACTAAATAAAATGGAAGATATTGACCTTATAAAAATACTTGAAAATTCTTTTAATATAAAAAATAAAAATTGGCAACAACAAATATTGAAAATTTCAAATGGTAATCCTAGAATTGCTATAATGGCTTCCAAATCAATATTAGATGGAAAAGTAAAAACTTTAAATAGTATACTAGATGTATTCAAAAGTTATTATGATAAAACTATAGAAGAAAATAAATTATCAACTTCTCAAATAAAAATGTTATTCTATATTTCTCTTCTTTCTCCTTTCAGTATAGAAAATAAAGAAATAAAAAACACATTAGAAGTTATGGGAATATATGACATCGAAGAATATAAAAAATTGAGAGATTTAGAATTAATTGAGTTTTATAATGATGAAGCAATAAAAATTAGTGACCAAAATTTTGCAAATTATATAATATATAAGTATTTAATAGAATTGAAAGAAATAAAAGTTTCTGACTTATTAATGAAAATATATCCGAAATTTATAAAAAAATTTATAAATGCTATTAATATGATAAATGAGTTATTTTTTAGTTCTGAAGAATTAGAGTATATAATAAGTGAAATAAACACTGTTTGGGAAAAATCTGACTATAAAGATGATGATTTGTTTTTTAAATCGTTTCATAACATAAATATTCCCAAAGCCTTAACTATCATAGATAGTAGAATTAATTCAGAGAAGCAAGCTGATATTCCACAAGAAATACAATATAATGATAATGTATACATGAATAATGAAATACTTGAAATATTAGCTGATGTTAAGAATTCTGATTATTCTGAAATGGCTTTTAAATTGCTGATTTCGTATTTAATGAAAAGACCAGATTTATATAATGAAATATGCAAAAATATAAAAGATTCTTGGCTGATGAAAGAACAAAATCCAGATTTTAAACTTGAAACAAACATTATTTCTATATTGTTTGATAAATATAATGAAAAAAATGAATACAATAATATACTAAAACTTATATTAACAAAATCATTGAAATATTGTTTAGAAACTGAATTTCATATAAGTAAACAAGGCAAAGATATTAGAACTCTGAATCTTTTAACAATTACATTACAACCTTGTGAAAATGTATTTCAATTTAGGAAATTCTTGTTTGACATATTTATAAAAATCTATACTAATGATTCTAGTTATATATGTTTATTGATGGATTATTCTATATGGCCACACGAAGATGAACAAATTGATATCATTAAAAATGATTTTCAAATGCTAGAAAAGGAACTATTCTGCAAATGGAGAAATCCTAATATTTCTCAATGCAAAGTATTAGATTTTATTGAAAAGATGTGCAAAAAAAGAAATATATCTGTTACAGAATCAATACAAAATTATAAACAAAATAAAGAATATAGCATATTAAGAATTTTTGAAAAGTATGATTATGATAAAGAAAATATCGAGTTAAATGAACTTTTAGTTAAATCATCACCAATAGATTATAAATATTTTTTTGAAATCTTAAAAAAAGTAGAGAATGATAAAATTAAAGTTGATAATTGGAAGATTCAAAATTCTATTGCACTACTCTTTAAATATATTATTAATAATAAATATGAAATATTTAACGAAGTTTTTGAATACTTTTTAAATTGTGATTGTCCTTTCAAATCATATCCAGATTATTTGTTTTTAATAGAGAATAAAGATGAAGTTATTGATTTGCTAGTTAAAAGTAACAGTAATTCAAAGTATTTCTTTTTAAGTTTTCTATTAGATTCATTTATAGAAGCAAAATATCTAGTTAATATTGAAAATTTTCTAAAAGGACAACAGAATAATGAAAATAAATATACTCTAAATTTATCAACAATTGTTAACTATTCAAAATACGATTCTACCATAATTGAGAATTACACAAACGAAATACTTAAATCTGATGAATTTGGATTAATAATAAGTTACACAAATTGTTTAACAGACAATTTAGAAGAAATTCAAAAAATATATGATTCATTTGATAATAAAGATATTTTAGAATGTTTATATTTAAAAATTGTCGATAGCCATGTTGATTATAAAGGCTATATGGGATTCTTATTGGTTAAAAATGATTGCAATTTTTTCAGACGAATAATTAACAATAAAGGAATCAATCGAACTGGTAAAATTAGTAAGATAATAGAAAACATATGGAAAGATAGCAATTCAGATAAAATAATATTAAACATATACAATGAAATATTAGATTCAAAATTTGGTTATTTAGATTTAAATTATTTGTTTAATCATTCAAATAATGATATCAAAGAAATACAGAATACATGGTTAAAAAAGTATATTGAATCTAGCAAGAATGATAGAGAAAAAATTAAATACATATTCTATGTAATAAGTGAGAGAGATAAAGAATCAAAAGAAGAATTAATATTATGGTTATTAGAAGTAACTAATGATTTTGAAATATTTAAATCTATTTCATTCTTCTCAAACTCTGAATCATGGAGCAATAGTAGAATACCACTAATTGAAAATAAAATTGAATTTTTAGAAAATTTAAAAAGCAAAATTTTGGTTAAAAGTGATATAAAATATATTTCTCATATTGATCACATAAATTCTATAATCAATTGGTACAAAGATGACATTAAAAAAACTAAAGTAGAGGAATATTTAGATGATTTTTACAATTAATATTGAAAATATTTATTATTAGATTTATAATTGTATTTAGAAAGAGAACAAAGTTCGTAACTTGTATGCGATTCGCTCCAACGAAGTATCTATTCAAACTAATAGAACAGAATAAATGTAAAAATCATTCAGTAAATGGATGGTTTTTTGTTTGAGAAATTTATGCCTCTAAAAATATATAAAGTGGATTTGAATTTTAGTATGCCATGGAATTAAATTTTATTTTAGAGTATAAAGAGGGAGAAATTTTATAAAGTATTAGATGAAGCCAAACTGCAAAAAAACACAGGAGTTAAAAAATTTGATAAATTTTATACTATGAATTTATAGAATTTATAGAAAAACAACAAAATAATTGACAATGGATATATAGAGTTGTTAAAATATATCATGATTAATAATAGTATTCGATATGGAGGTATGATTGTGCAAAGAGAATTAAATAAAGAACATTTTGAAAAATACTTCTTTTATGGATTAGAGAATAAAGGCGAAATTATAAAATGGATTATTGCAACTACTGCTAAAAAATTACAGGGTACTCATGCGGAATTAGATGACAAGAATGGTAAGATGAGATATGAAACAGATGAAGAAGCAATGTTAGAATTAATTGTTCAGCTTGAAAGATTTACAACATTACATAATGATTCAGAGCATAGAGAATATTTTTATGATAGAATAAATACAAATTCAACAATAGTTCATCAATTATTTAATCAAATAATTCCAGAAATAAAAAATGCTAGAGTTATTTCTTGTGTCACATGGAAACCCTTATCGGGAATATATTTTAATACACATTCATATCCAGAACAAGTATGTAGAAAATATAAAAAATATTCAGGAGAACAATATATACAATATTTAAAAGAAGAACCTAATAGTGCTTGGGGAGAAGAAGTGCTTGAGATATTATATTATTTGCAGGAGTTGGAAAAAGAAAATAAATTTGAATATTATTCATTATTTTTAGATACAAAATATGCAAGGGCTATAGATAGAAATATAAAACGGAATAACAGATGATAGAGAAATTCACGAAATTAGAAATGTTTATCGTAAATTTTTAAAACGGAAGACAAGTTTCAAGTGTTGATATTAAACTTGCTATTACTTCACAAATGTCTAAAGAAATGCTAGAATATATTGATGAACATTATCCAGAGTATGACACAATTACTACTCTAAAAACTGATGCAGTAAATGATAATTACAATAAAAAAGTAGAACAAGAAATAAAAAAGATTTACGAAATATTTTTAGAAAAAGAAATTTTGGAGAGAGAAATTTAAAAAACTATTGCATTTATTTACGAAATGTAGTAATATTTTTTAGGGTGTAAAAAATGAAAGAATTTGTAGAAAAAACAAAAGCTACTACAATTTTCGAAAGCAAAGTTTCTTTGCTAGTTTTTGTGCTTGCTACAATTGTTTCTATTATATGTGTAATTATTAATCACTAAAATATGGTATTTTAGTGATTTTTTGTACCTTATACCCTAGATAAGAAAATATTAGGAGGAAATTTATGGAAAAAAGTAAAATGGTTTTAGATGTTAATGAAAAACCACCAATTGCAAAATGGATAATACTTGCACTTCAACATGTATTCGCTATGTTTGGTGCTACAATTTTAGTACCTATTTTAGTTAATGCACAGGCTGAGGCAACAGTGCTTACAATACCAGTAGCATTAGTAACATCGGGAATTGGAACATTAATTTATATTTTATGTACAAGAGGAAAATCACCAGTTTATTTAGGAAGTTCTTTTGCCTTTATTGCACCACTTGCAGCAGCATACTTAAAAGGAGGACTTTCAGGAGCTATGACAGGTGTTATGGTAGTAGGTCTTATTTATGTAGTATTTGCTACAATTATAAGATTTACAGGAAAAGGATGGCTTGATAAAATACTACCACCAGTTGTTATAGGACCAATGATTATGATTATAGGATTAGGTCTTGCACCATCAGCAATATCACAAGTTGGACTTGTTTCTGGTGCTGAAGTTGAATGGAGAGCTGTATTTGTTGCAGCAGTGTCATTCTTAGTAACTGCTATTGTTGCTGTTAGAGGAAAAGGTTTCTTAAAGATTATACCTTTCTTAATTGGTATAATAACAGGATATATTGTAGCTGTATGTGTAGGATTAGTAGATTTTGCACCAGTATTAGAAGCAAGCTTCTTTAGTTTACCACAATTTGTACTTCCATTTGTAAGTTATACACCAAACTTTTCAGCAGTTCTTACAATTGCACCAATAGCACTTGTAACAATGGCAGAACATATTGGAGACCACACATCGCTATCTAATATTATAGGAAAAGATTTATTAAAAGAACCAGGACTTGATAAAACATTATTAGGAGATGGTATTGCAACATTTGTAGCAGGACTTTTTGGAGGACCAGCAAATACAACTTATGGTGAAAACACATCAGTAGTGGGAATGACAAAAATAGCATCAGTTTGGGTAATAGGACTTGCCGCAATTTTTGCTATATGCTTAGGGTTTTTAGGAAAATTTACAGCATTAGTTTCAACAATACCAAATGCAGTATTAGGTGGAATAAGTTTACTTCTTTATGGATTTATAGCAGTAAATGGATTAAAAGTATTAATCCAAAACCAAGTAGATTTTGGAAAAACAAAAAATGTAATAGTAGCATCTAGTATGCTTGTGCTTGGGTTTGGAGGAGCAGCAATCTCAATTGTTAGTGGAGATGTATCTGTTACAATTTCTGGAATGAGTTTAGCAGCTATAGTCGGAATTTTAATTAATTTGTTATTACCAGAAGAAAAAGAAGATATGCCAAAGGTTGATAAAAAAGAGAAAAAAGAAGAAAAAGAAAAAGTAAATGTGTAAATCGAATACACAATGTAGAGAAAAACTTGTATTAAGCAAAAGTAAAATTAAGAGATGAAACACAGAAACTAGAGGGGTTGTAGTTAAAAGTTTGAGATTTATTCGAAGAAATTACTTATAATCCAACCTCAAACCTCAAACTTCCAACTTCAAAAAAGGAGGAATATTATGAATGCAATAGAAGTAAAACATCCATTAATACAACATAAAGTTGCAATATTAAGGGATAAATTGACAGGGACAAAGGAATTTAGAGAATTAGCAGAAGAAATTGCAATGCTTCTATGTTATGAAGCAATGAGAGATGCAGTTCAAGATGAAGTAGAAGTAGAAACACCAATGGGAAAAACAATAGCTAAAAAAATCAATGAAGATAGATACACATTTGTTCCAATATTAAGAGCAGGACTTGGAATGAGTAATGGAATAACAAAAATTATTCCAAATGCAAAAATAGGTGTAATTGGATTATATAGAAATGAAGAAACTTTAGAGCCAGTAAGGTATTATTATAAAGTACCAAAAGATATAGCTGATAGAGAAGTAATCCTTGTAGACCCAATGCTTGCAACAGGAGGATCAGCAATTGATGCAATAAAAATGATGAAAGAAGATGGAGTAAAGAAAATTAAGTTTTTATGCTTAATTGCAGCACCAGAAGGAATAAAAAAAGTAGAAGAAGCATATCCAGATGTACAAATCTATTGTGCAAGTATAGATAATCACTTAAATGAAATCGGATACATAGTGCCAGGACTTGGAGATGCAGGAGATAGAATATTTGGAATAAAATAGGAGTTCACAAAGAATTCACAAAAAAATTAGCAATTGGGGTTGACAATTGCTAATTTTGGTTATAATATATTAAAAGTAATTAGCAGTCATCTTGATAAAGTGCTAAAAAGAGGTGAAAAATATGCTAGATAAAAGGAAAAAAGAAATATTACAAGCAGTAATAGATGAATATATAAACACTGCAGAACCAGTAAGTTCAGGAACTCTTGTTAAAAAATATGGATTAGAGTACAGTAGTGCTACTGTAAGAAATGAACTTGCAGAACTTGAAAATATAGGATATTTAGATAAGCCTCATACATCAGCAGGACGTGTTCCATCAGAAAAGGGGTATAGGTTCTATGTTGATGAATTACTAAATGATGAAGATATATCAATAGAAGAAATAAAATATATTCAATCTAAATTATCTACAAAAGTAAATGAAATTGAAGATTTAACAAAAATTGCTACTACTACTCTATCAGAAATAACACATTATACTACAGTGGCAATTGGACCTAAAAACGATATGCAGATTATTCGGTGAAATTAAATTTGTATTACTTGGAACAAGAATGCTAATGGTAGTGATAATTACTGATTCAGGACTTGTTAAAGAAACCATTATTAAATATGATGAAGATATAACAGAATCACAAGTAGAAACATTAAACAATTTATTTAATTCTAAATTAAAAGGAAAACCATTAAGCAAAATAGATAAACCTATGGAGGAATATATACTTGCTGAAATAAGCTATAGTGTTGATGTGATAAAACCTATAATAGAACAAATAAATAAAGTAATAGATGAAGAAAGCAATTTATATTTAGAAGGAACCAATAAAGCATTTGATTTGCCAGAATTTAAAAGCTTAGAAATTGCTAAAAACTTTGTAAATGTATTAGATACAAAAGATTTAGTAATAGATATGTTAAATTCAGGAATAGCAAAAGATATAAATGTATATATAGGTGAAGAAAATGACAATGAACAATTAAAAGACTTTAGTATAGTAACTTTTAAACATTCAGTAGGTGATAAAGATTTAGGAACAATAGGAATAATAGGACCTAAAAGAATGGATTATTCAAAAGTAATTTCTGTAATGAAATATATTAGTAAGAAAATGAATGAAAAAGATGTGTAAATATACTAAAAGATATAGATAGGAGGAAGATAAATGGAAGAAAATAATGAAAAGGTTAAAGAGAAATTAGAAGAAATTCAAGACACAAATGAAACAGAAAAACTTAAACTAGAATTAGAAGAAACTACTGATAGATATAAAAGATTAATGGCAGAATTTGATAACTACAAAAAAAGAAGTTCAAAAGAAAGAGAGGGATTATATAATTCTTTGCTTGCAGATATTGTATCATCAGTTTTGCCAGTTGTAGATAACCTAGAAAAAGCAGTAGCAACAAAAACAGAAGATGAAAACTATAAACAAGGTGTAGAAATGGTACATAAGCAACTATTAGACACTTTATCTAATTTAGGTGTAGAACAAATTAAAGCAGTAGGAGAAATCTTTAACCCAGAATACCACGAAGCAGTAAGTAGTGTTCAAGATGATAATTTAGGTGAAAAAGAAATAAAAGAAGAATTTAGAAAAGGCTATAAAATAAAAGAAAAAGTTATTAGACATTCAATGGTTGTAGTAGCAAACTAAAGCAAATGAAAAGAAGTCTCTTGTGTGGTCAAACTTCGAATAAAGTTTTAAAACAATGTAGGGGTAGGCTCCGTGTCTATCCAAATAAATAATGTTATTAAATTTTAAATTATATAAATTTTTACAAAAGAAAGAAAAATAAGTATAAAAAAGGAAGGAAGTAAATTAAAATGGGAAAAATTATAGGAATCGATTTAGGGACAACAAACTCATGTGTTTCAGTTATGGAGGGTGGAGAAGCAGTTGTTATACCAAATGCTGAAGGAAATAGAACAACACCATCTGTTGTAGCATTTTCAAAAAATGGAGAAAGATTAGTAGGACAAATTGCAAAACGTCAAGCAGTTACAAATCCAGATAATACAGTTATATCTATAAAAAGAAGTATGGGAACAGATAAAAAAGTAAAAATTGAAGGTGATGAATTTACACCACAAGAAATATCAGCAATGATATTACAAAAATTAAAACAAGATGCTGAAAACTATTTAGGAAGTGAAGTAACTCAAGCAGTTATAACAGTACCAGCATATTTTAGTGATTCACAAAGGCAAGCAACAAAAGATGCTGGAAAAATAGCAGGATTAGAAGTTTTAAGAATTATAAATGAACCAACAGCAGCATCACTTGCCTATGGAATGGATAAAGAAGATCAAGACCAAAAAATTATGGTATATGACTTAGGAGGAGGAACTTTCGACGTTTCAATACTAGATATTGGTGATGGAGTATTTGAAGTTTTAGCAACAAGTGGAAATAACCATTTAGGTGGAGATGACTTCGACCAAAAAATTATAGACTACCTAGTAGCAGAATTCAAAAAAGAACAAGGTGTTGATTTATCAGCTGATAAAATGGCAATGCAACGTTTAAAAGAAGCTGCTGAAAAAGCAAAAATAGAATTATCAGGAGTACAACAAACAAATATTAACTTACCATTTATAACAGCAGATGCAACAGGTCCAAAACATATGGATATTACCTTAACAAGATCAAAATTTGAAGAATTAATTCATGATTTAGTAGAATCAACAGCTACACCAGTTAATCAAGCATTAAAAGATGCAGGAGTAACAGCTAGTGATATTCATAAAGTATTACTTGTTGGTGGTTCTACAAGAGTACCTTGTGTACAAGAACTTGTAAAAAGAGTAACAGGAAAAGAACCAGATAAAGGAATAAACCCAGATGAATGTGTTGCAATAGGTGCAGCAATTCAAGGTGGTGTACTTTCAGGAGATGTTAAAGACTTAGTATTACTTGATGTAACACCATTATCACTTGGTATTGAAACCTATGGTGGAGTATTTACAAAATTAATTGAAAGAAATACAACAATACCAACTAAAAAATCACAAATATTCTCAACAGCAGCAGATGGTCAAACCTCAGTTGAAGTACACGTTTTACAAGGAGAACGTGAAATGGCTGCATATAACAAAACCTTAGGAAGATTCCAATTAACAGGAATACCAGCAGCACCACGTGGAGTGCCACAAATCGAAGTAACATTTGATATAGATGCAAACGGTATAGTTCATGTATCTGCAAAAGATATGGCAACAGGAAATAGCCAAGATGTTTCTATAACAGCAAGTACAAATCTTTCAGATGAAGATATTGAAAAAGCTGTTAAAGATGCAGAAGCACATGCTAGTGAAGATAAAAAGAAAAAAGAAGAAATTGAGGCTAGAAACAATGCTGAAAGTTTAGTATACAACAGTGAAAAAACATTAAAAGATTTAGGAGATAAAGTTTCAGGAGAAGAAAAAGCAAGAGTAGAAACTGAAATTGATAATGTAAAAAAAGCATTAGAAGGAACTGATGTAGATAAAATAAAAGAAGCAACAGAAAAGCTAACAGCTGTTTTCTATGAAATATCTGAAAAATTATACAAACAAGCAAATCCAAATGCAGGAGCAGAAAGTGTAGATCCAAATGCAGGTGCAGAAGGAGCTACTGATAATGGAAACGTATATGACGCAGATTACAAAGTAGAAGAAGACGGAGAAAATAAATAATTGGAAGTTGGAAATTAGAAGTTGGAGATTGGAAGTTGAAAATTTAGACATATATTCTAAATTGTATATTCTAACCTCCAACCTCTAACCTCTAACCTCCAAATTGGAGGACAAAAATGGCTGAACAAAAAAAAGATTATTATGAGGTTTTAGGGGTAGAAAAGAATGCGAGTGACGATGAACTAAAAAAAGCATATAGAAGACTTGCTAAAAAATATCATCCAGATGCAAACCCAGATAATAAAAAAGAAGCAGAAGCTAAATTTAAAGAAGTAAATGAAGCATATGAAAATTTATCTGATCCACAAAAAAGAAGAATGTATGACCAATTTGGACATAATGGACCAGGCGGTTTTGGTGGTGGAGGCCAAGGTGGATATTATTCATATTCTACATCTGGTTTTGATGGCTTTGATATGGGGGACTTAGGAGATATTTTCTCTTCATTTTTTGGAGGAGGATTTAATGGAAGGTCCTCAAGAGCAAACACTGGACCAACTAAGGGTGCAGATTTAAGATACAATATGGAAATTACTTTTGAAGAGTCTTTCTTAGGAGTAGAAAAAGAAATTAATATTAACCGAGAGGATACTTGTGATACTTGCCATGGAAGTGGTGCAAAACCAGGAAGTAAAGTTGATACATGTTCTATGTGTAATGGAACAGGAAGAATTCAGCAAGTACAAACAACAATACTTGGTCAAATGCAAACCACAAGAACTTGTCCAACTTGTCATGGAGAAGGAAAAGTTATAAAAGAACCTTGTGAAACTTGTAGAGGAAAGGGAACTGTAAGAAAACCAGCAAGAATAAAAGTAAAAATACCAGCAGGAATAGATGAAAATCAAACTGTTGTATTACGTGGAGAAGGAACACCAGGTGAAAAAGGTGTTCCAAAGGGCGATTTATATATAACTGTACATATTAAAAGACATAGTATTTTTACAAGACAAGATTATAACGTACTATGTGATATACCAATAACCTTTACACAAGCAGCATTAGGAGCAGAATTAAAAATACCAATGGTAGATGGAAGTACAGAAAACTTTAAAATACCAGAAGGAACAAGTACAGGAACACGCTTTAGAGTAAAAGGAAAAGGATTTAAAGCAGTAAATAGAAATTATGAAGGAGATTTAATTTTTACAGTAGAAGTTCAAACACCAAAGCGTTTATCTAAAGAACAAAGAGAACTTTTAGTAGAACTTGCAAAAACAATGAATGAACAACCTCCTGTGAAAAAAAGAGGAATATTTGGATAGAATCAAAAATAACACTTGCAAAGTGTTATTTTTTGATATAGAATAAAATCAGTTTAAAATAAGGAAATTTGGAATATGGAAGAATTAAAAAATAAGATCGTTGAAATAATAACTAATCGAATAAATTGTGATGCTATTGTTCTTTTTGGAAGCTATGTGAGAGGAACGCAAAATGAAGAAAGTGATATTGATATTGCAATAAAAATAGATGAAGACATTACAAAAAAAGAATTATATGAACTTAGTAATTTATTAGCAGATGAATTAAAAAAAGACATTGATTTAGTAAATTTAAAGAAAATAGAAAATGATGGATTTAGATATGAAATATTAATAAATGGAGAAACTTTATATTGTAAAGATGAATATTCATTTGATTTATATAAACTAGATTCATATAGAGAATACCTAGAACTTAATGAAGCCAGAAAAGAAATTATTGATGAAATAAAAAAATAAAAAGAGATGAAAAGTGTGGAGAATGAAGCAGTTATTATAAACAAATTGATGAAGAAGTACTTGAAAATGTAATTAAAAATCATTTGGAGGATATAACAAAATTTGCAAAAGAAATATTAAATTTAAAAAGATAAAAATAACCCGCTAACTTAGTGGGCTATTTTTGGAAAAGCTATCTTTAGAAGGTCAATTGCTTCAGGAAAACTCATATCAAGCTGCAAATCAAGTTGCAAATTATAGTTAATGAAATTTTCACATAAAGCAATTGCATCGTCCGGAGTATAGTTTTTTGAATAACTATGTAAACTCCAATTGCAAAAAAGAAGATGTCTTTTAGGTTGCTTTTTGTATGCTATAGTAAATAGCAACAGAAGGATTTCTTTTTCTTCTTCAGAATAGTTTTCCATATTGGTTTTTAAATAATCCATAAGTGCCTCAAAATTTACTATAGATGTGTTAGCTTGCATATGTATGCTCCTCCTTGTCAATGATTATTTAAAAAATATATACAAACTTATATATATTAACATAAATTACAATAAATGGCAAATGTTTTGAATCAAGGCGGTTAAGAAAATTTACTATAAAAAACTATTATCTATTTAGAAAAATATTAAATAACACTTGCAAAGTGTTATTTTTTGATATAGAATAAAAAAGTCCTAGAAAGGATACAATAATAAAAATAGAAGTTAGAAATTAGATGTAAGAAGTTAGAAAAATAGTAATTATTTTGAGTAAATTACTTATAATCCAACTTCAAACTTCCAACTTCGAACTTCAAAAGAGGAGGAAAAAATTATGTCAGTAAGAGTAGCCATTAATGGTTTTGGACGTATAGGACGTCTAGCATTTAGACAAATGTTTGGAGCGGAAGGATATGAAATTGTTGCAATAAACGATTTAACAAGTCCAGAAATGCTTGCACATTTATTAAAGTACGACTCAGCTCAAAAAAGATATGAAAAAGCAGATACAGTAGTAGCAGGAGAAGATTCAATTACAGTAGATGGAAAAACAATAAAAATATATGCCCAAAAAGATGCAAAAGATTTGCCTTGGGGAGAAATTGGTGTAGATGTTGTATTAGAATGTACAGGTTTCTACACAACAAAAGAAAAAGCACAGGCACATATTGATGCAGGAGCTAAAAAAGTAGTTATATCAGCACCAGCTGGAAAAGATTTACCAACAGTAGTATTTGGTGTAAATGAAAATATTTTAACAAAAGAAGATAAAATAATTTCAGCTGCATCATGTACAACAAACTGTTTAGCACCAATGGTAAAAGGATTAAATGATTTTGCTCCAATAGAATCAGGAATAATGACAACAGTTCATGCTTATACTGGCGACCAAATGTTACTTGATGGACCTCACAGAAAAGCAGATTTAAGAAGAGCAAGAGCAGCAGCTGTAAATATTGTTCCAAACTCAACAGGAGCAGCAAAAGCAATTGGACTTGTTATTCCAGAATTAAATGGAAAATTAATAGGATCTGCACAAAGAGTTCCAGTTCCAACAGGTTCATCAGCAATACTTGTAGCTGTTGTAAAAGGTGAAGATATTACAGTTGAAAAAATAAACGAACAAATGAAATCTGTAGCAGATGAATCTTATGGATATACAGAAGAGTTATTAGTATCTTCTGATATTATAGGAATAACATATGGTTCATTATTTGATGCAACACAAACAATGGTAACAAAAGTACAAGAGGGATTGTATCAAGTTCAAGTTGTTGCTTGGTATGATAATGAAAACTCATATACAAGCCAAATGGTAAGAACAATAAAATATTTTGCAGAATTAGGTTAGTTAAATGAATAACAAATCAAGAAGCCTTAATACTTTGGCTTTTCATATAATAAAAGACAGATAATTTGAAATTATTTGTCTTTTATTGTATAATTTACAAAAGATTAGTGGTATATGGAGGAATACATATGATAGGAAACAAACAACAAAAAAGAGCAAAAGAATTTGTAGAATATTGGAAAGATAAAGGATATGAAAAAGGAGAAAGCCAAAAATTTTGGCTACAATTATTAAATGAAGTATTGGGAATAGAAAAACCAACAGAATTTATAGAATTTGAAGACCAAGTACATATAGATAAAAGTACAGGATTTATAGACGGATATATACCAAGTACAAAAATATTAATAGAACAAAAAAGTATAGATAAAGATTTGAAAAAAGGAATAAGACAAGCAGATGGAAACTTACTTACTCCATTTCAACAAGCTAAAAAATACATTACAGAACTACCACTTTCAAAGCATCCAAAATATGTAATAACTTGTAATTTTAAATCATTTTTAATATATAATATGGAAAACCCAAATGGAGAGCCAGAAGAAATATTGTTAAAAGACTTAGAAAAAGAATATTATAGGTTACAATTTATAGTAGATAGTAAAAGTGAAAACCTAAAAAAAGAGATGGAAGTATCAATACAAGCAGGGGAATTAGTAGGAAAACTATATGAAGAAATATTGCCATTATATAAAGACCCCAATAATGAAGAATCTCTAAAAAGTTTAAATATGTTATGTGTAAGGCTAGTATTTTGTTTATATGCAGAAGACGCAGGAATATTTGGAAAACGCAATATGTTTCACGACTATTTAGCACGTTTTGAAGCAATCTATATAAGAGAAGCCCTAATAAAGCTGTTTAAAATATTAGATACAAAAATAGAAGAAAGAGACCCATATTTAACAGAAGAATTAGCAGAATTTCCATATGTAAATGGTGGACTATTTGCAGAGGAAAATATAGAAATACCGATGCTAAATGAAAAAGTAAAAGAAATATTACTAACAAAAGCAAGTGAAAACTTTGACTGGAGCGATATAAGTCCAACCATATTTGGAGCGGTATTTGAAAGCACACTAAATCCAGAAACAAGGCGAAGTGGAGGAATGCACTATACCTCAATAGAAAACATACATAAAGTAATAGACCCATTATTTTTGGATGAATTAAAGGAAGAACTAGAAGAAATAAAGGAAATAACAGTAATAAAAACAAAAAAGAAAAAGCTTAGTGAGTTTCAACAAAAAATAGCAAACTTAAAATTCCTAGACCCAGCGTGTGGAAGTGGGAACTTTTTAACAGAGACATATATATCATTAAGAAAATTAGAAAATGAAGTAATAGAAACCCTAAATAAAGGACAAATAGGAATAGGAGAAGAAAACATATCGCCAATACAAGTATCAATAGGTCAATTTTACGGAATAGAAATAAACGATTTTGCAGTAACAGTTGCAAAAACTGCATTATGGATAGCAGAAAGCCAAATGATGAAAGAAACAGAGAAACTATTACATATAAACTTAGACTTTTTACCATTAAAAACATATGCAAACATAGTAGAAGCAAATGCTTTAAGAATAGACTGGGAAGAAGTAGTAAAAAAAGAAGAACTTAACTATATAATGGGAAATCCACCATTTGTAGGTGCTGCTTGGCAAACAGAAAAACAAAAAAGAGATATTAAAGACTTAAATATATTTGAAAGTAAAGATATTGATTATGTCTCAGGGTGGTTTGCTAAAAGTGCTAAATATATTAAAAATACATATATAAAATGTGCATTTGTAGCTACCAATTCTATTTCTCAAGGAGGTCAAGTGTTATCTATATGGAAAGTTTTAAAGGAAAAATATAATATTCATATTAATTTTGCACATAAAACTTTTATATGGGATAGTGAAGCAAGCCTAAAAGCACGTGTACATTGCGTTGTTATAGGCTTTAGTTCAATAGATAATATACAAGATAAAGTGATTTTTGAAAATAATACTAAAAAAATAGTTAAACAAATTAATTTTTACTTAAATGAAGGACCGATTATTTTTATAGAACCATCATCAAAACCTATTAGCAATGTTCCAGAAATGTTTAGGGGTAATGACCCAGTTGATGGAGGATATTTAATATTAACAAAAGAAGAAATGGAAGAATTAATAAAGAAAGAGCCACTAGTACAAAAATTTATTAGACCATATATGATGGGAAAAGATTTTATAGACAGAAAACCTAGATATTGTATTTGGCTTCAAAATGTAGATATTGCAGAAGTACGAAAATGTAAAAATATTATGGATAGAATAGAAAAAGTTAAAAATTTTAGATTACAAAGCAAAAGTTCGTCTACTATTAAATTAGCTGATACCCCTATGCTATTTATGAGAAGAAAAGAATATAATAATGGATATGTAGCAATACCCAAAGTATCTTCACAAAAAAGAAAATATATTCCAATTGATTATTTAGCTGGGAAAATAATTCCAGGTGATAAACTTTTTGTAATAGAAAATTCTACTATATATATTTTTGGAATAATTAATTCTAATGTACATATGGCATGGACAAGAGCTATTTGTGGAAGATTAAAAAGTGATTATAGTTATTCAAATACTATTGTTTATAATACATTTCCATTTCCAGCTATAACAAAAGTACAAAAAGAAAAAATAGAAAAGACAGCAAAAGGAATACTTGCTGCAAGGGCATTATATCCTAATAATTCACTTGCAGATTTATACGATGAACTAACAATGCCACCTGAACTTAGAAAAGCACATCAAGAAAACGATAAGGCAGTAATGGAAAGCTATGGTTTTGACTGGAAAAACATGACAGAAAGTGACTGTGTAGCAGAACTTATGAAAATGTATCAAGAAAAAATAAAAGAATTATCTAATAATGCTTAACGACATATATATTGGATTACAAGATAACGTTTTTGTACTAAAATCTATTGCAAGCGATGTAGGGGCGGACCTCGTGTCCGCCCAGAAAAAACAACAATACAAAATGCAAACATTGTAGGGGCAGTATGGTATACTGCCTAAGGGTCGCATACCATTTTTAGCCCCCACACTGCATTACTTAATTAAATTTCCCCAAAAGAATACTTGAAAAGTATTCTTTTTTAGTATACAATGGTATTGCTTGATAAAAATAGGATATAATACAGTATGGTGAAATTTACCTATTTTAACCAATTATATTATTAATATTAAAAAAGAGCATAAACTATGTTCTAGATGGAGGTTTTTATGAATAAAAAAACAGTAAAAGATATTGATGTAAAAGGAAAAAAAGTATTAGTACGCTTAGATTTTAATGTACCACAAGATGAGAACGGAAATATTACAGATACAAGAAGAATAGTAGCATCATTACCAACTATAAAATATTTAATAGAAAATGGGGCAAAACTTATTCTTTGTTCACACCTTGGAAGACCAAAGGGAGAAGTAAAGAAAGAATTTAGCTTAGCACCAGTTGCAAAAGAATTATCTAAAGAATTAGGAGTAGAAGTAAAACTTGCAGAAGATATAGTAGGTGAAAGTGCAAAAAAATTGGTTGCTAATATGAATGAAAGAGAAGTAGTTTTACTTGAAAATGTACGTTTTGATGCAAGAGAAGAAAAAAATGATCCAGAAATGGCAAAAGAACTTGCAAGTCTTGCTGAAATTTATGTAAATGACGCCTTTGGAACCTCACATAGAGCACATGCTTCAACTAGAGGAGTTGCAGATTACTTACCAGCAGTTTCAGGTTTCCTAATTGAAAAAGAAATTGATTTTATGGGAAATGCTTTAGAAAACCCCAAAAGACCATTTGTGGCTATTTTAGGAGGAAAAAAAGTTTCAGATAAAATAGGAGTTATAAATAGTTTACTTGAAAAAGTAGATACATTAATGATTGGTGGAGCAATGGCATATACTTTCTTTAAGGCACAAGGATATGAAGTTGGAAATTCTATATGCGAATTAGATAAACTAGATTTAGCAAAAGAATTAATGGAAAAAGCAAAAGCTAAAGGTGTAAAATTTATGCTTCCAATTGATACAAAAATAGGAAAAGAATTTGACAAAGATACAGAGAGTAAAACTGTAAAATATAATGAAATACCAGCTGGTTGGGAAGGGTTTGATATAGGAGAAGAAACAATAAAATTATATAAAGAAGAATTAAAAAATGCAAAAACAATAGTATGGAATGGACCATTAGGACTATTTGAATTTGACCAATTTGCAATAGGAACAAATGAAATTGCAAAAACACTTGCTGACGTAGATGCTATAACAATAATTGGTGGTGGAGATTCGGCAGCAGCTATAGAAAAAGCAGGATTAGCAGATAAAATGACACACATTTCTACTGGTGGTGGAGCAAGTTTAGAGTTTTTAGAAGGTAAAAAACTACCAGGAATTGAATGTTTACAAGATAAATAGAAGTAGGGGAAATGAAAATAGTATGAAAGCTGATAAAGAAGAATTTGTTTCAACGATTGTAACAAATTCACAAGGAAAAATTTTTTGTTTTGTAAGAAAAGATGATTTAAAATTAGACCCAGGAAAAAAGGACTTTATTTCTGGGCATATAAAAGAAAATGAACTGCCTATACATGCAATGTATAGAGAAATTAACGAAGAAACAGGAATACTTCCAGAAAAAATTATAAAATTTTGGAATTTGGGTGAGATTAATTTACCACATCCATTATTAAAAAATAAGAAGTGTCATTTATATTGTATAATGATAAATCATACAATTGAACAATTACAAGAAAGTATAAATAACAAAGCAAAAGATAAAGAATTTAGGGAAATACAACAGTTAGATAGCATAGAAGATTTATTAAAAGATATAAAAGATATAACTTCTAATTGGAGGATTTTTTGTTCAACAGAATTAGAAGAAAAAATTAATATGGCAATAAAATTTATTAATGATTCAAATATTGGAAAAGAAACATTAGAAAATATTGAAAGTGAGGTTTAGTTTATGAGAAGAAAAGTGATTGCTGGAAATTGGAAAATGAATAAAAATCCAGAAGAAGCAAAAAAATTTATGGAGGAATTTGTTCCATTAGTGGAAAATACAGAAAATGAAGTTGTAATTTGTGCTCCATATATAGATTTAAAATGTTTAGTAAAGCATTTTAAAGATACAAATATAAAAATAGGTGCTCAAAATATGCATTGGGAAGAAACAGGAGCATATACTGGTGAAGTATCAGGTTCTATGCTAAAATCTATTGGTGTAGAATATGTTATTATAGGTCATTCAGAAAGAAGGCAATATTTTGCTGAAACAGATGAAACAGTAAATAAAAAAATAAAAGCAGCTTTTAAAAATGAATTAAAACCAATTGTATGTGTTGGAGAAAGTTTAAATGAAAGAGAAGAAGGAAAGACAAAAGAAATAATAACAAATCAAACAAAACTTGCATTAGATGGATTAACTAATGAGCAAGTAGAAAACACAATAATTGCATATGAGCCAATTTGGGCAATTGGAACAGGAAAAACAGCAACAAGTGAAGATGCAAATAATAGTATTAAAGAAATTCGTGACGAAATTTGTAAAATATATGGACAAAATGTAGCTTCAAGAGTTATAATTCAATATGGCGGAAGTGTAAAACCATCGAATGTAAAAGAATTATTTAATACAGAGAATATTGATGGAGCATTAGTTGGAGGAGCAAGCCTAAAACCAGAAGACTTTGCAGGGATTGTAAATTACTAATATGAAATAAATATAAGGGAAGTATACTAAAAAGGGGGGCTAAATAAATGAAAGAAGAGGAGAAAAAGAATATGGAAAATTTAGCTTATAACATTAAAAAGTATACTTATCAAGATTTACTAGAAATTGATGATGGTAAAAGGTATGAAGTAATTGATGGAGTTTTATATGAAATGAGTTCACCGTCAGTAAATCATCAAGACATAGTAGGTGAATTATATGTTCAACTTCATAATTATTTAAAAGGAAAAAAATGCAAGGTTTTTATTTCACCATTGGATGTGTGTTTATCTGGAGTTAAAGAACCTAAAAAGGAATATAATATTGTTGAACCAGATATTATAGTTGTATGTGACGAGAATAAAATTACTGATAAGTGTATTATAGGAGCACCAGATATAGCAATAGAAGTTGTTTCTAAATATTCAAGAAAACATGATACATTTATAAAGTTTAATTTATACCAAAAATATGGAGTAAAAGAATATTGTACTATTGACGCAGAAGCAGAGACAATTTCTCAATATATATTAAATGAAAAAAATATGTACACATTACAAAAAATATATGAAATTACAGAAGATGTAAAGGTGGCTGTATTAAAAAATTGTACAATATCATTAAAGCAATTATTAAAAGAAACTAAATAGTAACATAAAGAAAATAAAAGGAAGGTAATAAATTTATGGAAAACAAATTGACAATGCTAATGATTTTAGATGGATTTGGAGAAAACACAAATGAGAAAGGAAATGCAGTAAAACAAGCTAGAACTCCTAATATTGATAAATTAATGAAGATGTGGCCAACAACAGATATTTATACAAGCGGTTTAAATGTAGGACTTCCAGAGGGACAAATGGGAAATTCAGAAGTAGGACATACAAATATTGGAGCAGGAAGAATTGTATATCAAGAACTGACAAGAATTACAAAATCAATTGAAGATGGAGATTTCTTTAGTGTAGAAGAGTTTAGTGAAGCAGCAGAAAATTGCAAAAAGAATAATTCTAGTTTACACATAATGGGATTATTATCAGATGGTGGAGTTCACAGTCATATACGTCACTTATATGCATTACTTGAACTTGCAAAAAGAAAAGGAATTGAACAGGTATATGTACATTGTTTCTTAGATGGAAGAGATACACCACCAGCATCAGCAGAAAGCTATATTACAAAATTAGAAGAAAAAATGAAAGAAAAAGAAATTGGTAAAATTGCAAGCATTACTGGTAGATTTTACGCAATGGATAGAGATAAAAGATGGGAAAGAGTAAAAAAAGCATATGATGCTTTAGTAAATGGCGTTGGAGAAAAATATCAAACTGCAACAGCTGCAATAGAAGCGTCTTATCAAAAAGAAGTATTTGATGAATTTGTAGAGCCAACTTTAATTTGTAATGGAGATACACCAGTTGCTACAATTGATAAAAATGATTCTGTAGTATTCTTTAACTTTAGACCAGATAGAGCACGAGAACTTACAAGAGCATTAGTAGATGATAAATTTGATGGATTTGAAAATAAAAATTTAAACTTATATTTTGTATGTATGACTCCATATGATGAAACAATGCCAAATGTCCATATTGCATTTAAAAAAGAAGCTCTAAGTAATACCTTTGGAGAATATATAAGCAATATTGGTTTAAAACAACTTCGTATTGCAGAAACAGAAAAATATGCACATGTCACATTCTTCTTTAATGGAGGAGAAGAAAAACAATATAATGGCGAAGATAGGATATTAATACCATCTCCAAAAGTAGAAACCTATGATTTAAAACCAGAAATGAGTGCATATGAAGTAACAGATAAAGTATTAGAAGCAATTAAAAGTGAAAAATATAATACAATAATACTAAATTATGCAAATCCAGATATGGTAGGGCATACAGGAAATTTAGAAGCAGCAGTGAAAGCAATAGAAACAATAGATGAATGTGTAGGTAAAGTAGTAGAAGCTGTACAAGAAAAAAATGGAGTATTACTTATAACAGCAGACCATGGAAATGCAGAACAAATGATAGATTATAAAACAGGAGAGCCACATACAGCCCATACAACAAACCCTGTTCCATTAATACTAGTTGGAATGGATGATGCTAAATTAAAACCAGGAAAATTAGCAGATCTTGCACCAACAATGTTAGATATTATGAATTTAGAAAAGCCTGAGGAAATGACAGGAGAAAGTATAATTGTAAAAGAGTAGAGAGGAAAATATGTTTGTAACATCTAATATAAGAAAAATATATGCGAAAATACAGAGTGAATTATTTTATATGCTTCCAGAAAAGTGGGAGAGTGTATATTTGTATGCCTCTGTATTAGAACATTTTAGTAATGTACAAACAGGCGAAATGTTTTTCTATTACTATCCTAAAAGTGTATTAAAAAAGAATCCTGTAAATGTATATGAAGTGCCAAGCAAATTTAATATGGATGAAAAAACTTACTTAAAACTTGCTGAAAATTTATACCAAGAAATAAAAAAATTACGTTTAGAGCAAATTAGAATGGGTGAAAAGCAATGGTCGAATATAACCATATCAATTGAAAATTTAAAATTTACTGTGGAATATAATTATGATGATTTAGTAAATTCTAAATATACAAGTAATGATAGACATCTTATCTTTAGATATAAATATCTAAAAATACCATTATCAAGTTATTCAAAAAAAGATAGAAGAATGATAGAAAAATATTTACAAGAAGAGGAATATCATAATAAGAATATTACTACATATAATGAAGGGATTTATAGAAAGCCTATAAGCAGAATTGGTGAATACTATACTTGCCTACGGCAAAAGTGAAGAGCAAGAAGTGGGAAATGAAGAAGAGGAAAATATACAAATAAAAAGTCAAATATTAAAAATATAAAAAGATAGGCATCATACGATGCCTACCTTTAGTGTGCGCCACACCAGTTTGTCTTTAGGGGTAGAAAGTACATCTACCAATTACTAAAAATCGGATTTGAAGCCGCATAGCAATTCTCCCTTCAGCATATATTTAATATATAACTAAATTATAACATATTTAACTATATATGTAAATAAGAAAACAAGTAATATAAATTTACAGCGAAATAAAAGAAGAAATATTAATAAAAAAGTCATATTTTGTATTGAAACTTTTATATTTTAGTAATATAATATTAAAGTAATGAATAAGAAAGCTGTAAATATGAATAAGACGATTATATGAAAGGAGAAATGAAAAAATGATTTATTCAAAAGAAGTAGAAGAAATGTGTCCAGTAGCAAAAGGAGTAGACCATGGACCAGCACCAATTCCAGAAGAAGGAAAATGGGTGAAATCAAAAGAAATTAAAGATATATCAGGATTAACACACGGTATTGGTTGGTGTGCACCACAACAAGGAGCGTGTAAACTAACATTAAATGTAAAAGAAGGAGTTATTCAAGAGGCATTAGTTGAAACAATAGGATGTTCAGGAATGACACATTCAGCAGCAATGGCTGGAGAAATTTTAGTAGGAAAAACAATACTTGAAGCATTAAATACAGACCTTGTTTGTGACGCTATAAATACTGCTATGAGAGAATTATTCTTACAAATAGTATATGGTAGAACACAATCTGCTTTTTCAGAAGGAGGACTTCCAATAGGAGCTGGGCTTGAAGATTTAGGAAAAGGAACAAGATCTCAAGTAGGTACAATTTATTCAACACTTTCAAAAGGACCAAGATACCTAGAGCTTGCAGAAGGATACATAGTAGAAATTGGTTTAGACAAAGATAACCAAATTATAGGATACAAATATGTAAACTTAGGAAAAATGATGGAAAACATTAAAAAAGGAATTGAACCAACAGAAGCAATTGAAAAAGCAAGTGGAAAATATGGAAGATTTGATGAAGCAGTTAAGAAGATAGACCCTAGAAAAGAATAAAAAATAAAACAAAAGCAGCATCTTGCAGTGTCAAACTTCATAAAAATTTTTTCGATGTACCAATGTACTATCTAAAAAATTTTTAATTATTTTCCTAGCAATATACTACTTTTGTTTAGTTTTAAGGCTTATAGTTAGAAGTTGGAAATTGGATGTTGGATGTTGGAAAATAAAGAAAACTCTTCGAAGAAATTTCTTTAAATCTAACCTCAAACTTCAAATCTCCAACCTCAAAAAATTCATTTAAATAAAGTAAAGCTGATTATATAATAACAAGAATAATAGGAGGTAAGAATAATTATGGCAGTAACATTTGAAAGTTATGAAAGAAGAATAAACCAAATTAAACCTGTAATGGAAAAATACGGAATTAAAGATTTTGAAGATGCACTAAATATTTGTAAAGAAAAAGGATTTAATCCTTATGATATTGCAAAAGGTGTTCAACCAATATGTTTTGAAAATGCGTGTTGGGCATATACACTAGGTGCAGCAATTGCAATTAAAAAAGGTTGTACAAAAGCAGCAGATGCTGCAAAAGCTATTGGAGAAGGATTACAAGCATTTTGTATTCCTGGTTCAGTTGCAGATGATAGAAAAGTAGGATTAGGACATGGAAACTTAGCATCTATGCTATTAAGCGAAGAAACAAAATGTTTTGCATTTTTAGCAGGACATGAATCTTTTGCAGCAGCAGAAGGAGCAATTGGTATTGCAAGATCTGCAAATAAAGTAAGAAAAGAACCATTAAGAGTAATTTTAAATGGACTTGGAAAAGATGCTGCACAAGTAATTTCAAGAATTAATGGATTTACATATGTACAAACAGATTTTGATTTCTTCACAGGAAAAGTAAATGTAGTAAAAGAAATTGCATATTCTGATGGAGAAAGATCAAAAGTTAGATGCTATGGTGCAAATGATGTTAGAGAAGGTGTAGCAATAATGCATATGGAGGGAGTAGATGTATCAATTACAGGTAACTCTACAAACCCAACAAGATTCCAACACCCAGTTGCAGGTACATATAAAAAAGAATGTATTGAACAAAGTAAAAAATACTTTTCAGTTGCATCAGGTGGAGGAACAGGAAGAACACTTCACCCAGATAATATGGGAGCAGGACCTGCTTCATATGGTATGACAGATACAATGGGAAGAATGCATTCAGATGCACAATTTGCAGGATCATCATCAGTTCCAGCACACGTTGAAATGATGGGATTAATTGGAATGGGTAATAATCCAATGGTTGGTGCTACTGTATCAGTTGCAGTTGCAGTAGAGGAAGCTATGAAATAGTGTATACACATAGGCGGCAACCTAAATATTTAGAAATATAAAAGCTATGTAACATAAGTTATATAGCTTTTATTGTGTTATTTTTTTAAATATGATATGATTTGAGAAAAGTCAAGTATAGAAAAAGGATGAAAAATATATGAAAGTATTAATGGGAACAAGAAATGAAGGAAAAATAGAAGGTGCAAAAAGAGCATTATTAAAATATTTTGAAAATGTAGAAATAGAAGGAATAAAAGTAGAGTCAAATGTAAGTGAAGAGCCAGTAAATGATGAAATTTATATAGGTGCAAAAAATAGAGTAAAGAACTTAAAAGAATATTGTAAACAAAACAATATAAAAGCAGATTTGTATATTTCAAGTGAAAGTGGAATTTATAATTCGTTAGGAAGATGGATGATTACCAATCTTGCAGTTATTGAAGATAATGAAAATTTTGAAAGTTATGGTACAAGTGCATCATTTCCAGTGCCAGAAAGACTAGTAAAAGATATTATAGATACAGAATTAAGTCAAGTAATGAATAAAGTATTTACAAAAGATGAGGAAAGACATAATAAAGGTGGGGCTATTCGGGGACTTAACACATGGTGAAATATCAAGAATAGATTTAACTGAAAGTGCATTTATTATGGCTTTAACAAAGTATATAAATGATGTTTGGAGATAATTTACTAAATACAAATTATAAAAATTTAGGAGAATAATAGTTAATGAAAATAGATAAAGTAAAATTACATGAATTAATGAAAAAACAAATATCAGGAGAACAAGTACAGAAAGAACTATATGAAAATTACAGTAAGTTGATTTATAAAATTGCATTTTCTATTTTAAAAAACAAAGAAAATGCAGAAGATGTAATGCAAAATGTATTTGCAAAAATTATTGAAATGCCAAAAGAAAAACTGCCAACGGAAAGAGAAGCTACGTGGTTATATACTGTTACTAAAAATGAAGCAATATCATATATTAGAAAAAACAAAAAAGAAGTTTGCTTAGAAGAAATCTATGAATTAGTTGATGAAGATACAAAAATAGAAGATATAATAGAAAAAGAGGATTATCAAAAACTTATTAGTGGTTTAGATAAAGAAGAACAAGAAATAATTTCATTAAAAGTATTGTCTAAATTAAAGTTTAGACAAATTGCAACTTTACTAAATATGCCAATAGGAACAGTTCAATGGAAGTATTATAGAGCAGTAAAAGCATTAAAAATATCTTTAGGAAATTTTACAACAAGTTTATTATTTGCTATTGCTTATGTATTAAGTCAAAATACAAGAAAAAAGAATAATGTACAACAGAACATAGAAATAAAAAATGAACAGGCAAATCAAGAGAATGTACAAGAAAACATAGAGGAAAGTACTATGAAGAAAGAAAATGAAATTTCAAAAGATACAAATGCATTTGATAATGAAAGAAAAAACATAGTAGAAACTGAAAAAATTGAAAATTCTATTCAATTTCCAGAAAAAATATCTGAAGAGATACAAGCAAATAACTATTATTTATTAGGTATTTCGGGAGGGTTTTTAATAATTTCAATAATTTTCTTAATAATTTTTCAAAAACACCAACAAAAAAGAAAATTAAATTCGTCTAAATAATGAAAGGAAAAGGTGATAAAATGAAAAAGAAAATAGGAATTGTAATTATTTTAATTATTATAGGAGTTTTATTATTAGGAATGCTATTTTTTGCAGTAGATAGTTATAGAATAAAAAATGACAAACCACCTATATTTGCAGTGAAATATAAGGTTTTTAAAGATGGTGGAACTACTATGTATATTGGCTTAGGATATAAAATAATTGATTATAATGTAATAGATGGAAATGATAAAACATATATTGGTAGCTATTTTATGAATTATGATACTTATGTAGAAGAAAATACAAAAAATATTGTAAATAATGAAATTAAGCAAAATACAAAATATGTACCATTAGAACAATTACCAAAAGAATATACTTTTGAACAAGCTTTAAAAGATGGATGTCTAATTATTTCCTATAAGAATATATATAATAAAGGAATGTTAGACAAGTTCATTGAAAATACTGGAGTTAATAGTAAAAATAGAATACCAGATATTTTAAGAGTTGCACAGTGGACAACTGAGGGAGATTTAATCCTTACAGATGTAGAATACACAAAAGAAGGCAAATATAAAATAAGACACGATAGTACAAGAGATAAGTTTTCAAGACAAGAAGATAGAATTATAACAACTAATGATGATTTTCCAGGAAATTTTTATGGAATTACTGAAATAGAAGAGGAAGAACATATAGAATTAACACTTGCACTTTATGCTGAAATTTGTTATGTAGATGAAAATGCAAAAATATATGAACCGTATATTATTGCTATGTATCCTAAAACTACAATATATCACGATTCAGGAGAAACCTTTATAGGTGAGGTATTAGAGGTAAAAGAAAATCTATTTTTTGTAAAACCACAAAATAGCCTAAATATGCGGAGATAAGGTTATGGTAGGATTTCCAAAAGAAAAAAAGATAGATTTAAAAATAGGAGATAAAGTAGAAATTACATATACAGGGATTGTAATGGAAACATATCCAGTTCAAATTGATGTTATGAAAATAGAAAAGGTAGAGGAAAGTAATTAAATAAATATGTAGGAGCAGGTCTTGTGCCTGCCCAATTATATATAAAATATGGAACATTAAATTGTTTCTATTTTTTTATTCAATATACCTTGACACATAAGGTATATTGAATTATAATGTTATTATAAAAGGTAGGTGATAATATGTCAATTAGAGCAGATATTATTCGTGGTCATACAGAAACAATAATATTAGCACATTTAATGAAAGGAAATAGCTATGGCTATGAAATTAATAAATCGATAAAAGAGAAGACAAATGATAGATATGAATTAAATGATGCAACACTTTATTGTGCTTTTAGGAGGTTAGAAGAAGCAGGATATATTACATCTTTTTGGGGAGAAGGAAATAGTGGTGCAAGACGTAGATATTATTCAATTACAAATATTGGAATTGAATTTTACAAAAAGAGCATAGAAGAATGGAATTTAACAAAAGATCTAATTGATAAATTGATTTAGAAGGAGGGAAATTTATGCAAAAAAAGTTATACAAAATTGAACAAGGAAAAAAATTAGATGGAGTATGTGGAGGAATTGCAGAATATTTCGATATAGATCCAACACTTGTACGTTTAGCGTGGATCATATTTTCTTGTTGTTGGGGTGGAGGTATTATTGCATATATTATAGCAGCAATTGTTATGCCAAGAAAATCAGATGTTGTTTAAAATAAAAAGGGGGAAAAAGCAATGAATGAAAAAATTAGAAAAGAAGTAAATATTTTATTTGAAAATGCTCCAAATACAAAAAGAGCAAATGATTTGAAAGACGAAATTATTTCAAATGCAGAAGATAAGTATGAAGATTTACTAAAACAAGGTAAAAAAGAAGAGGAAGCATTACAAACAGTAGTAAAAGAAATTGGAAACGTAGAGGAATTAATTGAAGAATTAAATAAAAATAACCCAATTCATAAAGGATATATAGAAGAAGGAAGAAAAAAGACAGCATTAATAGTTTCAGTATGTGTTGGTCTATATATTTTAGCTGTAATTGCGTGTGTTGTATTAGAGGAATTAGCTCTTCCAGAATTTGTAACAGTGTCGGCATTTTTAACAATGGCTGGTCTTGCTACTTGTATTTTAATATATCATTTTATGACGAAGCCTAAATATACAAAATATGAAGATACGATGGTAGAGGAATTTAAAGAATGGAAAGGTAAAAAAGATAAAAATAAAGAAATAAAAAAGGCAATAGATTCAATATTATGGACCTTAACAGTAATTATATATTTAGTAGTTAGCTTTACTTTTGGAATATGGTATATTTCATGGATTATCTTTTTAATTGCATCATTAATAGAAAGTATTATAAAATTAATGTTTAAACTAGGGGAGGATTAGAATGAAGAAAATGGGAATTATTATACTAATTATTGTACTAATTATTTTTGTAAGTGTTCTATGTAATATTTTAATGTTTGCAATTCAAAATAAAGGTTGGAATTGGTTTATGAGTTTTGGAGATTTAAGTGATTTAAGAAAAGAAGAACATATTAAAAAAGAACAACTAATTTCATTGTTTGATTTAGAAAAAGTAAGTTTAGAATTTAAATCATCTGATGTAAATGTGTTTTTTACAGAAGATAACCAAATACGTGTTGTACAATATTCGTATAAAGAATTAGATGAAGAATTATTATTTAAAGTAGATAAAACAGCAAAACACATAACAGTTATAGAAAGTACTAAACCACGTTTTTTTGTATTTTATATGGGATTTATGGAGCAAAGTGTATATGATGTTTATATTCCAAAAGAATATAAGGAAAGTTTAGAAATAAAATCTGTATCTGGCGATGTAGAAGTAGAAGAAAACTTAAAATTTAAAGATTTAACTATATCTTCAACTAGTGGAGATATAAAAATGGGAAATATTGAAGCAAAAAATATTAAGATAGAAAGCATATCTGGTGATATTAAACTAGGAGATTTAATAGATGAAGACTTAAAATTAAAAACAGTTTCAGGAGATATTAGAGTAGAAAGTGCAAAAGGAAAAGTAGAGGCAAAAACTACTTCAGGAACTATTGAAATTCAGAAATTTGAAGGAGAGGTAGAATTAACAAGTATTTCTGGTGATGTAAAAAGTGATGATTTTAAAGTAACAGGAGCTTCAAGAGTAAAAACTACTTCAGGAAATGTGAGAATGTATTTAAACCAAGATTCAAATTGTGAAATCCAAACTAAAAGTGTTTCTGGAAATGTAACATTACCAAACAGAAGAAATGTTATGGGAATTGAACCATATGCAGAGCTAAATATAGAAACAATTTCTGGAAATATAAGATTAGAGAAGTAATATATAAAAGGATGTGTGATGACACATCCTTTTTTAATAGTTGCTATTAAATAATAACTTTTCATTTAATAGTAACGAAAAGTATCTTTCTAATCTACATTTTATAAGCCTTGATATCGCAACCTACGAATATAAAATATTATATGTAGGTTGAGAAAAATCGCACTCGAGCTTTTCGCTATCGTTTGTTTGCTTATGTGGCTTAAAAATGTAGATTTCCAAGATTACTTTTGTTACTATTATATTATGTAGTCATTAGTAGTTACTGTTCAGTTTTTAATTTATTTCTAACTAGCTTCACGATGATGTAGGGCATTTTCTTTTTTATACGTAGTAAAAAAAGAAAATGCCCTACATCGTGCAAGATGAAGCGGACTTATATGTAAAACATAATTCTTACAATATTAAGCATTGACAAGTATTTAAAATAGAGATAAGATAGTAGAGTTGTTAATATAAGGAGGGCATATATGATACTTGAAGTAGTTTTAATTATTTTAGGATTTATACTATTAATAAAAGGAGCAGATTTTTTAGTTGATGGTTCATCTAAAATTGCCAAAAAATTTCATATACCAGAAATTATTATAGGGCTTACTATTGTATCTATTGGAACATCTATGCCTGAACTTTTTGTTAGTATTACATCAGCAATTGACGGATATCCAGATATGGCAGTTGGCAATGTAATTGGTAGTAATTTATGTAATTTATTACTTATCTTAGGATTATCAGCTGTTATTCAAACTATTGAATTTAAAAAAGAAACAAAACTAATTGAAACACCAATTACTCTTTTAGTTACTATAATATTATTTGTATTATGTAACATAGGAACTGATATTACAAGAGGGGAAGGAATATTCTTAATTTGTTTATTTGTTTTATTTATTATTTATACTATTTATATGGGAAAAAAAGGAGCAGAATTTGAAAATAGAGATGTTTTAGTAGAGGTACAAACTGATAAAAATTATTCTACTATGAAATCCATACTTTGGATTATATTTGGAATAATTGGATTAAAAATAGGTGGAGATCTAGTAGTAAATCATTCTATCACAATAGCTAAGGTTTTAAATATTAGTGAAAAAGTGATTAGTTTAACTATAATTGCAATTGGTACAAGCCTTCCAGAACTTGTAACATCTGTAACAGCAGCTTTTAAAGGTGATAGTGATATTGCAATAGGAAATATTTTGGGTTCAAATATATTTAATATATTGTTAATTTTAGGGATATCTTCAGTTATTACACCTATTAAATATAGTGTAAGCTATAATAATCAAATTTTAGTTTTAATTATTGGAACAATATTGCTTGCATTATTTCCATTTATTGGGGCAAAGAACAAAATGACTAGAGCTAACGGATTTGCATATCTAATTATATATGCTATTTATATGATAGGACTATTTGTTGTGTAGATTTAAAAAATATATATGAAAGAAAATTATATATTTTTTATAAAAATACAACAAATTACTTTAATGTTTTTATATATAAGTATACTATTTGAGTATAAAACTAGAAAATCTAATAAAAAGTGCACAAAAATCAAATTATATGATAAAATATACAATAAGAAAGAGAAAAGAGTATGTTAGAAGAATTAGATAAATTAATTAATTTTATACAAAAAGAATATATAAATTTTACAAAAAAATGGAAACAGAGTGATTACTATTCTAAAATTAATATAAAAAATACATTGGTTTGTAATGTATTAGAAAATAAAACATTATTAGATACAATTATTAATTATAGAGAATTTATCAATGAAAATAACATACAACTAGTGATGGATTTTAAAAAATTCAGTACAGAAACATCAAAGGTCAATATTAGAACTAAATCAAAAAACTCCATAGAATATAAAATAAAGAATTATATAGAAAATCACGAAAATGGTAAAGTACCAATTAATAAATGTTTTAATGATTTGTTTGGTATAAGAATAATATGTAAAGATGAACTTACTTATACTCAAATTGCAGATTTAATAAATAATAAGTACAATGATTTAAAATGTATAAATTCATCTAAAAAAGATTATAAAGCAACACATATATATTTTAAAAAGGATAATTATAGCTTTCAATGGGAATTACAGATTTGGAATAAAGTAGATGAAATAAATAATATAGAATCACATGAAAAATACAAGCAAGACTATGTTAAATGGGAAAGTGAAAACAAAGGAGGTAATAAGTAATGGTAACACATTTTATATTTATGAGTAGTTCTTATTCATTAGGAACAAGAATTGCACTTGATTTTATAGTGAAAGAAGAAAGTATAAAAGAAGAATTAAGAAAAGACTTAGATAAAATTATTTTAGAATGTGGTAGAGATGTATCTATTTCAACACATATGATACAAACAGATGATGAAACATGGACATCTGTTTGCAAGGCAGATCATTTTTTTAAGGATGTTAAAGTAATAGAAGATTTAGAAGTGTTTATTAAGTTAATACAGAAAGATAGAAAATTACAAGGAATTGATGTGGCCAAATATATTTTATCAAAAATTACATGTACTCAATTAAAACTACAAAAGTTAGTATATTTATGTTTTGCAGATTACTTATGTGATATGGGAAAAGTGTTATTTACAGATAAAATTTATGCATTTAAATATGGACCAGTAGTGGATACTGTATATAAAAAATATAAAGAGTATGGATATAAAGCAATTGAAGAAGAAACAAAAGATATTGATAGTCATGGTATATTGGAAATGCCTGCGAAAAGTAGGATATTGTTTGCAGAAGATGGAATAGGAAAAATTGTAAGTATAGAAAGAACCTTGAAAAGATATGGAGGTTTAACAGCAACAGAGTTAGTAGAATTGACACATAAAGAAGATTCCCCTTGGAAAAAAACTTATAAAGATGAAGGAGTAGCATATTCACAAATAGAATTAGATACAATTAAAAAATATCACAAATTTGAAAAAATATAATACTTTAATTATAATTCTAGTAGTCAAACCCAAAATAAGTATTATAATGATGAAAAAAATTTTATTAATACAAAAATAAATTTAAAATATAACAAAATTTAAATACATTTCATATGATAGAGTAGAAATTTCTACTCTATTTTTGTTGTAGGAGGTTATAATATGAGAAAAAGGTTTTTTAGAATTATTTTATTGGTATGGCTACTACTATTATCTTCTTTTGGTATGTATTCTAATATTGCATTTGCATTAGAACCAGCAAGTAATACAATTTATAAAGGAATTGATGTAAGTGCATATCAAGGATACATTGATTATGCGAGTGTAAGAAATGCAGGTATTGATGTTGTATATATAAAAGCAAGTGAAGGAGATTATTTAGAAGATCCAGAATTTAGAAATAATTATAATAATGCTAAAAGCAAAGGACTAAATATTGGGTTTTATCATTTTGTTAGAGCAAGGAATGAGGAAGAAGCCATAAGGGAAGCAGAATTCTTTTCAAGAGTAATTTCTGGAACAGAAGCAAATTGTAGGCTTGCTATGGATTTTGAAGTGTTTGGAAATTTAAGTACATATGAAATTAATAATATATCTAAGGTGTTTTTGGAAAAAACTCAAGAATTAACAGGTAAAGAAATGGTTATTTATTCAAATACATATGATGCTAGAACTATTTTTTCTAATGAACTTGCAAGTAGGTATCCATTATGGGTTGCACAATATGGTGTAAGTACACCAAGTGATAATGGAAAATGGGAAAACTGGGTAGGGTTTCAATATTGGGATAGAGGAAATATTTCTGGGATTGATGGAAATGTTGATTTAGATAGATTCACACAAGGAATATTTTTAAGTAGTGGAGGGGAAGTTCCAAAACCAATAGATCCATCACCAGAGGAAATAAAAAATGTTGTATATTATACAGTAAAAAGAGGCGATACTTTATCTAAAATAGCAGGGTTATATGGGGTAACAGTGGAACAAATTGTAGAACTAAATAGTATCCAAAATCCAAACTTAATTTATGTAGGAGAGGTATTACAAATAACAACTTCTGATAAACCAAATACAGAGCCAACATCTAGTACAGAAACATATTATACTGTAAAAAGAGGAAATACATTATGGGGAATTGCAAGAAGATATGGAACAACAATTAGTAGTATTGTAGAGCTAAATAACATACAAAATCCAAATTTAATCTACCCAGGGCAAGTATTATTAATTAGAAGAGATGTGCGTTCAAATGATACTCATGCTACAGGAGGAACTTTTTATAGAGTTGGAAGAGGAGATAATTTAACTTATATTGCTAATCGTTATCATACAACAGTTACAAATATTGTAAGACTAAACCAGATAAGAAATCCAAATTTAATTTTTCCTGGTCAAATATTGAAGATTAGTAACAGTTAGATTAATAGCAATGTTATCAACTAAAGGTGTAATAGTTAAAAATAATGTAGGGGCAGGTCTTGTACCTGCCCAAAGAAAAATAAACGAAATTAGATGCAAACGTTGTAGGGGCGAGCATTGCTCGTCCTCTTCGAAGAAATTGCCCTAAAAATATTCTTTTTCATTTCTAGTTATATGCTCATATAATCTCTTCTAATGCTTAAATAAATATTTTTTAGTAAGCCTTTGTAGATTGCGGACGCGCAATGCTCGCTCCTACAACGTTTGTAATAAATTTTCTTTTAAAATTCATAGTCAATTACAAATTCTCTACCATTCAAATAATTTAGTATTCCAGCATCAGTTTTAAAGTTAAATTTCATTTTATAGCTACAAAGCTTTTGTGTTTTTGCATTAAAACTTTTATTTATTTCATTTTTACCATATTTACCATCACCAATAATAGGTAGAGCAATATGAGCTAAATGTGCACGAATTTGATGCGTTCTACCAGTGTGCAAATTAATATCTAAAACACAAGTGTTGTTATCAAATTTTTTTAAAACAGAATAAGTAGTAATAATGTTTTTATATCCCTTTTTAAGTGTATCGCTGATATATACTATGGATTTTTTAGCGTCTTTAAAAAGATAACTAGATAAAGTTTCCTTGCTTTTTTTAGGAATTCCATATACATATGCAGCATAATGTTTTTCAATTTCTGTATTTTTAAATTTATCTAATAGAATTTTTAGTGATTCTTCATTTTTAGCAAATAAAACAAGTCCTTTAGTGTTTCTATCTAAACGATGACAAGGAAATACTTGTTTTTTATAATTACTAGATAAAATTTCACATACACTGTTACTACCAGTAACTTCTATATTAGAAGGTTTATTTATTAAAACAATATTTTCATCTTCATATACAATTTCTAATTTTGGAAAAATAGATAAATAACTATCATCAATATATATGTTTATTTTATCGTTGGTAGCAAGAGTAACGTTCTCGTTAACCCTTTTTTCGTTAACCTTAATATCTTTTTTTCTTAAAGTTTTAAAAAACATACCATTAGATAAATTAGGGTAAGTGTCTTGTAAAAATTTATTAAGTTTCTTTCCATTATATTTTTCATTCACAATTAAAGTTTTCATAGAGATATTATATAGCATAATACAAAGAAAAACAAGAAAAATATGCTAAATATGAGTTGATTAAAAATAGCCTATATGATAAAATCATACTAGATTTACAAAAGAGTTATTGGAGGAACAATGGAAGAAGAGATAAAACTTGCAAAAAGAAGAAAATTAAATATGAAATTATATCCAACTTATAGAATGCTTGCAGCAGATGCACTATTTTTTGGAGCTATAAAAGTACTATTTCTTACACAGGTAAAAGGTTTTTCAAATGCAAATGTAGTATTAATGGAATCAATATATGCTCTTTTTAAAATGATATTGCAAATACCATTGTCGGTAATAATATCTAAGTTAGGAATAAGAAAAAGTGTTATTATAGGAAACATATTTTGGATATTGGAACTTGTATTAATTCTATTTGCTAGGAATTATTTTATGATAATATTATCACAGTTTTTGTCTAGTATAGGTTGGGCGTTTAAATCAGCAGCAGAAGCTCCATTACTTACAAAATCTATACCAGAAGCAAATACAAAGGGTAAAATATTTACAAAATTAGATAGCAAGGGATATTCTAGATATTGTTATATTTCAGCTATAGCTACAGTGATGGCTGGATTTTTATATGAAATAAATCCATATGTTCCAGTTATTCTTGCGATATTGTTTGAAGTATTTGCATTTATAATTTCTTTGAATTTTACAGAAGTAAAACAAGAAGAGTCTAAAACAGTAAAAGAAAGTATAAATGATGTAAAAACAGGAATGAAATTTATAGTTAAATCACCAAGATTAAAGAGTTTACTAATAATGTTAGGCTTTATGTGGGGAATGTTTTGTTTATTTGGAACATATCAAACAACATTATTAAAAGATATTAATGTTTCAGCAAAATATATAGGAATTATATTAGCAGTATTAGATATAGTACAAGGAATAGCTGCTACAAAAGTAAATGAATTTAATGAAAAACATAAAAATAAAACATTAACATATATGGCACTTCAAATGACACTTGGAATAGCTGTTGCAGGTGGTGTTGTTTTAATAGGATTACAAAGGATTCCTATGCTTGCAATTATAATATTTACATATATAATAGGAATAAATGATAGAGGAATATATAAAGTTATAAAAAGAAGATATATTGGTAATTTTATGACACCAGAAATACTAACTAAAGTATATTCAGTGGATAGTGTAATTGCAAGTATATTTAGAATGTCTATTTGTGCACTCGGTTCATATTTATTAACCTTTATGCCAATAGAAAAGACTATGCTAGTAGTAGGAATATTATTTACTTTGGTAACATTGATTTTATCAAAATATATGAAAAAAAGAATTGGACTAAAACCTGAAGAATATACTAAAAAAGATATAGTACAAGTATAAAAAGCACGAGCTCCACATGAAGCTATTTTGTACTATGAATGGATGCAAAGTGTAATTAATATTAGCAAGGAGAGAAGAGAATGAAAATAACATATGAAAATAAAGAGTTTGAAGTAGAAAAAGGAACAAAAGTACATGAATTATTAAAAAGTGAAATAGTAAATGCTAAAACAGAAGTAATTGCGTGTATGTGTAATAATGAAGTAAGAAGTCTTAATTTAGAGCTTAAAGAAGATTCTAAATTAGAATTAATTGACCTAAATTCAAAAGATGGTATGATGATATATATAAGAGGAATAATGTATATTATGGCTAAGGCTTTAAATGAACTATATCCAGAAGCATTATTAACAGTAAATTATCAATTATCAAATGCAATGTTTTGTGAACTAGAAAATATGAAAATAACAGATGAAATGATAGATAGAATACATTTTAGAATGCAAGAAATTATTGATAAAGATATAGAAATAAGAAAAGTAAAGATGACAAAGAAAGAAGCAGAAACTTTTTATAAAGAAAAAAATACTTTAAAAGGTAGAGTTCAAATAGATACAGAACATGAATATGGAGCATCATTATATTATTGTGAGGATTATTATAATTATTTTTTTGGAGTTATGCCAATTTCCACAGGATATACAAAATTATATGATATAGTTAAGTATAAAGATGGATTTATAGTAAGATATCCAAATTGGAAAAAACCAACAGAACTTTCGCAATTTGTGGAAAATAAAAAACTATTGGCGACACTTGATGAATATGAAGATATATATAAACTAATTGGAATTAATACAATTTACAAACTAAATAGGGAAACTAAAAGAGACGGAGCAACTGATGCTATTTTATTATCAGAGGCTTTACACGAGAAAAAAATTGCAGAACTTGCTGACAACATAGCTAAAAACAAGGCGGTAAAAGTAGTATTAATTGCTGGACCATCTTCTTCTGGAAAAACTACATTTGCAAAAAGGTTGGGAATGCAACTTAGGTTAAATGGTATTAAACCAGTTACTATTTCAGTAGATAATTATTTTGTAGAAAGAGAAGAAAATCCAAAAGATGAATTTGGAAATTATGATTTTGAATGTATAGAGGCACTAGATACAAAACTATTTAACGAACACTTAGTAAAACTATTAAATGGAGAGGAAATAGAAGTTCCTACTTTTGATTTTACTATTGGTACTAAAAGGTATAATGGTGAAACTATGAAACTTGAAGATGACGAAATTTTAGTGATAGAGGGAATTCATTGTTTAAATGATAAATTAACTGATTCTATACCAAAAGAACAAAAGTACAAAATATACATTAGTGCATTAACAGTTTTAAACATAGATTATTATAATAGGATATCAACTACTGACACACGTTTAATAAGAAGAATTGTAAGAGATAATCAATATAGAGGATATAGTGCAAAACATACTATTAAGATGTGGTATTCAGTAAATAGAGGAGAAGAAAAGTATATTTATCCATTTCAAGAAGAAGCAGATAGTATGTTTAATTCATCTTTAATATATGAATTAGGCGTTTTAAAAGATTATGCTTTACCACTTTTAAAGGAAATAAAAAATACTGAACCAGAATATGCAGAGGCTTGTAGATTAATTAGATTATTAACATATTTTGAGCCAATACCTAACCATAACATATCTAAAACATCTTTAATAAGAGAGTTTATTGGAGGAAGCCTACTTGCTGATTAAATTTTACATATTAAACAGTAGGGGACTATGCTCTAACCCGAATTATAGGATGGCAAATATATCCCATTTTCAAATGTAAACATAATGCAAAAGGTGTAGGGGCAACCCTTGTGTCTGCCCAACCTACAGAGAAATACTCTAAAAAAATAACATAATAAGAGAATATTATAATGTAAAAGCGAGGGCGGGTACAAGACCCGCCCCTACAAATAGAAGGAGAGAAATAAATGTTAAGCAGATTTACAGAAATTGATGAAGAGTTTGTATGTGATAACTGTGGGAAAATTGTATCAAAACTTGGTTATTCTTGCAGAAACCATTGCCCATATTGTTTGCATTCTAAACATATAGATATAAATCCAGGAGATAGAGCAGAAGAGTGCAAGGGAGACTTAGAGCCAGTAAGCCTTGAAATAGATTCTAAAAAAGGATATGTAATAATACATAAATGTAAAAAATGTGGAGCTATTAGAAAAAATAAAACAGCTGAAGACGATAATATGGAACTTATAATTGAATTAAGTAGTAAGCAAATGTAAACAAGAGAAGTGTTATACTTCTCTTGTAAAGTTTCCATTAGTATAATCTTTACCTTCTAATCTTTTTCCAGATTTTATAGTTCTAATAATATTATTTATTTCCAAGATATTTTCATCTAAAATATCTATTCTAACACTATCTATATTTAAATCTTTACTTTCAATTGAGGCAATTTTACTATTAAAAATAGTAGTGACAGTTTGAACTGAGTCAGGTAAAATTCTAAATTGTAGTCCAAGTCTATCTTTCAAATAATAAGTAGAGTTATTTTTACAAAGAGACTTGCAATGTGGATAACATTTATTTGAACTACCAAGCAAACAGTAACCAGTAGTCATTACAGGAGTTTTACCATATACTATAAGTTCTGTAGGTGTGTTTATTGTGTTTGTAATTTCTTGAATATCAAATCTGTTTAATTCAGGTGAAAGAGTTATTGTATGTAATCCCAAATCACTATAGGCATTAATAGAAACATTGTTAAATACATTTAAAGTATAGTTTCCTATAAATTCATATGTGTTTTTATATTTATCTAACATATCAATATGAGCTATATTTGATAGCACAAAACCTTTAATATTATAGTTTTCTAATGCACTATCAATATTATTCGTAAATAAATTTCTGTAATTTGCTTTAATAATACTTGGCATATAAATATATGTATTAAAAGAACTTGATAAGTTTTTTATAATATTTGCATATTCTGGAAGTGCAAAATATTTAAGAGGAATATATACATTATCTACATTTTCTAATTCTCCATAATTTGTATTAATATCTAATATGTTTAAAAGCAAAGAAATCTTTTTATTATTAGAAGAAGTAGAGTGTTCTTTTAATTCTAAACTTGGTATACTTTTTGTATGTTGTCTTTTATTAGATGCAATTATAGAAGCAGTTATTTCTTCTATTGCTTTACGTCTAAGTTCGTTTAAATCTTTAATATTAACATATATTTCATCATCTAAATCAATATCAATTTTAGTAAATTCAAAAGGTGTATTGCCAGTTTTAGAAAGCTGAACCATAATTCTTTCTTTTGTAATAGGATTATTAATAGCATCAGTTGGATATATATCTAAACTCGTTTTTGTACATAGCAAATCTTGAGTATTAATTTCGATAGATATAGGAGATGATTTTTTTATTGTGATTGTAGCAGTTAGAGGAATTTTCTTATTTTCACTAGAATAGCTTTCTTTTGCAATATGTGATAATGTTTTACTTTCTAGTTTAAAAATTTTATCACCAGGTGTTATATTTCCTTTCATTCTACCTATTTTAACTAGCTGACCTGAAGTAGCATATTCAATATTTTTATTATTAATCATAAGTTCAGATACTCTATATTTAGTAGTTTCGTGTTCTAAATAAACAGTATCATTAATTGCAATTCTATCATTTAAATTAATAGTTATATGACCTTTATTAGCATTAAAACTAGAAACATTACCAATATATATTCCCATATTGTTTGGCTTTTCTTTACAAATTAAGTCTGTATTAGGGTTTGTATCTAAATGACCTGTTGAAAAGCCACCTCTATTAAAGGCTTGCAGTAAATCTTTTTTATCTTTTTCTTCTACTACATATTCGTTACTAGATAATGCTAAATCAATGTATTTTCTATATATTCTTGTAACAGTAGCAACATATTCAGGGGATTTTAGTCTTCCTTCAATTTTTAAAGAAGAAACACTAATATTTATTAAATCTGGTATGTAATCAAGACCGCATAAATCTTTTGGACTTAATAAATATCCCTTATCAATAGATTTGTTTTTAGTGTTATCAATTAGTTCATAAGGAAGCCTACAGCTTTGAGCACATTTTCCACGATTTCCGCTTCTTCCACCAATCATACTAGACATTAAGCATTGTCCAGAATATGAAATACAAAGGGCTCCATGAATAAAGGTTTCAAGTTCAATATTAGTATTATTCTTTATAAATTCTATTTCATTAATTGATAGCTCTCTTGCAAGAACAGCACGCTTAAAACCAAGACTTTCTAATTCTTTTGCACCTTCTAAATTGTGAATACTCATTTGTGTGCTTGCGTGAATAGGTAAATCTGGAAAATATTTTAAAAGATATGAACACAAGCCATAATCTTGTACAATAATTGCAGAAACACCAAGTTCATACGCCTTTTTCGCAAGGTCTAAAGCATCATTAAATTCACTATTTTTTATTAAAGTATTTAAAGCTAAGTGAACATCTACATTTCTAAGTTTTGCATAATTTATTGCTTCTTCCAAACCGCTTTAAATCAAAGTTTTTTGCTCCAGCTCTTGCACTAAAAGAACTAGCACCTAAGTATACAGCATCAGCACCATTTTGAACGGCAGCTTTTAAACATTCAAAATCTCCGTACAGGAGAAAGTAATTCTATATTTTTCACATTTAATACCTCATTTAAAAATTTTCATATATATTGTAACACAAATTTAAAAAATTTCATACTATATCATATAAAGAAAAACAAGGAGGTAATTATAATGGATGAATCAAGAAATTGTGGATGCGGATGTGGATGCAACAACAACGGATGTGGATTAGGAAACTTCTTAGGATGTGGAGATAGCGAAATATTATTCTTTATAATAATATTCTTACTTCTATTTACAAACTGTGGATGTGGATGCGGAAGAGGATGTTGCTAATTCCTAAATTCAAATAATACTTAAAACAGCTACTTTTGAAGTAGCTGTTTTTAATGTATACTATTAAAAACAAATGGTCAAATATAAAAGTTAATTCTACTTTTGAATGAATTACTAATCTAAATTTAAATTCAGTAATGACAAGACTAAATAGAATAAAGATACGGATAAAATTTACTTTTATATTTAAGTGTTTTGTCCTAAAATGTAGAATTTTATTGAATAGAATAGAAATTTATGATATAAAATAAATGAATTTTATAATTTTAGGAGGTTACAAAAATGGATATAGAATTTTTTAATAAAGATAAAACAGAATGGATAAATTTTTTTAGAAATAATGCTAATAGAGATTTAGAGGATATAGAACAAAAAACAAGTAGTTATAGAGATATGGCAAGTGAGATAAATAAAAAAATAAAGATTGACAGAGATTTGATAATTAAAGATTTTAAGGAGACAATAACTGACAATAAGAAAGAAGAACAATTATTAAATACAATATTAATGATAACTTATACTTCAAATATTGTAATGTTAGAATCAAGAAATAAAGTGTGGAGATATGAATATATGGCATTTGCAAGGAGAATAGGCGAATTATGGGAACCGTTTTGTAAATTACCATTTGAATATCCTATAAAAAAATTAAATATTATAGAACCACCTAAATTTGTAGATGTTCAAAATAAAATACAAAAGAGTGCTATTGATTATATAAATGGTTTAGATATATCTAAAGAAATAAAAAAAGAATTGATAAGACATTTTGAAATTCCTTGGAGTATGGTTGACAGTGGGGGCATAAAATTATCTTTAGATTTACATTTTGAGCAAAATAATAATAACTATAATTGTGATTTTAAAAGTGGTTTTAGTTCAAATGAAAAAGGTAATACAAATAGATTATTGCTTGTAGCTAGTATTTATAATTCTTTAGGAGATAAGGAAAAAACTATATTATTTGTTAGGCAAAGTGAAAATGAAAACAATCATTATTTATTAACATTAAAAAAATCGCCATATTGGGAAGTATATTGTGCTAATGATTGTTATGAAGCGATGAAAAAATTCACAGGATTTGATTTAAGAAAATGGATAGACACTAATATTGATTGGAAAAATGATATAAGCAATGAATTTAAAGAGCATTTAGTAAAAAATGACCTTTTAAAATACTTGACTTGGTAAAATCAATTTGATATTATTAAAAAAACTTAAGATAAAACTTAAGCAAATTCACTTAGTCAAAAGGAGGTTACTTTGAAAGATATTTTTTGTTCTTATTATACAGACTCAACAGATATTACTAATTATATGGTAAATAAATTAAATATTGAAAATAATGATGTTATTTTAGAACCATCTGCGGGTACAGGTATGTTTATAGATGAATTGATAAAAGAAAATAAAAATATAAAAATAGAGGCAATTGATATTAATGATGAAGCTATTTCAATACTTAGTGAAAAATATAAAAATGTGAACAATTTAGCGATAAGGAAAACAGATACATTATTAGATGAAAAACTAGATTATATAAGTTTTACAAATGGATATTATACAAAAATCATAGGAAATCCACCTTATGGTGCATGGCAAGATTACAAAAAAAGAGATTTATTAAAGAAAAGATATAATGGACAATATGTTAAAGAAACTTATACATTATTTTTATATAGATGTATTTCTTTACTAAAGAACAATGGTAGGCTATCTTTCATAATACCAGACACATATTTATTTTTAAATATGCATTCTAAATTAAGAAAATTTTTATTAACTAATACAAAAATAGAAGAAATATTAATTTTTCCTTCTAAATTTTTCCCAAGAGTAAGTTTTGGATATTCAAACTTATCAATAATAACTCTACAAAAAGTGAAGAAAGATTGTGCTTTAAAAAATAATATTAGGATAGTAAAAGGATTTTCAAGTTCAAAGGAATTTTATAATATTCTTAATAACCAAAATGTAGAAAAGTTTGAAATATTTAATATTAATCAAAAGGAAATACTTGAACAACCACAATCAAGAGTTTTATTAACTAAGAATAATGATTCAAAGGTTTTACTAAATAACAATTTGAAAATAGGAGATATTGCTGATGTTGTAACAGGTTTCTATTGTGGAGATAATAAGAAATTTTTGAGAGTAGCAAATACTTCTGTAAAAGGTGAGAAGAACTATGAAAAAATTAATATGAATAAAGTATATAATTGTTATTCGGTTAGTGGAATAGATAATGTAAACGAAGGCTATATACCATATATAAAAAGTGCATCAAAGAATAAATATGTAAGAAATAAAGTTGAATGGTATGTAAGATGGGATAGTGATACAGTAAAGTTTTACAATAATGATAAAAAAGCAAGATTTCAAAACTCAAAATTTTATTTTAAAGAAGGTATTGCTATTCCAATGGTAAAATCTAGTATTATAAATGCTACATTGATGAAAAATAATGTATTTGACCAATCAATAGTAGGTATTTTTCCAAAGGATAGTTCAAGAATGTATTATTTGTTGGCAGTAATGAACTCAGATGTTGTAAATAATCTTATTCATATAATAAATCCTACAGCTAATAATTCAGCTAACTATGTAAAACAAATACCTTATATAGAGCCAGAAAATGCTATGTTAGAAAATATTAATGAAAAAGTTAAAATGATTATTGAGGGGATAACTTCAAATAATTATCAAAGAGTAGAAGAATTACAAAGAGAAGTAAATACTATTATAGATAAGATATATGCAGTTTAGTGAAGATTACAAAAATATTAAAAAATTAGCATTGCAATTTTTTATTGGAATAAACAAGTTAATTGAGTTTAAGCAACAAAACTTGTAGAAATATAGACAACATTAAAATTATAGTGATTTTTAAAAAATAATGTTTTAACTTGGAAGTTAGTTATACATTATTTACAAGAAATTAAAATACATAATAGCGTTGACAGATTATGTAAAAAGTAATATAATATATTTATGTTTAGGCTTTAGACTTAAACGAGGGTCAGCGGTTCTGTTACATAGCAGTGAGATGTAACAATATTACTCTTAACTAATAAAAGAGTGGCCCTATAAAGAACCAAAAGCCTTTAAAGGAAGAGTTTTAAGTGGTTAAAGAAAGTATGGCAGTTTTTTTAATATTTACAATTTTTAATCCTAAAAAAGGATAAGTACTGGGGAGTACTAACATAAATGATTTATACTATTTTTAACTGCTAAAGAATCTTTAACAGAAGCTTATACTACAAATTTAGAGGCCAAAAAGGACAACTCTCTTTATGTATTATTAAAGAGTAATTGTCCTTTTTGATTGTATAGATTTCTTAAAACAAAGCACTTGTTGGAATGAAAGTCTCATCTGGTGGATATACAAATTCATCAGCAGGTTTATCACAAGCTTTCATTTCAGTTATTTCAATTACAGGAATGTTGCCGTGATAATCACCTTTAGTTATTTTTCCAGTTATATTAACCCAAGTGTTATCACTAAAATTATTTGCATCTTTATAGTTACACAAAAATCCAACTACAACACTTTGATTATCTGAACTAATTATCATATTTCTTGCTAATACAAATTGAGTTTCGCTAAAATCATATACTCTATATACATATCCTGTAAAAGTGATTTTTTGACCAATATATTCATCTACATTATCATGTACAGATTTTAAAATATTAGTATAATTATCATTAGAGATATTTGTTACTTTGGGCGTTGGAATAGTATCATTGACACTTTCATAATGAAAAACTTTATATATAGATATTCCAGCAATAAATAATGTGCATATAAAGATTAAGATAAATAATATTTTAAAAATTAATTTATGGGTAATTTTAAGATTACAAACAAACATATAAAATCCTCTTTTCTAATTAAGATTACTTAGTAAAATGTATGTGTGAGAATAAGAAATATTACTAAAAATTATATTAATTCCCTTAAATTTCTTGCGTAAATGGATAATTAGTGTTATAGTACTAAAGAGATATTTTATTTAGGAGGAGTCTTAATGGGACTATTTAAAACATATAGTGAAAAAGAAGTAAAAAGGGTTATGCCTATTGTAAAAAAAATAAATGAGTTAGAGGGTGAAATCTCTAAATTAACAGATGAAGAATTAAGAGCAAAAACTACTGAATTTAAAAAAGAATTAGAAAATGGTAAAACTTTAAATGATATATTACCAGAAGCTTTTGCAGTAGTTAGAGAAGCATCAAAAAGAGTTTTAGGAATGAGACATTTTGATGTTCAATTAATAGGTGGTATTATTTTACACCAAGGCAGAATTGCTGAAATGAAAACTGGTGAAGGAAAAACTTTAGTTGCAACCCTACCAGTATACTTAAATGCCTTAACTGGAAAAGGTGTACATGTTATTACAGTTAATGATTACCTAGCTAAACGTGATAGCGAATGGATGGGAAAATTATATAAATTTTTAGGTTTGACTGTTGGACTTGCAATTTCTGGAATGAATCCAGATGCAAAAAGAAAAGCATATGCAAGTGATGTTACATATGGTACAAATAACGAATTTGGCTTTGACTATTTAAGAGATAATATGGTTATTTATAAAGAACAGGCTGTTCAAAGGGAATTAAATTATGCGATTGTGGACGAAATTGATAGTATTTTAATAGACGAAGCACGTACTCCACTTATTATTTCAGGACACGCTAACCAATCTTCAGATTTATATAAAAAAGCGAACGATTTTGTAAGAAGATTAACTCCAAAAGTTATTGTAGAGGAAGATATAAAGAATGAAGAACAACTAGAAGATAATGAAAAATATGATTATATAGTAGACCTTAAAGCAAAATCTGCATCACTTACTGGGAAAGGAATAAAAAAAGCAGAAGAATTTTTTAGAATAGATAATTTTAACGATTTAGATAACTCTGAAATTGTACATCATGTAAACCAAGCATTACGTGCTCATGGTGTTATGAAAAAAGATATAGACTATATGGTAAAAGATGGAGAAGTTTTAATTGTTGATGAATTTACAGGAAGAATTATGTATGGAAGAAGATATAACAATGGATTACATCAAGCAATAGAAGCAAAAGAAGGTGTTAAAATTGCAGATGAATCAAAAACACTTGCAACAATAACATTCCAAAACTATTTTAGAATGTATGAAAAATTATCTGGTATGACAGGTACAGCTATGACAGAAGAGGCAGAATTTAGAGAGATATATAACTTAGATGTTATTTCTATTCCAACAAATAAACCAATGGTTAGAAATGACCAAAATGATGTTATATATAAAAATGAAAATGCAAAATATAGAGCAATAGTAAGAAGTGTAAAAGAAGCAAATGAAAAAGGTCAACCAGTATTAGTTGGTACTGTGTCAATTGAAAAATCTGAAAAATTAAGCAAAATATTAAAACAAGAAGGAATAAAACATAATGTATTAAATGCAAAATACCATGAACAAGAAGCTGAAATTATAGCACAAGCAGGTAAATATGGAGCAGTTACAATTGCAACAAATATGGCAGGACGTGGTACAGATATTATGCTTGGTGGTAATAGTGAATATTTAGCTCGTCAGGAAATGAGAAAATTAAAATATACAGACGAACAAATAGAAGAGGCTATGGCATTTAATGAGACAGATGATAAAGCTATACTTGATGCAAGAACTAAATTTAGAGAATTGGTTAAAAAGTATGATGAAGAAATAAAAGATGAAAAAGAAAAAGTTATTGCTGCTGGTGGTTTAAAGATTATTGGTACAGAAAGACACGAATCAAGAAGAATTGATAACCAGTTACGTGGACGTAGTGGACGTCAAGGGGATTTTGGAGAATCTAAATTCTATATAGGACTTGATGATGACCTTATGAAAATATTTGGTGGAGATATGATTACAGGGGTATTTAATACCCTAGGTGCAGATGAAGATATGCCAATTGAATCTAAAATAATTTCAGGTGCAGTTGAAAAAGCTCAAAAAAGAGTAGAGGGTAAAAACTTCAGTATTCGTAAACACGTATTACAATATGATGATGTTATGAATACACAAAGAGAGATAATTTACAAACAAAGAAAACAAGTTCTAAATGGTGAAGATTTAAAAAATAGTATTATCAATATGATAACCAGCGTAGTAGAAGATATTGTTAATCAATATTCTCAAGAGGAAATAGTAAATTATGAATCATTAAGAGAAGAAATAAAAAATACATTTGGATTAGATAATATAGAAGCATTAAAAGATAAGAAATTTGATGAAAGTAAATTACAAGAAGAATTACTTTCAAAAGTACTTGCAAAATATGAGGAAAAAGAAACTGAAATTGGTGAACAAGAGTTAAGAGAACTTGAAAGAGTTGTTATGCTTAAAGTAGTAGACCAAAAATGGATGGAACATATAGATGCAATGGATGAACTAAAAGATGGTATAGGACTTCGTGCATATGGTCAAAAGGATCCAGTTGTTCAATATAGAATTGAAGGAACAGATATGTTTGATGAAATGATTTACTCTATTAAACATGATGTTGTTAAGATACTACTAAATATAAGTAAACAACAAGAAGTAAGAAGAACAGAAGCAGCAAGAATTACAAATATGTCTTTAGATAATATTAACGATGTTGATGGACAAAGAAGAGCACCAGTAACAGTAGTAAACCAAGGTCCAACAATAGGAAGAAACGATCCTTGTCGTTGCCGGAAGTGGGAAGAAATATAAGAATTGTTGTGGGAAATAATGTATTGATTTGTTCGAATTTTATTGGCAAAAATGATTGACAATTAGCATAAAAACGGGTTATAATGAATATAATAGAAATAGATATTTAATATCTATTTACAGTTAAAAAATCAGGTGAACCCTACCAATAAGTGGGAGCTGTAAAATCAAAAGGTAGAGATCTAGGTCTTTACCTTTTATATTTTGGAGGAAAGAATGAAACTATATGCAGTAACAGATGAATATATAGATTATTTAAGGCAATTTGATTATAAAGTTTATGACAATAAAGAAGATAGAAGAAAAGTAATGAGAAAATATTTAGGTATAGTTTTAACAATAAATGAAATGAACTATTATATACCAATGTCATCTCCTAAAAAGAGTGATTATAAAGATAATCAAATAAGAAAATCTATTGTTCCTATTGTAAGAATTGTATCAAATGAAGAAATTGATAATGTACCAGTTTTAAAAGGAACATTAAGAATTAGTAATATGATACCTGTTCCAGATAGTGAATTGATATTATATGAACCTAAATATGAAAGAAACAAAAATTATAAGATATTAGTTGAAAAGGAACTTGAATTTATTGGAAAAAATGAAGAAATGATAAAGAAGTATGCAAGTATTATATATAATCAAAAAATTAATAATTATGATGTATCTTATATAAAAAATGTTGTTGATTTTAGGTTATTAGAAGAAAAATGTAAGGAATATAAAAGCGACAATAATTAAAAATTTAATATGGGCATTGTATTTTTTTATAGCTCTTTAATTATAGTTGAAAAGTGTCAAATAAAGTGATATACTGTAAAAATAAAGTACGTTGAAAAAACATAAAGAGTATATTTTGTGTAATTGATATCTACAAAAATTAAAAAAATGGAGGTATTAATATGGAATCACTAAAAAAACACGTAAGAAATATCCCAAATTTTCCTAAAGAGGGAATCAACTTTAGGGATATTACAACTGTTCTTCAAAAACCAACGGCTTTTCATATGGCTATAATTAGTATGCAAGAATGTTTGAAGAGTATGGAGTTCGATGTCGTTGTAGCACCTGAAGCAAGAGGCTTTATTTTTGGCGTACCTATTGCATACAATATGGCTAAACCTTTTGTGCCTGTACGCAAGAAAGGAAAACTTCCTGCAGAAACAATCGAGGAAGAATATGCTCTTGAGTATGGAACGGCAACGATCGAAATCCATAAGGATGCCATAAGTAAAGGCCAAAAGGTTGTTGTTATTGATGATCTTCTCGCTACTGGGGGGACTTTACAGGCGATTATCAAACTTGTGGAAAGACTTGGAGGCGAAGTGGTAAAAGTTTGCTGTTTAATTGAATTGCCGGAATTAAATGGCAGAAACAATTTGAAGGATTATGATGTAAGTTCTATCATAACTTTTGACGGCGAGTAACATTGAACCAAAGTTGCACAAAATGTACTCTTTGAAAGGAGACCTAATCGTAATGATTGGACTCCTTTTTTCATATGTAAAGATTATTTAGAAAATAAACAATTTTTATATAAAAAAACGAGAAAAATAAAGATAGAAAGATTAGAATGAAATTAAAGAACAAAAAACAGAAGAAATATATATTTGAAAGGAATATATAAAATGTGTTAATATAAAAATGTAATAAAAATAAGTTAATAAATTCCCTGCGTAGTACGACAAGCAAGATATTTTAGAACCTACAAGTTTCGGAATTGGGAGCTAATCTCTAGATATGGCGTGTATGCTTACTCTCTATTACAGAATGTAAGAAACCCAGGAATATTTAGGTAGGCACCCACCTGTATAGGTACAGGTCCGTAAAATCTCTTGATAATGACGGCTAGAGCGGGGCATTTTGTTTTTTAGTATAATATAAGGAAAAGAGTTAAACGATGAACGAAGAAGAGTTACAAAAAATAAAAAAAGAAGCATTAGAAGCGCATATACCTATTATTATGGACGATACATTGGAAACATTAGATAAAGTATTAAAGGAAATGAATTTAAATAGAATTTTAGAAATAGGTACTGCAGTACGGATATTCTGCCATATGTTTTACAGAATTTTTAACTAGTACTGGAAAAATTGATACAATAGAACGTGATGAAGAAAGAGTAATACAAGCAAGAAACAATATAAAAAGGGCAGAGGTAGAAGAAAAGATTAATATACATTTTGGAGATGCAGTAGACATACTTCCTACTTTTAACAATAAATATGATATGATATTTATTGATGCTGCTAAAGGTAAATATCCATTTTTCTTGGAACAAGCATTAAGATTAATTAATGATGGAGGAATAATTGTAGCTGATAATGTACTTTATAAAGGATATGTTATGAGTGATTATAATAAACATAAACAAAGAACTGCAGTAAGAAATTTGCGTGAATTTATAAAAGAAGTTAAGGAAAATCAATTTCTTGAAACAGAAATTTTAGAAGTAGGAGATGGACTTAGTATAAGTAAAGTAAAAAGAAGCAACTAGTGCTTCTTTTATTTTTCCAAGTCATTATTATTTTCAGTTCTATATTTCATTAATTTACGATAATCTTTTAAAGACATATGATATAAATATTCAAAACACTCTGCTTCACTCATTTGAAGTGATTCAATACTATTATTAAAGTTTGTAGTTAAAATATATCTTGGCACCATATCAAGAGAATTTGAAGAAATTTTATGTTCGTTAGGTTTATAAACCATACTACGTTCCCAATTACTATACAATTCCATATCATATGTTCTGGTTTGAAATTCAACACCTAAAGACTGTTCTTCTGAATAATAAGACGATTGCATTGAAGAATAACCACTTGGCTTTGGATGTTTTATATAATCTTTCCTTTTTTTAGTATCAAATCCTTTACTATTTAAAAAATCTTGTACAGTTTCTTGGATAGCAGAACAATATGGAACCAAATCTTCTTTATGTGATTTTTTATAAGTTATAGCATTATTTAAAGGAAGTGTTATTTTTTCATCATTTACAGTAGTACAAATATATGGAATTTTATTATTATCTATCCATACATTCCTCAAACTTTCTTCTACTAATACAGTTATTTTTTTGCCATTATAATTAAATTCAAAAGCATCTGTTACAAGTTTGTTTTTATAAGGTACATCTAAAACAATAGGATCACTTATACGAAATTCATCTCGACCAGAATCAATATAAATACCATCACTATCTACAGATATTTTATCTACTTGGTAATTAACAGATGTCACAAATGCTTTCATAGCAAAAGTATCTAAAACTTCAACCATAGCAAATTCATCTTTTTCGATTAATGTTACAAATTTTTTAATTATCTTTTCAAAATATGAAAATGGAGATTTAAGTCTACCAGATATTCCAAAATCTAATTCTGGAAATTTTTCATCAATAATTTTATATATTTGTGTTTGAAGTTCTACATAATCATTTATAGAAGCTTCTTGAATTTCATATTGAAGTTTGTAATAAGCAGAGTCTATTTTTATTCCAGATAATTTACTTAAATATTTACATTTTCTTTCAAATTGCTTATAAATATCCTCATCATTATTAAAATTTAGCAATCTATTTTTGGCTTTTTCTTCAATTATCATAATATTATACCTCATTTTTTATATAATTGTATGATGATTGTAACATATATACACATAAAAGTCTAGAAAATATCTAGACTTTTATAAAAGCTATTAAATTATTGATAAGTTGTTATTAGATTAAATATTTAATACTTGATAAAACAGTATCTATTGCAACTATACTTATTAAAAATCTAATAGTATAAATTTGAACAGAACTAGGGATTTTTGATAAGAGTTTTTGAACTTTTTTTTCAATAAATGGATGTAACATATTAATAAATATAAGTGCAATAATTCCCCATGAAAAAGAAAAGAACAAACTAATTCTACCATTTAAATTCATAAAATCATTACTGTAGTCCCACCATTTAGCACAAAATAGAGCATCTAAACCATATCCTACAATATATTCAAAAATAGAAAATACTATGCTAGAAAGAAAGAATAGTTTAAGTGAATTAGATTTGTATTTTTGTAAACCACTAATTAGAATAATTGCACCCCAACCATAAATTGGGCATAGTGGTCCATATAAGAAGCCTCTTTTTACAAAATGTCCTAAAGTAGTTATTGCATAAAATGTTTCTAAGAGCCAGCCAAGAAAAGCATATATTAAAAAGTATAATAATAAATAGTTTATAGTAGTTTGTTTAGTTATAGATGTATTTTCATTATTTTCCATTTTTATATTCCTCCAATAATAGTAATAATATCAAAATAATGTGTAATTGTAAATATTAATAATAAAATAATATTTTTAAGAAATTATTAAAAAAGTAGTGCAAAAATCTATTTATATATGATAGAATATGAGAAGTAAAAAATAAACCAAGGAGAGTGTATTAAAAGTGGAAGACATTAAATATAAAAGAGTCTTATTAAAACTAAGTGGAGAGGCATTAGCAGGAGATAGAAAAACAGGAATTGATGCAGAAACAGTAGGAAATATTTGTGACCAAGTAAAAGTGTTATCAGATTTAGGAGTAGAAGTAGGAATTGTTGTTGGAGGAGGAAATTTCTGGAGAGGAAAATATGGACATCAAATGGAAAGAACAACATCAGATTATATGGGAATGCTTGCAACTACAATGAATGGACTTGCACTTCAAGATGCACTTGAAGCAAGGGAATTAAAAACAAGAGTACAAACAGCAATTGAAATGAGACAAATAGCTGAACCATATATTCGTAGAAAAGCAGTAAAACATTTAGAAAGAGGAAGAGTTGTTATTTTTGCGTGTGGAACAGGTAATCCATATTTTTCAACAGATACAGGAGCAGCACTTCGTGCAGCAGAAATAAATGCTGAAGTTATTTTACTTGCAAAAACAATTGATGGTGTATATTCAGCAGATCCAAAAGTGGATCCTAATGCTGTAAAATATGATGAAATATCATATACAGATATTTTAACAAAAGATTTAAAAGTAATGGATTCAACAGCAACAGCATTATGTAGAGATAATCAAATTCCATTAATGGTATTTGGAATAGATAAACCAGAGAATATGGTTAAAATAGTTAAAGGCGAAAATATAGGTACAATTGTAAAATAATAGGAATTTATATATAGAAAAATGGTAGGGGCAGACCTTGTGTCTGCCCAATAAGAGAAAAATAAAACCAAATGCAAACGATATAGAAGCAGTATGCTATACTGCCCAAGGGTCGCATACCATACGCCCCATACATAAAAAAACAATTTATTGCAGAAATTAAAATCTGTCAAAATATAAAATAAGGAGAATGATATTATGGATTATACAAATATTGAAGAAAAAATGGAAAAAACAATTAGTGTTTTTAGTGAAAATTTAGCAGAAGTTAGAGCAGGACGTGCAAATCCTGCAATTTTAAATAAGGTTAAAATAGATTATTATGGAACACCAACACCTATTAATCAAGTTGCAGGAATATCAGTTCCAGAAGCAAGACTTATAGTAATTCAACCATGGGATGCTAGTATATTAAAAGAAATAGAAAGAGCAATTTTGACTTCAGACATTGGAATTAATCCAAATAATGATGGTAAAGTAATACGTTTAGCTTTTCCAGAATTAAATGAAGAAAGAAGAAAAGAATTAGTAAAAGATATTAGAAAAACAGCAGAAGAAGCTAAAGTTGCTGTAAGAAGCATTCGTAGAGACGGAATTGATGAATTCAAGAAAAAACAAAAAGATGCTGAAATTACAGAAGATGATTTACATACAGCAGAAGAACAAATACAAAAAATAACAGATAAGAAAGTAGAAGAAATAGATTCTATTTTGGAAAACAAAGAAAAAGAAATTATGAGTATTTAATTAATTATAAGGAAATATATTAATTAGTATAAGATTGAATATAATAACTAATATTGTATGGGAGAAAAAATAAATGACTTTACAAGACATTGATATAAATAGATTGCCTAAGCATATTGCTATAATCATGGATGGAAATAGAACTTGGGCAAGGGAAAAAGGAATAGATCCAAAACTTGGTCATAAAGAGGGAGCAAAAACTTTAGAAAAGATAGTTAGATATGCAAATAAAATAGGAATAAAACATCTTACAGTATATGCTTTTTCTACTGAAAATTGGAATAGAACTAAAGAGGAGGTAGGAGCATTAATGCTCCTTCTTGGAAATTACCTAGATGATTTTTCAAAAAGAGCAGATACAGAAAATGTAAAAATACAAGTTATTGGTGAGGTTTCTACATTATCCCGTAATCTACAAAATAGTATAAATAAAGCAATTGAAAGAACAAAAAATAATACAGGTGTAGTATTTAATGTTGCTTTTAATTATGGTGGAAGATCTGAACTTGTGATGGCAACAAAAAAAATAGCAAAACTAGTACAAAATAAAGAAATAGTTATAGAAGATATTACAGAAGAAACAGTAACAAATAATTTATATACAAATGGTCAGCCCGATCCAGAATTATTAATAAGAACAAGTGGACAAATAAGAACAAGTGGATTTTTACCATGGCAAACAATATATTCAGAATTTGTTTTTATAAAAAAGAATTGGCCTGATTTTGCAGAAGAGGATTTACTAGAAGCTATAAAAGAATATCAAACAAGAACAATTAAAAAGGGAAAATAGAGAAGAATGCAAAAGAAAGGTAGGAATTATGGATATTAAAAGAATAACTTCATCATTAATTGGATTTCCATTAGTAGTAATAATATTAGTTTTTGGAAATAAATATATTGTAGATATTGCATTTGCAGTAGTTGCAGCATTAAGTCTTCATGAATATTTTAATGCTTTTAAAGAAAAGGCAAAACCAGTAGTATGGATGGGATATGTTGCATCAGCATTAATTGCATTTATTCATATAATTCCATTAGAACATGCAATAACTATTGTTAGTATCCTAATACCATCAGCTATTACAATACTATTTTTAGAAGTAATATTAACTAATATGAAAATTAACATAAAAGATATTGCAATTACATTCTTTGGAATATGTTATATACCACTATTTATAATGTTTATACCTTTAATAAAAGGATTTGTAAATGGAGAAATGTTAGTGTGGTACATATTTGCTTGTGCTTGGGGTACAGATATATTTGCATATATAGTAGGAAAATGGATTGGAAAGCATAAATTTAGTAAAGTTAGTCCAAACAAAAGTATAGAAGGTTGTATAGGTGGAATAATAGGTGCAGTTTTAATATCAATTCTATTTACAAATGTGTTCAATACATTTTTTGAAATGCAATTTTCATATGTTAATACAATATTAGTTGTAATAGTATTAAGTATTGTAGGTCAAATTGGAGATTTTGCAGCATCTAGTATAAAAAGATATGTAGGAATAAAAGATTTTAGTAACTTAATACCAGGACATGGTGGAATGTTAGATAGAATAGATAGTGTCATATTTATAGCGCCATTTGCATATATGCTTTTAAGATTATTGTAATATGATATGTAGGGGCGGTTTTCGTGTCGTTCCAAATATCTTTTATAGGAGGAAAACAGCTTGATTAGTTTTTTAATAACAGCTTTAAAAGTAATATTTTTATTAGGTTTTTTAATTTTTATACATGAAGGTGGTCATTTTATAGTTGCAAAATTATGTAAGGTAAAGGTTAATGAATTTGCAATAGGATTTGGACCAACTATATGGAAAAGTAAAAATACAGAAACTAAATATGCACTTAGACTAATTCCACTTGGTGGTTTTGTAAGTATGGAAGGAGAAGAAGAACGATCAGAAGCAGAAGGTTCTTTTAGTAAAACAAGTATTCTAAAAAGAATTTTAATTGTAATTGCAGGACGGAATGGTTAATATTATATTTGGACTTTTAGTATATTTTATGCTTGTGGCAAATATAGGAAACTATGTATCTCAAGAGATTGAATTAGTAGATGATAGATATGGAGCTGCAACGGCTGGAATAGAAGCAGGAGACGAAATTATTAAAATTGATAATAAAAGAATAAGAAATAAGAGTGATGTAGAAGAAGCTTTAGAAAAATCAAAGGGAAAAGAAATAACAGTTACAATAAAAAGAAATAATGAACTAATTAAGAAAAATGTAATTCCAACAGCTATACCAGGAAAAGATACAGGAATTTATTTAGGAGCATCAGGTGAAGAAATTACAACAAAAATTGTAGCAATTTACCCAGGAAGCCCAGCTGAAATTGAGGGCATAGAAGTAAACGATGTTATATTAAAAATAAACGGAAAAGATGTAGAAAGCGACCCATATAAAGTAGTAGAATATATAAAAGAAAGTAATGATGAAACTTGTGTATTTACTATTAAAAGAAAAGATGAAATAAAAGAAATATCAGTAACTCCAAACATCACATATACTTATTTATTAGGTGTACAATTTAAAAAGGCAGAAAATAATTTTGTAAATAATATTTACTATGGATTTTGGGACACAGTAGATTTTTCAGTATCAATTATAGATAATTTAAAAATGATGTTTACTGGAAAAGTAAATGCAAATCAACTTATGGGACCAATTGGAATATCTGGAATTGTTGCAGATACAAAAGGAATTAGTGATTTTATTTATATACTTGCATTAATTTCACTATCACTTGGAGTAACTAATCTTTTACCATTTCCACCACTTGATGGAGGAAAAGTAGTAATATATATAATAGAAGCAATACGAAAAAAGCCAATGAAAGAAAAAACAGAAATGACAATCCAAATGTTAGGTTTTGCAATTCTAATTGGATTATCAATATTTGTTACTTATAATGATATATTGAGAATATTTTAAATTAAATTCCAGTTTTACAAAAACTGGAATTTAATTTAAAAGAAAGCATTGCATAAAAAGACAAAATATGTTACATTATAAAAGAAAGGTTGGTGAAGAAGAATGATAAATACAAAAACATTAAAATTAAATAAATTGAATTTAAAAGAATATTTAAACAAAAGAAAAGAAATAGATGAAGCATATAAAGAATATGTAAATAAATTAATTAACAAAGCAGAAGAAAGCATAGAAGAAGGAAGAGTAAGACCAATTGAATGCATAATAAAAGAAATAGAAGAAGAATATGGATTGATGCCTAGATGAACAATTATATTATAAAGACAACTGAAGATTATGATGATTCTCTTAGAAAGATTCTTATTAACTTACATTTTTTGTCTCCAACCATAGCAAAGAACTTTTATAATAATTTACTTCAAAAGATAGAATTATTAAAGATATTTCCAAAAATGTATCAAATTTCAAATGATAATCCTAAATATAGAAAAATAAAAGTTAAAAAATATATTGTATTATATAGAATTGAAAAAAACATTATATACATAATTGATATATTTCCTGAAAAATCAAAAATTTTTTAATAATCAAGATTAATTTATAAATCTTTTAAAAATCCAAATAAATTTAGAAAAATTAAATATTTATTGTTTTAAAATTAGACATATTATGATAAAATAACCTTTATAAAAAGGGAGGCTTATTTTAATGCAAGAAGAATTAAAAACAGTAAAAGAAATATTTAGTGATTACAAAGAAGAAGTAACTATTAATAATTGTAAAATACAAAAGATAAGTTTATTTAAAAAAATAAATAAACTAGAGCTTAAGTTAAAATGCTGTGAATACATAAAAATAGAAGAATTGTTGGACTTTGAAAACTATTTAAAGTCTAGATTTAGAATAGAAAATATTGAAATAGATACATTATATGAAGAAAATGTAGAACTTCCAAGCATTGAGAGTGTATGGAAAGGTATTGTGGAATATATGTCTTTAAAATATCCATTAACAAAAGTGTTATTACAAAATAGTAAAGCACAAGTGCAAGATAACATAGTAACAGTAACAGTTTTCGTAAATGGTGTAGATTTTTTATGTGCAAGAGGATTTGATAAAACATTAGAAAGTATATTAAAAAGTTTATATGGAAAGACATATAAAGTTAAATACATAGAAGATATTAATGAGGAAGAAATACAAAAAATAGAGCAGAAATCTAAAATGACGGAAAAGTATGAAATAGAAAAAGCAATTAGTGAAGCCCAAAGCATAATGGAACAAAAAGAAGAAGAAAGTACAGAAAATGTTGAGGAAAATGTAGAGGCAGATCTTGTACCAGTCCAGGAAGACGCACAAATTCCACAAGAAGAACAATCCAAAGAAAAATCTCCAGTAATTTTAGGACGAAATGGAAATATTAAAGATACAGTAGTAAATATTAGTGATATATCAATTGATAGCGGAAAAATAGCATTAGAAGGAGAAATTATTAATACAGATTCACGTGAATTAAAAAGTGGAAAATTCCTTGTAATGTTTGATTTGTATGATGGAACAAGTACCATAACTTGTAAGGCATTTGTTGAAGCAGAAAAGGCACAAAATGTTATAAAAAGACTTAGTGAAGCAAAAGCTGTAAAAATTTCGGGAACAGCACAATTTGATCCATATGCTAAAGAAATAGGAGTTATTTCAAATGTAATTGTAGAAGTTCCAGCTAAGAAAAAACAAGAAAGAATGGATTATGCTGAAACTAAAAGAGTAGAATTACATATGCACACACAAATGAGCCAAATGGATGGAATGACATCTGCTACAGAACTTATAAAAAGGGCAATGAAATGGGGATGGAAATCTATTGCAATTACAGACCATGGCGTTGTACAAGCTTTCCCAGAAGCTCATAAATTATTAGGAAGAAATAATCCAGATATGAAAGTAATATATGGAGTAGAAGCATATCTTGTTCCAGATAAAACACCTAGTGTAAGTTTTCCTAAAAAACAGGATATAGATACTGAATATTGTGTTTTAGATATAGAAACTACTGGATTATCTTTTAGAACAGAGAAAATAACAGAACTTGGAGCAGTTATTTATAAAAATGGGGAAATAGTAGATGAATTTGAATGTTTTGTAAATCCTGAAAAACCAATACCAGCTGAAGTAGTTGAAGTTACACATATTACAGATGATATGGTAAAAGAAGCTGAAACTATAGAAACAATACTTCCTAAGTTTTTGGAATTTATAGGAAATAGGGTTATAGTTGCACATAATGCAGACTTTGATGTTGGATTTATAAAATATAATGCAGAAAAATTGGGTATAAAATTAGAAAATACATATATAGATACTTTAAGACTTGCAAAAGATTTGTTTCCTGATTATAAAAAATATAAATTAGGAATTATTGCAGAAAAACTTGGTATAAAAGTAGATGTTGCACACCGAGCTTTAGATGATGTTATTACATTAGTTAAGGTGTTTAAAGTGATGCTTGATATGCTAAAAGAAAAAGGTGCAAAGAGTTTAAATGATATAGACAAACTAGAAGAAGGAAAAGCTGATTTTAAAAAGTTACCTAGCTATCATGCAATTATCTTAGCAAAAAACTATGTGGGTTTAAAGAATTTATATAAACTAGTATCATTTTCCCATATTGACTATTTTTATAAAAAACCAAGAATTCTAAAATCATTATATAAAAAATATGCTGAAGGATTAATATTAGGTAGTGCTTGTGAGGCAGGAGAACTATATAGAGCGATTGTTGCAGGTAAGACAGATGAAGAAGTGGAGCAAATTGCAAAAGATTACGATTACTTAGAAATTCAACCAAATGGAAACAATATGTTTATGGTGCGTAATGGTACTGTTCCAGATGAAGAGGCATTACAAGATATTAATAGAAAAATTGTAAATTTAGGTGAAAAACTAGGAAAGATTGTTGTAGCAACCTGTGATGTTCATTTTATAGATCCACAAGATGAAATATATAGAAGAATTTTAATGGCAGGACAAGGCTATGATGATGCAGATGAACAAGCACCACTTTATTTAAGAACTACTAATGAAATGATAGAAGAATTTAAATATTTAGGACTAGATAAAGCATATGAATTAGTAGTAACAAATACAAATAAAATTGCTGATATGTGTGAAGCGATAAGTCCTATATCAGATGAAAAGTGTCCACCTCATATTGATGGTTGTGAACAAGAAATTGAAGATATTGCTATGTCGAAAGCAAAAGAATTATATGGAGATCCACTACCACAAATTGTAAAAGAAAGATTAGATAAGGAATTACAATCAATTATAAAAAATGGATTTTCTGTAATGTATATTATAGCTCAAAAATTAGTATGGAAATCTAATGAAGATGGATATATAGTAGGTTCGCGTGGATCTGTACGGTTCATCTTTTGTGGCAAATATGACAGGTATAACAGAGGTAAATTCGCTACCAGCACATTATAGATGTCCAAACTGTAAGTATTCAGATTTTACAGATTATGGCTATAAAAATGGGTTTGATTTGCCAGATAAAGAATGTCCTAAATGTGGACACAAACTAGATAAAGACGGAATGGATATACCTTTTGAAACTTTCCTTGGTTTTAATGGAGATAAAGAGCCAGATATAGACTTAAACTTTTCAGGGGAATATCAAGCAAAAGCACATAAATATACAGAAGTAATATTTGGAAAAGGAACTACATTTAAGGCAGGTACAATAGGTACTGTTGCAGATAAAACAGCATTTGGATATGTTAAAAAGTATTATGAGGAAAGAGGAATACCAATTAATAATGCAGAAGCAATAAGACTTGCAAAAGGTTGTACTGGCATAAAAAGGACAACTGGGCAACATCCGGGGGGAATTATAGTAGTACCAAAGGGGAGAGAAATTTATGAATTTTGTCCGATACAACATCCTGCAGATGATTCTACGTCAGATATTGTTACAACACATTTTGATTATCACTCAATAGACCAAAACCTTTTAAAACTTGATATACTAGGACACGATGATCCTACAGTAATAAGAATGTTATATGATATAACAGGTATAGACCCAACTAAAATTCCACTTGATGATAAGGAAACAATGTCTATATTTTCGGGAACAGATGCAATAGGAGTAACACCAGAACAAATACATTCAGAAGTAGGAAGTTTTGGAGTTCCTGAGTTTGGGACAAAATTTGTAAGAGGAATGCTACTTGATACAAAACCAAAAACCTTTGATGAATTAATTCGTATTTCAGGATTATCACATGGTACAGATGTATGGCTTGGTAATGCTCAAAGTTTAATAGAAGCAGGAACTGTAACTCTAGACCAAGCAATATGCTGTAGAGATGATATAATGATATACTTAATGAAAAAAGGCTTAGAGCCAAATCCAGCATTTAAAATAATGGAAACAGTACGTAAAGGTAAGGCATTAAAGGATCCAGCAAAATGGGCAGAATATGTTAAAATGATGAAAGAACATGATGTTCCAGATTGGTATATAAAATCTTGTGAAAAAATTAAATATATGTTTCCAAAGGCTCACGCAGCAGCATATGTAACAAATGCTTTTAGAATAGCTTGGTTTAAAGTACATGAGCCACTTGCTTATTATGCAGCATATTTTTCAATTCGTGCAAAGGCATTTGATAGTGATGTTATGATTTGCGGAAAAGAAAAAGTAAAAAATAAAATGAAAGAAATTGAACTTATGGGAAATACTGCAACTGCTAAGGATAAGGATATGTATGATGACCTAGAAATAGTTCTTGAAATGTATGAAAGAGGTTTTAAGTTTTTACCAATAGATTTATATGAGTCTGATTCTAAGAAATTTTTAGTACAAGATGGGGCAATACGTCCACCATTAAATAGTATCCCAGGACTTGGTGGAGTGGCAGCAGAAAGTATTATAGATGCAAGGGCTGATGGTAAGTTTATGTCTATAGACGATTTAAAAATTCGTTCAAAAGCAGGTAAATCAGTAATAGAAATGCTTACAAATGCAGGGTGTTTACAAGGTATGAGTCAAAGTAATCAAATGAGTTTGTTTGGGTAATTGACATAAATATAAAAATGATATATAATTATTATGTAAAAGAAAACTATAAAGTTTTATAGGAGGAAAAGAAAATGAAGAAAGAAAATAACAATGTAATTCAGGAAATTTTCTCATCAATAATTGCTATAGCAATTATATTAATTTGTGCCTTTTGTATAGTGCCTTGCTTATTTTCATAAGGTGTGGATAGACGGTTATATTATAATAACTTTTGTTTGCTTTTTGTTTGGTATATTTGGAACCGCTTTTATATAAAGGGGGTAAGCGAGTTATAGGCGATTGGGGGTAAAGTAAAACTTTGCTCCCAATAATTAATAAATGGAGGTTATATTATGGTTTTGAAAGAGATTTTTTCAATAAGAAATATTATAATATATTTAATAGTTATAAATTTAATAGCTTTTTTATCTATGTTAATAGATAAAAAGAAAGCAAAATGGGGAAGCTGGAGGATACCAGAAAATACCTTATTTTTGTATGCTATTTTAGGTGGTACAATTGGAAGTATTGTAGGAATGTATACTTTTAGGCATAAAACAAAGAAACCTAAATTTTATGTAGGTATGCCAGTATTGCTTGTGCTACAAATTTTAGCAGTTGTGGCATTTATGGTTTAATAAAATTAGTTACAGTGATGTTAAATTGAATTGCAATCCAATTATTGAAAAACGATAAAAAAGTATTGACAAACAAAAACTATTGGTATATAATGCCAATAGTTTTTGTAATTTAAAGGCATATAACTAGTGAAAAGTTAAAAAACTCTTAAAAAGTTTTGATAGGAGGGAATATATATGCGAAAAGCAGTATATGGAAGTTTATTTTTAAGTATTTTACATTCGATTTTATTTTTTGGGCAGGACTTAGGTATATCTGTACTTTTGTTTTCTGTACCTACAGTATTTTTACTTATTATAATGCTAAAAAAACAAGATAAAGTAAAAAACAAAAATGCATTATATTTGTCTATACCAATTTTATTATTAAGTAGTACATATTTATTTTTTAATAATGAATTTTTTAATGTAGTAAATATGATTGCTATTCTAATTTTGTTAGGGGCAATGATTGTATGGGCTACAATTGATGCATTTAAAATAAGAACATTATTAGGTAAGTCTGTAAATTTAGTTATAGGTTCTTTAGAATTTATACCAAATTCATTAAAACTTATAAAAGAAGCATTTTTATTAAAAAATAGTGATGATGAAATTAAAAATAAGAAGATAAAACAAATTGGAATTGGAATACTGTGTTCTATACCTTTATTATTAATAATACTTGCATTATTAATATCAGCAGATGGGATTTTTGCTAATATATTTGGTGGATTATACGATAAAATAATGTATATTTTTAATACTGAATTTTGGTTAAGAATTATACTTATAGGGATTATCACTATATATTTTGTATGTATTGTTTATAATATAGTTTTTAAAGAAAGTACATTAAATAAAGAAAGTTCTGCACCTTTTGCATGGAATCTTAAAGTTGATGAAACAATAGTAAATACAATTCTTACTATAATTAATGTTGTATATTTGCTTTTTAGTTCTATTCAAATTATATATGTATTTACATATTTATTTATAGCTCCGCAAAGTATCGCAGGAGATTTTAGGTTTGCAGAATATGCAAGACAAGGATTTTTCCAACTTATGTTTATAACCCTAATAAACTTTGTAATAATAATTGTTACAAATTCTAACAATAAGGAAAAAAAGGAAGATAATAAGTATACTAAAGTAATGAATATTTTACTAGCAATATTCACAATTATTATTGCAATATCAGCTTTTATGAGAATGAATTTATATGAAAGAGAATATGGTTATACATTTTTAAGATTAATGGTATATGTAATTTTGTTAACAGAAATTATTATGATAATACCAACAATTGTTTACATTATTAAAGGCAAATTTAATATATTTAAAACATATTTTGTTATAGTTGTTACAATGTATACAATAGTTAATTTTATAAATATTGATGCTACAATTGCTAGAAAAAATGTTAATAGATATATTGAACAAGATAATATATCAGCAAAACGAGATTTTGATTTTTATTATTTAAGATATAATACAGGAACAGATGCAATACCAGAAATTGTAAAACTTTATAATAATGTTAGTGATGAAAATTTAAAAAGAGAAATTAATAACTACTTATATAGTCAATATAATACTGTAAAAGAAGAAAGAAACTGGCAAGAGTTTAATATATCAAAGCAAAAAGCAAAAGATATTTTAAAAGAAATGAATTTAACTTATATACAAAATTATTATAAAAATAGTAATAGACATAATGATTACAATTATAATATTTAATAAAAGAAAGTAGGGGCGGGCGACCCTCCAACATCCAACTTCAAAAAAGGAGGTATCATGAAAGTAACAGGAAAGAAAAGTATTTCAAGTTTAATTAAGATATTTTTACAGGTTTTAATAGGAATTGGTTTGATTGTACTTATATTGTTACCATTACTATTACAAAAATATATACAATACATAAATCCAACATTAGATTATTATTCAGCACTAGTACTTTTGTATGTATCTGGTGTTCCAGCAATTATTATAGTATATGAATTTATAAAACTATTTTCTTCTTTAAAAGAGGATAATCCATTTGTAGAAAGTAATATAAAAGCATTAAGAATTTCATCGATTTGTTCTATAGTAATTGCAATAGAGTATGGGGTAGGAATGTTTTTAGTTACTAATTCTATATTTGGAATAATTATTGTTGGAGTATTTATAATAGCTTGGATTGGATTGTATATACTTTCAGAACTTTTACAAAAGGCAATAGAATATAAAGAAGAAAATGATTTAACAATATAAAAAGGGGGAGAGAGATGGGTATTATAGTTAATTTGGATGTTATGATGGCTAAAAGAAAAATCTCTTCTTCTGAACTTGCAGAAAAGATAGGTATTACAACAGCAAATTTATCAATACTTAAAACTAATAAAGGAAAGGCGATTAGGTTTTCAACTTTAGAGAAAATATGTGAAGTATTAGAGTGTCAACCAGGGGACATATTAGAGTATAAAAATAAATAAAAACAAAACTTCTTAAAATAGAATATACTATTTTAGGAGGTTTTGTTATGATGAATGAAATAAAAGAAAACATAATTGAAAATAAATTAATATATGATAATACCATTATTCTAACATATAGAATAAAATATCCTCAAATAGTAAGCACAAAATATAAATTAGGAAAAGATATTTTTAATAGATATAATAAGAAAATAGTTCAAGATTTGAAAGTATACACAGAGGGAGAATTATATTCACAGGCAAAAGAAATATATGAATACAATAAAAAACATGGGTATCCAGTAATGGTGTTTGAGGTAATTCTTGAAACAAAAATAACTTATAATGAAGATAAAATCATAAGTTTATATCAAGACCAATATGTTTTTACAGGAGGTGCTCATGGAAGCACAATAAGAAAAACACAAAACTGGAATTTGTATACAGCTAGGCAAATTCAGCTCTATAGATTATATAGTAATCCATATTTTTTGCTAGATATACTAAGAAAAATTAACTTACAAATTGCAAATGAAAAAGAAAACTATTTTGATAATTATTGTGAATTAGTTTTAGAAACTTTTAACCCAAATCAATATTATATAACAAAAAAGGGGATTAATATATTTTTTGGACAATATGATATTGCACCATATTCAACAGGAATTCCAGTATTTTTAGTTTAAGACAATATTAAGAGCACAAAAATAATAGAGGGGAGTCCTCTATTATTTTTTATACTCATAGCTACTACACATAGATTCATCAGGATTTTTTGTAGAGCAATTTTCTACTGGTGTAACTATAATTTGTTTTAATGTACATTCTTTAGCATTTCCATTATTATATTTACAACTAGATACTGTACAGTTTATTTTTTGATTTTCTCCCATAAAAATAACCTCCATTTAAAATACTAAAAATAATATTTAATTTAATATATATTAGTATTTACATAAGAAACTATTTTTATAACAGTATAACAGTAAATGTTTTATTTGTTTGTGGTTTTATCATCTAATTTTTTCACATCAGTCTGAGCAATATTTCTATCACAACATTCTTGAGGTTTTTTGTAACTTAAATACCAATTAAATCCATTTTGATTTTTCCCGAATATCTTGTAATCTTTCTTCTAATTTGCAAAAAGTTTGAGGAGGAGGAACAATAATTGGATCATTTGGACACCAGTTAGCAGGAGTTGATGCTTTATTGCAATCAGCAACTTGTAATGCTTCTAATAGTCGTAATATTTCGGGAATACATCTTCCAACATTCATTGGGTATACTAAAATTGCACGAACAATTCCTTTATCATCAATAATAAATACATTTCTAACAGTTTCTGTATTACTAATATCATTAGAAATCATACCATATTTTCTAGCAATAGTTCCGTTTCTATCTGCTATAATTGGAAAAGGTATACGTATGCCAGTTCTACAGTATATATCATACATCCAAGCTAAGTGTGAGGCATTGCTATCAACACTAAGTCCAACTAAACAAGCATTTTTATTTTTAAAGTATGTATCAGCTTTAGCAAATGCAATCATTTCAGTAGTACAAACAGGGGTAAAGTCACCTGGGTGTGAAAAAAGTACAACCCATTTTCCTTTATAATCATTTAAAGATATATTTCCCATAGTAGAAACTGCCTCAAAATCAGGTGCATACATACCAATACGTACATTTCCGTTCATCATTACTTCATAATCCATAAAATAAACTCCTTTCATATTTTTGTATATAATATGAAATATAATTTATTTATGTGATAGAGTAATATGTTTTTTCTTGAAAGTAAATGATTTTGTCTTTATTTTTCTTAAATGTTGATTACAATTTTATTTGATGAGCAATATATGATAATTGCAAAGGCGTTTTTAATCAAGTTTTATAATTCATAAAAGCAACGAAATGTAAACCTAACGCTTACATTTCGTTGCTAACACTATTACAATAGCATTAAAATACCCATTCTAAAAATCATATTTGAGTTTTTCGCAAATCAACTTGAAAGCCAGCAGTCTGTCGGTGGTTGTGTCATTGGCATAACGGTGTAATATTTTATCAGCAATCTTACACTCAACTGAACCATAAATATTCCCAAGACACACACTCTCTGTTCCTGCGATAAATCCATCAATAAAGTTGGTGATTTCAATCATTGCTATTTCATCCAACTCTAAATCTACAAGAACCTTGCCACATTCCTGTCTGTCTTCAAATTTAAGTGTCATTTTTCCTTTAATTTTGTCACGTGTCAACATAGTATTCTCCTTTCTTTTTAGAATAGTCATTAATAAAGTACTATAATAATATTTTACCATATTATGTATATTTTTGCAATGTTTTTTAACAACTATTTGTCACCAATAAGCAAAATTAGCTGAAATTGTAGTGAAATTATGTTAATATAATACTATATCATTAGTAGAAAAATAAAATACATATTTGATTCAGTTTTTCCAAATGAAGAGGTAATGGATATTGCCTTGAAGAAATAAAGATAGAATAATTTGAAAAATCAAATTAAGAAAAGTGGTCGCAACTAGCGACCACTTTAGCTATATTATAGTTCAATTTTAGGTTGATATTTTTCAAGCCACATATTCACTTGGCAAAGGTATGCCATAAGCTGTGGACCTGTCATTAGTTGCCCAAACCAAGGCCTTGTGAAAGCATTTCCATTTGTTTCTAAAATTTCTAAAATATACTTTTTATCAAGTAAGTCATTAATAGGTGCATTTGGATTTTGCATAATATCTGTAAGCATTTGTTTTACAGCTTTTAAATAGCTTGGATTATGAGTTTTTGGATAAGGACTTTTCTTTCTATTTACAATTTCATCTGGTAATAAATCACGTACAACATAACGAAGTAATCCTTTTTCACGTCCATTTAATGCTTTTATTTCCCAAGGAACATTCCACATATACTCTACTAATCGATAATCGCAGAAAGGAACTCTTAATTCTAAACCATTATACATACTCATTCTATCAGATCTATCTAATAATGTTTGCATAAACCAGTTTAAAGTAAGATATGATATTTTTCTTTTTTCTGCTGTTTCTTTAGAATCACAATCTAATATTTCTACATTAGATAAACTTTCTTTATATCTATAATCAATATATTCTTTTAAATTAATTTCCTTAGCAATATCTTTATTTAATAAATTCTGTCTTTCATCTAATGCAATAGACCAAGGAAAAGTATTACTTTTTAATGCGTCTTCACGAAAAAACCAAGGATAACCTGCAAATATTTCATCAGAGCATTCGCCTGATACTGCAACAGTTGCACCTTGTTTTATATTTTTACAGAATAATAGTAAAGAAGAATCAACATCAGCCATTCCTGGAACATCTCTTGCAATCATTGCGTCTTCTAAGGCTGTTGCAAGTTCTGGGGTATCTATTACAATTTTATGATGATTTGTATCAAAATGTTTTAACATTACATCAATATAGTAATTATCTGAATTTGGTTGAAAATCGCTTTTTACAAAGTTTTTATCATTATCTACATAGTCTACTGAATAAGTATCAAGTTTTGGTAAATTATTTTCTTTATAGTAGTTCGAAACATAAGCTGTAATAATACTAGAATCAAGACCACCAGAGAGTGTAGCACAAATTGGGACATCTGTTACAAGCTGTCTTTTTATAGCATCTTCTAATAAGTAATGTACAGTTTTACAAGTGGTTTCAAAATCATCTGTATGAGGTTTACTTTCTAATTTCCAATATTCTTCTATGTGTAATCCAGATTTATTATATATAGCAAAATGAGCAGGTTTTATTTCAAAGATATTTTTAAATACACTTGTTCCAGGTGTATGAGCAGGTCCAATACCTAATAATTCGCTTATTCCTTGTTTGTCTATTTTTAATTCTACTAATGGATGCTTAATTAATGCTTTTACTTCAGATGCGAAAATTAAATTATCATCTACAATAGTATAATATAAAGGTTTTATACCAAAATGATCTCTTGTTAAAAATAACTCTTGCTTATTTTCATTCCAAATAGCAAAACTAAAAATACCATTGAAACGTTTAACAATATCACTACCAAAATGTATAAAAGCTTTTAAAATTACTTCTGTATCGCTATAACCATTAAAACTAAAATCCGCTTCAATAAGTTCTTTTCTAATATCTTCTGTATTATATAATTGTCCATTATATACAATTGTGTACGTATTTTCATTATATGTTACACTCATAGGTTGATGACCATTTTCAGGATCTAAAATAGTTAATCTACGATGCCCTAAATTTATATGTTCGTTAAAATAAAAATTTTCTTCATCAGGACCACGTTTTGAAAGTACTTTTGTCATATTGTAAATAACATCTTTTTCATTAGATATATCATGTTTTAAATTTACAAAACCGAACTAAACCACACATATAAAAAATCAACTCCAATATTAAATTTATATTTTAGTATATGCAGTTTTTTAGAAATTGTAACAAATAAAAAGACTTCACCTAAAAAATAGGTGAGACAAAAATCACAAATTATATAGTTATTCATAATATATAAGAAGATTTGATATTGTAGTAAAGTATGTTATTTTAAGTTAAATGTAGGGGGGCAAACATTGATCATATATTAGGTGAAGCTTCTTTTTAAAATATGCAGTTGGGGGGAAAGATAAAATGAAAAAGTTATTAAAAGAATTATATGAGGATGCGAAAAATATCGAAAAAAAAGATCCTGCTGCTAAGAATATATGGTATGTGATATTGTTATATCAAGGTTTTCATACATTACTTTTTCATAGAATAGGACATTTCTTGTATAGACACAAATTATTTTTCTTAGCAAGATTAGTTTCACAAATTTCGAGATTTTTTACAGGAATAGAAATTCACCCTGGAGCTAAAATTGGAAGAAGATTATTTATAGATCATGGAATGGGAATAGTAATAGGAGAAACAGCTACTATAGGAAATGATTGTACAATATACCATAATGTAACATTAGGTGGAACTGGAAAGGATAAATATAAGCGTCATCCAGATATAGGAAATAATGTAATGGTTGGATGTGGTGCAAAAGTATTAGGACCAATAAAGATAGGGAATAATGTAAAAATAGGTGCTAATGCTGTTGTAACTAAAAATGTTGAAGCTAATAGCACAGTTGTTGGCATACCACGGAAGAGTTATATAGAAATAATACTTCACTTTTTCTATGTAAAATGATATAATAATAAAAAATGTAGAAAAAGAGGTAAGATTTATGAAAAAACCAGAATTGTTAGCACCAGCAGGTTCTTTTAATAAAGCAAAAGTAGCATTTTTATATGGAGCAGATGCAGTATATGCAGGAACATCATCTCTTTCACTAAGAACAAGAGCAGAAATGGAAGATGATGATTTATTTAAAACAATTGAATATGCACATTCTATAGGAAAAAAAGTTTATGTTGCAATAAACATTTATGCTTGGGATAATATGTATGATGAAGTAAGAAAACAAGCTAGAATTTTAAATGAATTGAAAGTAGACGGAATTATAGTTGCAGATGGAGGAATAGTAGATGTTATAAAAGAAGAAGCACCTAATGTAGATATTCATATAAGTACTCAAAGTAATGTTGTAAGTTATCATAGTGCGAATTTTTGGCATAAAAATGGAGCAAAACGTGTTATACTTGCACGAGAACTTAATAAAAAACAAATTAAAGATATTATAGATAATACGCCTATTAGATTAGAAACAGAGATGTTTATTCATGGTGCTATTTGTTTTGGATATTCTGGAAGATGTTTTTTAAGTGATTTTTTAGCTTCTAGAAGTGCAAATTTGGGCGATTGTGCTCAAAGTTGTAGATGGGCATATAATTTATATGCTGAAGAAACTAATAATCCAGGCAACTTAATGCCAGTTGAACATGATGAAAAAGGAACATATATATTTTCTTCTAAAGATCTATGTTTAATTAAAGAAATACCTGAAATAGTAGATATGGGTGTTGACAGTTTAAAAATAGAAGGAAGACTTAAAACAGAATACTATTTAGCTACTGTTGTAAATACTTATAGAAATGCAATTGATGATTATATAAAAGATCCAAATAATTATGATTATACAAAGTATTTTGATGAACTAGAAAAAGTGAAAACAAGAGGATTAACAACTTTTTATTTTAATGATAGAAACAATAAAGATTTTCAAGAGTATGAAGGTAAGCAATATAATCCAAACTATGAATTTGGTGGAAAAGTAGTAGAGTATAATGAAGATAAATCTATTCTGGAAATTAAAAATAAATTAACTGTAGGAGATACTTTAGAAGTAATTATTCCTGGTCAAATTGAAAATTATAAATTTACAATAGATAAGTTATTTGATCCAGAAACTGAGGAAGAAATTAGTACAGTAAATCCGGGAAAAATAGGACAAACTGTTAAATTAAAAATACCTATAAAAGTAGAAAAAAATTGGATTTTAAGAAGAAAAAAGTAGACATAAACATAACATTGTGATATAATATAATTGCTTTAAAAAAATTGCGAAAGGATGGTACTCTAATTATGAGTAAACGGAAACGGCAGATTGAGAAACAGAAAAAAGAACAGATCAAGCAGAGATTAAAGGCTGCAAAGAAGTTGCGGCAAAAGCATGATCCGAACAAGTGGGCAGAGAAGAAAGCTCGCAAACAGCTGTTGAAGTAAGGAATAACTGCCAACAAGGTAGTTCTTCATCCAGAATTAGTAGGTATGATTACTACGAATAAAAGCATCAGTGTAATATATAACTGGTGCTTTTTATATTATAGTAAAGTATGTTATTTTAAGTTAAATGTAGTAGTGAGTATTGCTCATCTATGAGGATAAACCACATTCGATATTAATTATAGCAAGTATATTGTAGCTACTAATATTAAAATAAAAGCAGTTATTGTATTTTTTCTAAATATATAGATAAATAAAAACCTATTAAGAATAATCCAATACAAATAATACCTTTCAAATCAAATGTAAAACCAGGATATAATACAAAAATTGAGCCTAATACAAAACCTAAAATTGCATAGTATGTTTGACTAGGAAAGTTAGTTAAACTGTATTTTGAAATATTTAAAAATACATATCCTCCTAATATTAAACCAATTCCCATAGGAATTAGTACATTAAAATCAAGAGTAGATATAGATACTAGATATATATCATAAATCCCCATAATCATTAATAAAACGGTACTACTAACACCGCGGTACAACAACACCAATACTCATTATAAATCCAGCAAGTACTAAGTATAAAAAACTAATACTATTTAGTAGAGTAGGATTAATATTGTTTTCAATATAAAGTAGCAATAAAGTAAGTAAAAGGGCAATTATGGTATATACAATATAATGTAATTTAAATCTGCTTTTTTCATTGGCAGTTTTTATTAATGTAGGAATTCCTCCAATAATTATTCCTATAAAACAAAATAGCGTTTCGGTTGTATAATTATTAAATAAAAATCTTAATACATTTCCAAATATAATTATTCCAATGGCAACCCCTATAAATATAGGTAGTAAAAATTTAGTATTATTTTTTATATCTTTAAAGAAATTTAATATACTATCTAATAATTTTTCGTATATACCAAAAATAACACATAAAACTCCACTACTTATTCCTGGAAGTATAGCACCGAGCACCAATCGCTATTCCTTTAATACAAGATAAAATAAAATTCATAAAGTTTCACCTATAACTATATGTATGCTATTTTTTTAATTAAAGAACTTGTTATTATATTTGAACAGATTTATTAAGAAAGAGGATTAACTATAATAAAAGTTAGTCACGTTTCAGCCTATATCTTTTGTAATCCGCTCCCATGATAGTAATATATTTTATTTTAAAAATTTTCGACACTAGTCACTGTCTCTGGAGACTCTACGTACTACACTTTTTAAAATAAAATATTACTATCATTTGCACTAATCTAGAAACATAACAAAATTTAAGCAAATTTTATACATTATAATAGATTTTTCTTATATAATGTGTTACAATTTTTAATATAAGATATGGGGAGAGTTTATGAGTAATATACCAAATTTTTTAATAGAGATGTTAAATAAACAATATAATAAGATAGAAGTAGACAAAATTATAGAAGGCTACAAAGCTAAAAGAAAAGTAACTCTTAGAGTTAATAATTTAAAAACTGATTTGAATACTATAAAAAATGAATTCGATAAATTAGGTATAAAGTATGAAACTGTAAAGTTTTATGAAAATGCTTTAATTATAGACAATGCAAGCAAAAAAGATTTACAAGTACTTGAAATGTACGAAAAAGGGGAAATATACTTGCAAAGTCTATCTTCAATGCTTCCTCCAATAGTACTAAACCCACAACCTAATATGGATATTTTGGATATGTGTGCAGCACCACGGGGGAAAGACCACAGAATTAGCTGCTATTTCAAACAATGAAACACATATCACCGCTTGTGAAATGAATCATATTAGATTAGAAAGATTGAAGTATAATATAGAAAAACAAGGGGCTATATGTGTATATACAATGGAAAAAGATGCAAGACATATTGATGATTTCTTTTCCTTTGATAGTATTTTACTAGACGCACCATGTAGTGGTAGTGGAACATTAAATATAAATGATGTAAATATTGAAAAGACATTTACACCTAAATTAATAGAGAAATCTGTTTCTAACCAAGTATCACTATTAAGAAAAGCACTTAAAATTTTGAAACCTGGTAAACAAATGGTGTATTCTACCTGCTCAATTTTACTTCAAGAAAACGAAGAAGTTATAAATAAAGTTATTAAAGAAGCAAATGCTGAGATTGTTCCAATAAATTTTTCTGGAATAGAGGAATTACCAATACTTCCAAGCAAAATAGAGGGTACGCTTTTAGTAACTCCAAATGAATTATATGAAGGTTTCTTTATTGCTAAGATAAGGAAGAATATACAAAATTAAATTTACATAAATAACCATTGACTATAAATATAGTACCTTTTATAATAAATATATGAGGGTGATATTATGGGATTTATAAAATATGATGGAAATAAAATTATATTAAAAGAATTAAAGAAAAGCTATAATTTTTTTATGAAAGAAATAAATCTTGATAAATTTACTAATGGATATGGATTAATAAGAGATAAAACAAATTTAGCAAAAGAAGTAGCAAGTATTGCATCTGTTGGGTATGGTCTTGCTGCTTTAATTATTGGCGTAGAACATAAATGGATAAGTTATAAAATTGCAAAAGAAAGAGCTAGTAAAACATTAGATACTTTTATAAATAATGTTGAAGGAAAAAGTGGATTTTACTATCATTTTATAAATATCATTACAGGAAAAAGAGAATGGAATTGTGAAATTTCTATAATAGATACAGCAATATTTATATGTGGTGCCATTACAGCAGGAGAATATTTTGGAGGAGAAGTAAAGAAAAAAGCTGAAATTTTATATAAAAATATAAATTGGGAATGGTATAGAAATAAAGATACTAATCATTTTTATATGGGTTATACTCCTGAAAAAGGGTTTTGGGGACATTGGGATAGATATGCAGAACAATTAATGGTATATGTTTTAGGTGTAAGTTCTAAAACATTTCCAATTGATAAAAGTATGTATTATGATTTTGGGCGTAATAAGACTAATTATAAAAATATAAAAGATATAATATATACATATTGTGGTGCTTTATTTACATATCAGTTTTCGCATGCATGGATAAATTTTATGAATTTACAAGATAAAGATGGAATAGATTGGTTTGAAAATTCTATTAAAGCTACAAGAGCTAATAGAGAATATTGTATAGATAATAAGGACGATTTTAAAACATATAGTGAAAATTCATGGGGATTAACGCCATGTATTGGACCAAAAGGGTATTGTGGATTTGGAGCTAAGCCTTGTGATGCAAATTTAAAAATAGAAAATGATGGAACTGTTAGTCCTTGTGGAGCAATAGGTTCAATAGTATTTACTCCTAAAGAAAGTATTAATGCAATAGAAAATTATTATAATAATTTTCCTAAATTATGGGGGAAATATGGGTTTAAGGATGGATATAATTTAGAAGGAGATAAACCTTGGTTTTCAAAAGAATATATTGGTATTGATAAAGGTATAGGTATGGTTATGATAGAAAATTATTTAAATGGTACTATATGGAAGTATTTTATGAGAAATGACCACGTGAAAGAAGGATTAAAAATATTAGAAATTACTGATAAAAAATTGGAATATAAGTAACTTTTATGTTATAATAATTAACGTAACTATTAACCACACCGATGGAGGTATAAGCATTATGGATAAAAAAGAATTGATTTTAAGATGTTTTGCAGTTTTAGGCACAGTAATAATGACTGTAGCTGTAGCCATTACAACAAAAGAACTTTTATCAATTCTATCAGTAGGATTTGGGGGACTCTATTTAAGTCTTCGTGATTATTATTAGAAAGATGAAAAATTGCCAGCTTGGCAATTTTTCATCTTTCTATTCTTGAAATTCTTTATTTAATTTACCAATTGCTTTTGTTTCAATTCTTGATACATATGAACGGGAAATCCCAAGCATACTGGCAATTTCATTTTGTGTCTTTGGTTTTTTTCCACCCAAACCAAAACGAAGTTCTAAAATTGTTTTTTCTCTATCTTTTAAAACAGCTTTCATCTTTTCATATAGCTTTTTAACTTTCATTTTTAAATCTATTTCATCTTCAATAGATTTATCTTCTGTTTCTAATACTTCCATTAACGTAACTTCGTTGTCATCTTTGTCTTTTCCAATAGGTTCATTTAAATATACTTCGGATTTTGTTTTTTTACTAGAACGTAAAAACATTAGTATTTCATTTTCAATACATCTTGCAACATATGTAGCAAGTTTTATATTTTTTGAAGAATCAAAACTATTAATTCCTTTTATTAAGCCAATTGTACCAATTGAAATTAAATCGTCTTGGTCTATATTTGTGGTGGCATATTTTTTACTAACGTGAGCAACTAATCTTAAGTTTCTTTCTATTAATATATTACGAGCTTCCTCATCACCACTCGCTAATCTTTCTAAGCAATTTTTTTCCTCTTCACTAGATAATGGTTCAGGAAAAAGATTACTGCTTTGTATGTAACCTACAACAAATATTGCAGACTTTAAAAATGCAAAAAAACCAGATATTGAAAGGGCTAACATAAACTGCACCTCCATATAAAACTATATACTGATTATATGTGCTAAAAAAATAATTGTGCCTGACCATATAAAATATTTCTTATATTATTTATTTTAAAAGATTTCGACACTAGATACAGTTGCTGGAGACTTAAGCATACTACACTTTTTAAAATAAATATTACTATCATGAGAGCAAATTACGATAATGTTAGGCTCTGAACTGTAACTCAAATTTTTTCAAATATTTAATAGAATCTTGAAATAGAATTCTATAAATGGTAGAATAAAGTCAAAATAAAGAGTAAGGAATGATATTAAATATGGCAAAGAACAAAATTCAATCTATAGAACCTATTATTGCAGATATGGTAAATGGTTGGCTTAAAGATTATAAATTAGATTATAAGTTAGAACAAGAATCATTAAATACTGAAATTGATAAAGCATTAAATGAATATTACTCAAAAAACGGTGGTAATGGTGGAAATAGACCAGATGCTAAACTACTTTTACAAGATAAAGATATGAAAGATTATCCAATTTTAATTGAATATAAAGGATATAAGGATAAATTAGTTAAATTAGATGCTAATGGTCGAGTTAATAATAGAACAGCGAAAAATGAGCTACTTTTTACAAATATTAATTCTTATGCAGTAAATGGTGCTGTTCATTATGCTAATGCTATATTACAATATACAAGTTATACAGACATAATCTCAATAGGTGTAACTGGATATAAAGATGAAACAGGTAATGTAAAATATTTTATAGGCGTTTATTACGTATCAAATAAAAACTTTGGTATAGGGCAAAAAGTTGATGAATATACAGATTTATCATTTCTAAAAAAAGAAAACTTTGATAAATTTATAGAAAAAATTAATAATTTACAATTAACACAAGATGAAATAGACAAGTTAAAAGAAAAAAGAGAAAAAGAAATAGAAACTAGTTTAAAAAATCTTAATAATGATATATATCAAAATGAAAAAGGATTATCTGAAAGTGATAGAGTATATCTTGTAGCAGCTTCAATAATAGCAACAATAGGAGTACCAAAAAAAGTATCACCATTAAAAAAGGAAGATTTAAGATCATCTATAGAAGAGGGAAATACTGATGGAGATATAATGGTTAGAAAAATTAGAGCATTTCTTAATGAAAAAAATATACCAAATGAAAAGAAAGAGCTTATTATAAGAACATTACAAAATACACTTAATACCGAAAATATTAATAAAGTAGACAATGGAGAAAGTCAACTAAAGAGAGTATTTACAAAAATTGTTGATGATTTAGGAATATATTATAAAATAGGGTTATCAACAGATTTTACAGGTAAACTATTTAATGAAATGTATAGCTGGTTAGGTTTTTCACAAGACAAATTAAATGATGTAGTATTAACTCCAACATATGTTGCAAGTTTACTTGTTAAACTTGCAAGAGTTGATAAAGATTCTTATGTGTGGGATTTTGCAACAGGTTCTGCTGGGCTTTTAGTTGCAGCAATGAATGAAATGTTAAATGATGCTAAAGATAAAATTAAATCTCCAGAAAAATTAGCAAATAAAACAGCAGAAATTAAAGCAAAACAATTATTAGGTTTAGAAATATTACCAAGTATATATATGTTAGCAATTCTTAACATGATTTTAATGGGAGATGGGAGTTCAAATATTTTAAATAAAGATTCTCTTAATGATTTTAACGGAAAATATGGATTTGAAGATACAGATAAAAAATTTCCAGCAACCGCTTTTGTATTAAATCCTCCATATTCTACAACAGGTAATGGAATGGTATTCGTTGAAAAAGCATTATCTATGATGGATAAAGGGTATGCTGCTATTATTATACAAAACTCAGCTGGTTCAGGAAAGGCAATATCATATAACAAGGAAATATTAAAACATAGTACATTATTAGCAAGTATAAAAATGCCTATAGATTTATTTATAGGTAAATCAAGTGTGCAAACATATATATATGTTTTTAGAGTTGGAGAAGCACATCAAAATGATGATATAGTTAAATTTATTGATTTTACACATGATGGTTACACTAGAACAAATCGTAAAAAGGCTAGTAATAATTTAAGAGATACAGATAATGCAAAAGGTCGTTATCAAGAATTAGTAGAGTTAGTACGTTTTGGTAAATCAAAATTGAATATATTTACAGAGAAAGAATATTATGAAGGAACTATAGATATAAATAATGGAGCAGATTGGAATCAGTCCGCTCCAATAGATACAAAACCTACTTTTGGAGATTTTAGAAAAACAGTTAGTGATTATTTAACTTGGGAAATATCAACTCTTTTGAAAAATGATACAGAGGATGATAACTGCTTGGGAAAATAGATGCCTCACTCAATGAAAAGTTGAAAAATATTGAGTGGGGCGAATATAAGATTAGTGATTTATTTACAAAAATCAAAGTTAATAAGTTAAAATATAAAACTACAGAAATTCCAAATAAGGCAACAATTGAATATTCTTTGCCAGCATTAACTGCTGGTATTCAAAATCAAGGTTTAAATAATTATGTTCCATTAAAAGATGCTACTATATTAAAGAATGTTATAAGTATTTCTGCAAATGGTGCTAATACAGGAGCTACATTTTACCAAAGTAAAGAATTTACTGTTTTACAAGATTCTTATGCTATCAATTGGATTTATGATAATACCAAATTAACTGATATGCAGTATTTATTCTTAGTAGCTACTATTACAAAAACTATTCGAGGAAATTACGAATGGACTAATAAGGCTAGTTGGGAAAGAATAAAAAATGAAAAAATAAAACTTCCAATTATAAATAATGAAATATATTTTTATTTTATGGATAATTTTATAAAAAAACTTGAAAATAAAAATATAGAAAAAATATTTATGTATTTAAAAGAAAATGGACTAAATAACTACATTCTTACTTTAGAGGAACAAGAAATTATTAATAATTTTAATAAATTAGATTGGAAATTTTACAATTTAAAAGAATTATTTGGAGAATCAACAAGAGGGAAGAGGTTAAAGAGCGAAGATAGAATTTCAGGAAATTTGCCTTTCGTAACCGCTGGTGAAGCAAATGAAGGCGTATCAGATTTTATAGGGAATAATGTTCAAATTTTTCATAAAAACACAACAACTATAGATATGTTTGGCTCTGCAAAATATAGAAATTATGAATATGGTGCAGATGATCATGTAGCAGTGGTTCATACAGAAAATTTACCTGAAAATGCTGCAATATTTGTAACCTCTGCTATACATAAAGCTTCACATAATGGTAAATTTAATTATGGAAGAAATTTTTATACTAAAGATGCGGATGCATTATATATATCATTACCAACAAAGAATGGACAACCTGATTTTGACACTATGGACACAATAATATCTGCAACTAAAAAAAATGTTATAAAAAGTGTTGTTCTTTATATAAAAAATAATTTATGTTAATGCTATATTAAATAGAAGTAATTTTATCAAATATTTGATAAAATTACTTCTATTTATAAAATCCCTTGACTTTATATCATAATTTGTATATAATTTGTACATACTATAAATTTAGGAGGTGCGTAATATGGCACTAATTAGACCTTGTGCTGATTTGAGGAATAACTATAATGAGATTTCGAAAATTTGTCATGAAACTAAAGAACCTATGTATATTACAAAAAATGGGTGTAATGATTTAGTTATTTTAAGTGATGAAACCTATGAAACAATAATTAAAACAACAAAAGAAACAGAAGAAGAAAGAATTGATAGGCTAGTTTCAGAACATTTCGATAAACATTATGCTACATTTGAAGAATTTCAAAAACATATATTTGCAAAAATTGAAGAAGCACTTAAAGATGTAGATGAAGGCAACTGTCGTACAATGGATGAATTTTGTGCAGAAATGGAGGAAAAGTATGATTTATCTTAATAAATACATATATTTCATAATACTCAAAATTATTTAAACCAAATATAATTTAATCAAATTTATTTTTATCTTAAAATATTTCAATATAACTCAAATAATTTTTATGAAATTGACATCCTTTACATAAAGTGATATACTTGTTTAGCAATTGTCAATAAAGACTTACGTATATATGGAGGGAACAAGTATGTTTAAAAATTTCAAATCAAAACTTAAAAAGCGGATGGAAAGGTGGAGCAAAAAGCAATTAAAGGCTTGCAAGATATGTTTATGGATTTTCATATTAATATTGGTGGTATTAATCTTTTTTATAGACAATTCTACAATGAATACAGATGAAATATTACAAACAGTATTTCAGCGGTATGTGATTTATCTATGTTTAATCTTTTTACCTATTAATATGCTTTTTATAATTTCATCTATAGAGTATAAAAAAGAAGAAATTGAAAAAGAAAAAGAAGAAGAAGAAGAAGAGATAACAGCATTTAGTAAAGTGCTGGAGGTTCTTTCTACAACTGAATACAGAAAGGTTTTATATTCGCCCACTGGAGATGCTGAATTAGTCTATTGCTTAAACTTATTGCGTAATAATGGTGTGACTTATCATGCCATTATTAGGGATAATTATATTCATGTTATTTCCAAGAACGCATCAGGTAAGCAAATAGGGCATCGCGACATTAGTGCAACTGAGTTTTGGAAGAAATATGAAGTAATTATTGAGTAGTGAAATGTACTTGTAAGGACAGTAATTAGGTAAATGCCTAGCTTGCTGTCTTTTTTCATTTGACAAGTTATAAAACCTATTATAAAATACTACTAAAGATTGGAGTTGAAAATATGATTGAATTAGAAGAGAATAAAAAAGTTCTTGATAATTTATTAAAACGAATAGAAAGTATTGGTGATTCTCTTTGACCTTGATAAGATTAATACTAGAATAAATGAATTAGAAGAAAAAACTATGCAAGAAGGATTTTGGAATGATAGCAAAACTTCTAGCATTGTTTTGCAAGAAATAAAATCTTTAAAAGATAAAAAATTAAAATTTGAAAAAATAAGTAAAGAAGCAAATAATTTGATTGAGTTAAATGAATTGCTTTTAATAGAAGAAGATAGTGAGTTGATTAAAGAACTTCTAAAGAATACTAAAACTCTTGAATTGGATTTAGAAAAGTTTGAAATAGAAACTTTACTGTCTCGGTAAATTTGATAAAAATAATGCAATAATAACCTTACATCCAGGAGCAGGTGGAACAGAATCGCAAGATTGGGCAGAAATGCTATATAGAATGTATTCAAGATGGGCAAATTCCAATGGATATACGATAAAAGAACTAGATTATTTAGAGGGTGAAGAAGCAGGTATTAAAAGTGTAACAGTATTAATAAGTGGAGAAAATGCTTATGGATATTTAAAAAGCGAAATTGGTGTTCATAGACTTGTTAGAATATCGCCTTTTGATGCAGGAGGAAGAAGACACACATCTTTTGCATCTGTTGAAGTTTTACCAGAAATAACTGATGATATAGAAATAAATATAAATCCAGATGATTTACGAATTGATACATATCGTGCCTCACGGAGCAGGAGGACAGCATATAAATAAAACAGATTCAGCAGTTAGAATTACACATATTCCTACTAACATAGTTGTTGCTTGCCAAACAGAAAGGTCTCAAATTCAAAATAGAGAAACTGCAATGAAAATGCTTAAATCTAAATTACTAGATTTAAAAGAAAAAGAACAAAAAGAAACAATAGATGAATTAAAAGGTGAACAAAGAGATATAGCTTGGGGAAGCCAAATACGTTCATATGTATTTTGCCCTTATACTATGGTTAAAGACCATAGGACGAATTACGAAACAGGAAACGTTCGGGGCTGTAATGGACGGAGAATTAAATGGTTTTATAGAAAGTTACTTAAAATTACTTATAAAATAGAAACTTTTTACCAATTTTTAAATATAATAATATTATAGCTATATTTAGACTTAAATGTAGTTTGCACATTAGAAAAAGAGGGTGCCAGTTATGGCAATTATTGTACAAAAGTTTGGAGGAAGTTCTGTAGCAGATACAGATAAATTGTTTAATGTTTGTAATCATATAAAACGCGAATATGATAAAGGAAATTATGTTGTAGTAGTAGTTTCTGCACAGCGGAAAAACTACAGATAGATTAATAGATGAAGAGGCTGAAATAACAAGCAAACCAAGTAAAAGAGAGCATGATGTTTTAGTTTCAATAGGTGAACAAATTACAATTGCAAAATTATGTATGTGTTTAGAAAAATTAGGATATGATGCAATTTCATACACAGGTTGGCAAGTACCAATTATAACAAATGGCGTTTTTGGAAATGCGCGAATTAAGAACATTGATGTAACAAGAATGCAATCGGATTTAGAAACAGGTAAAATTGTTGTATTAGCAGGTTTTCAAGGAGTAGATGAAGACTTAAATATAAACACATTAGGTAGAGGAGGTTCAGATACAACAGCTGTTGCAATTGCAGCAAGTCTTGATGCTGATAGATGTGAAATTTATACAGATGTAGACGGTGTTTATTCTGCAGATCCCAGAATTGTAAAAGATGTATCAAAAATAGATACTATTTCATATGACGAAATGTTAGAGCTTGCTAGTATGGGAGCAAAAGTACTTCATAATAGATGTGTTGAAATTGGAAAAAAATATAATATTCCAATATGTGTAAAATCAACTTTTGAAAAAGAAAGTAGAGGAACACTTGTAACTAAAAGTGAGCAATTAGAAGATTTATCAATAAGTGGAGTTGCAAAAGAAGATAAAATTGCTAGAATTACTTTAATTGGTAAAAATAATAAAATTGGAAGAATTTATAGAGTTTTTAAATTATTAGCTGATAACAATATTAATGTAGATATTATAGTTCAAGCATTACGGTGAACATATTTCTAAAGATATATCTTTTACAGTAAAGGAACACGATTTGAATGAGGCGTTAGAGATACTAAACGAAAATGCAGATGAATTTGATATAAAAGAAATTAAGTCTTCTACCGATATGTCTAAGGTATCAATTGTTGGTATTGGAATTAGTAATAATGCAGGTGTAGCAGCTACTTTATTTGAAGTTTTATATGAAAATAATATTAATATGCATATGATAAGTACATCAGAAATTAAAATTTCTGTTTTAGTAAATAGCAATGTTGCTGAAACTTTAGTTAATGCTATACACGAGAGATTTATAGGAAAAGTTTCCTTAATATAAAAGCAAAGAAGAACCTAGTATAACTACTTAAGGTTCTTTTTGTTTTTAAACTAATAGAGCTGTAAATAGCTTACTTCTGGTCTTTTTTCAAAGGCTTTTTCATCGCTGTACTCATACAAAACATCAGTGCCTTTTTCTATCTTACCTATTGTATGTAAAAATCGATGAAATTGTATTTTGTATTCGCCACATACGATAAAGGAATCTACTTCTCTGTCAGTTGGTTCTCGTTCTTTTATGAGACCTAATTCGTACAAATTAGATACTGTTACATCAGCCAAAAACAGTATCCGTTTCCAGTTGATTACATCCTCCAAATATGGAAGAATATGAGTTTCAAATAGAGCTTCTTTAGTCATAATTTAACCCTCCTGAAATTTTTTACTATATGGAAAAACCACACAATTATTATATATCGAATTTACATAAAAGTCAAATTTGGTAAATTTTATTGCTATATTTTGTAGAATGTAATATAATAGTGTCATATTATTAGTGGAGGTAGTTTATGAAAGCGTTAATTAGTGTATCTAACAAAACTGGAATTGTAGAATTTGCAAAAGAATTAGAAAAATGTGGAGTAGAAATAATTTCAACAGGTGGAACATATAAAAAATTAAAGGAAGATGGAGTAAAAGCTATTGAAATAAGTGATTTAACAGGTTTTCCAGAATGTTTAGATGGTAGAGTTAAAACTTTACATCCTAGTGTTCATGCAGGGATTTTAGCAATGAGAAGTAATGAGTCTCATATGAAACAACTAAAAGATTTAAATATAGATACAATAGATTTTGTTGTTGTTAATCTATATCCTTTTAAACAAACAATATTAAAAGATAATGTAACTCGCAAAGAGGCTGTAGAAAATATAGATATTGGTGGACCTACAATGTTACGTAGTGCTGCTAAGAATTACCAAGATGTAGCTGTAATAACAGATCCAACAGATTATGAAAAAGTATTGAATGAATTAAAAGAAAATGGACAAGTTTCTAAAGACACAAAATTCTATTTAATGCAAAAAGTATTTGAACATACAGCAAATTATGATGCAATGATTTGTAATTATATAAAAGAACAAAGAAATGACGAAAGTTTCCCAAATGAACTTACTTTAACATATGAAAAAGTTCAAGAAATGAGATATGGGGAAAATCCTCATCAAAAAGGTGCATTATATAAAGAAGTTGGAAAGTGTGAAGGTTCTTTAACAGTAGCTGAACAATTAAACGGTAAAGAATTATCTTTCAATAATATTAATGATACAAACGGAGCATTAGAATTATTAAAAGAATTTGATGAGCCAACAGTTGTTGCTTGTAAACACGGAAACCCATGTGGAGTAGGAAGTGCAAGAGATATTTATACAGCTTGGGAAAAAGCATTTACAGCTGATAAAACATCAATTTTTGGTGGGATTGTGGTTGCAAATAGAGAAATAACTTTAGATGTTGCAAAAGAAATGAAAGAAATATTTTTAGAAGTTATAGTTGCACCTTCTTATGAAAAAGAAGCATTAGAACTTTTACAAACAAAGAAAAATCTAAGAGTTCTATTATTACCCAATATAGAAAAAAAGCAAAAGGAAAATGCTTATGATATTAAAAAGATAAATGGTGGAATTATAGTACAAACAATAGATTCGAAATTATTAGATGAATATGAGGTTGTAACAAATAGAAAACCAACAGATAAAGAGTTAGAAGATATGATGTTTACTTGGAAAATTGTTAAATATGTAAAATCTAATGGAATAGCCTTAGGTAAAAACAAACAATCGATAGGAATTGGACCAGGACAAGTAAATAGAATTTGGGCAACTAAGCAATCTGTAGAACACGCTGAGGAATTGATAGAAGATGGAATAACAAAAGGTGCAGTTTTAGCATCTGATGCATTCTTTCCATTTGCAGACTGCGTAGAAGAAGCACATAAAGCTGGTATTACAGCAATTATACAACCTGGTGGATCAATAAGAGATCAAGAGTCAATTGAAAAATGTAATGAATATGGAATTAGCATGATATTTACAGGAATGAGACATTTTAGACATTAAACTTAGGAGGAAAAGTATGATAGAAAATGGATTTTTAATTCCTTATAAAGAAAAATATGAAGAAATTCCAATACAAACAACACATCTTGAGACTGTTTGTAACTATTTTTATGGTCTATGCGATAAACTTGGAACTAATAATGCACTTTCAATGTTGAACTATGAAAATGAATCTCAAGCATTAATGCAACTATCAAATAATAAATTAGTACTAAAAATGATAGAAAAGTTAGGATGGATTGAAATATCAAAAAACGTGGGAGTCTTTATTTGTACTGGATTAACAAAAGAGTTAGAAATATATTGGGGGGGTATGAACAAGCAGGATTTGAATATATTCCTATGCATAAATATGAAGATTTTGAAAAAGATTTATCAAAAGAAGAATTTGAAACATTTTTAGAACAACAGCATCTTAAAATAGACGAAGATCCAATAGAATTGATAACAAGGGGAAAATATAAAATATGTGATGTATATGAAAATCCAAAAACTGACATATTAAGATAAATAATAGATAAACAAAAGTAGGAGTCCTAATGGACTCTTATTTTTTATATTGTAGTAAATTACACTATTTTAAGTTAAATGTAGGGGCGAGCATTGCTCGTCTATGAGTCGAAGCCTCTCTTTTTTGTGTCCTTTTTGTAAATTTATTCTTTTATCAGTTCTAACGTAGACAAGACGTGAATATAATAATTTAGACAATAAAATTTAAGTAGAGGAGAGGTACCTATGACTATTGAAGAAAGAAAAGGGTTATCAAACAATGTTATACAAAATCTAGTTTTAGAAAATAGAGGAAAATTATCTATATCTGGAGTTTTAGATGTTCTAAGTTTTGATGACCAAGTTGTTATTGTAGAAACAGAACTTGGACTATTAACTGTTAAAGGAGAAGATTTAAGAATAAACAAATTAAGTATAGATACATCTGAAGTAGTAATAGAAGGAGAAATATCTTGTATGAATTATAGTGAAAAAGATATAGAGAAAAAAGCAGGTAGCCTCTTAGGAAAAATTTTCAAATAGGTTTGGTGATAAAACTTGGATAATCAAGCATATTTATTTATGATGTTTGTAATAAATGGTATTCTAATTGGATTATTATTTGATGTGTTTAGAATACTTAGGAAATCTTTTGAAACGAAAGATATTATTACATACATAGAAGATGTATCCTTTTGGATGTTATCAGGGGGATTAACCCTATATTTCATTTTTTACTATAATAATGGCGAAATTAGATTTTATATCTTTTTAGGAATTATACTAGGAATTCTAATTTATATGTTAACAATTAGCAAATACATAATAAAGTTTAGTGTAACAATAATCAATTTTATAAAAGGCATAATTAACAAAGTAGTTAAATTCGTATTTTATCCATTAAAACTAATAATAAATTTTGTAAGAAAACTATTATTTCGACCAATTTCTTTTATATGTATTAATATTAGAAAAAATCTTACTAAAAATACATCATGCTTATTAAATTTTGTAAAAAAAGGCAATAAAACATCAAAAAACGAGCAATAAAAGAGGGATTTTTGCTAAATATGTAGAAATATTATATAAGGGAAGTATCCGTAAGGATTTTTTATACTTATTGTAGATGTTTGGAGAGTAAAAACACATATGAAGATAAACAAATTATTGAAAAAGGTTTTTATTGTTGGGGTAGTGTTATATGTATCTGTAACTTTTATAAATCAGCAGAAATCTATTAATTCATACAATAACCAACAAGCAGTGTTGAAAAGTAAAATTAAAGAACAAGAGGAATATAATCAAACTTTGCTTGCTACTAAAGAAAATATATCATCACCAGAATATATTGAAGAATTAGCACGTGAAAAGTTAGATATGTATTTACCAAATGAAAAAGTATATATAGATGTTAATAAATAATCTATAGAACTATGTTTTATAGATTATTTATAGTTTATATCTGTTTAAATTTGTATTCTCACAAAAAATCCAATAAAAATAGTAAAAAATGTAAATAAAATGAAAAAAATACTAGAGATATATTGTTTTATGTGATAAAATATCTACATAAGGGAATTAGTAAAAATTGAACTATGGGGGAAAGTAAATATGGATTATGAAAATATGTCGCTAGTTGAGTTAAAACAATTAGCAAAAGAAAAAGGAATAAAAAATATTTCTAAACTAAGAAAAGAGGAGATTGTTATAGCATTACAAGATTTAGAAGGAATAACTACTGAAGTAAATGATATAAAAATTGAAAAGAAATTAGAAACTGCAATAGATGTTACACCACTTAAAAATCAAACTCAAGATAAACCAGAAAAAGTACAAAGACCAGCAGATGGAAGCTATGTGCTTGCAAACGATGACCAAATTGCTGAAGGGATACTTGAAGTTTTACCAGATGGATATGGTTTTTTAAGAGGGGATAACTATTTATCAACTCCAAATGATATATATATTTCCCCAATTCAAATAAGAAGATTTAAATTAGATACAGGAGACAGAATAAAAGGTATTTCGAGACAACCTAAGGAAGGTGAAAAATTTCCAGCATTAATATTTGTTGGAGAAGTAAATGGCGAAGCACCTGAAAATGCTTATAGAAGAAAATCATTTGATGATTTAACACCTATATATCCTCAAGAAAGATTACGTCTTGAAACTACACCAAATGAATATGCAATGAGATTAATAGATTTAATTTCACCAATAGGAAAAGGGCAAAGAGGTATGATTGTTGCTCCACCAAAAGTTGGTAAAACTACACTTCTAAAGAAAATTGCTAATAGTATAAGTGCAAATAATCCAGAAATAGAGTTAATAGTTCTTTTAATAGATGAAAGACCTGAAGAAGTAACAGACATGAAACGTTCTATAAAAGGGGAAGTTATCTATTCAACATTTGATGAACTTCCAGAACACCATGTAAAAGTTGCTGAAATGGTACTAGAAAGAGCGAAAAGACTTACTGAACAAAAGAAAGATGTTGTTATACTATTAGATAGCATAACAAGGCTTGCAAGAGCATATAACTTAGTTATACCATCGTCAGGAAGAACACTATCTGGAGGTTTTGATCCAGGTGCATTACATAAACCTAAGAAATTCTTTGGTGCAGCAAGAAACATAGAGAATGGGGGAAGCTTAACAATACTTGCAAGTGCTTTAATAGAAACAGGAAGTAGAATGGACGAGGTTATTTTTGAAGAATTTAAGGGAACTGGTAACATGGAAGTACATCTAGATAGAAAATTATCAGAAAAACGTATTTTCCCAGCCATAGATATAAATAAATCTGGAACAAGAAAAGAAGATTTATTATTAAATTCAAAAGAATTAGAAACAGTTTTTGCATTAAGAAAAGCATTGTCAAGTATGACTGTTTCAGAAGTTACTGAACAATTGTTGAATCAATTAGTTGCAACAAAAACTAATAAAGACTTTTTAGAAAGAATGGAATTTTTCTTGAAACAATTTAAGTAAATTATACAAAAAAACGGTTATTATAATAACCGTTTTTTCGTATAATAAGTTAAAAAATTGAACTTATGTTGGATAATCAAATTTTAAAGATGTCATTAAGTTTTTCTCTTAATTTTATTAATTCTATGTCATTAATTACATTAGCCATTCCCAATATGTTTCTTGTTAATTGGTATGCATTTGCTGCATGGTATTTGCTACTATTACATTTGTTTGCCAAAAAACTTATCCATTCTTCTGTAGTTTTTCTCTTTCTCAAAGATTTAGAGGATTCATAATAAAATTCTTCTAAAAGTTTACAAACTGTATGTATAGGATGTAATAATAGCAATGCAAAGTTATTTTGGATTAAATCTTCCTTAGATGAGTGCCATAACTCCATTATACTATATTCAGTATAAGATTCGCTCAACTCATCAGATAAAAAATCTTTTGCAATACAATATGCAATAGAATATCTTTTGATACAAATTGGAACTTTTTTATCTATCCATATTTCTTTATGATGTTCCCAAGAAAAACTAGAATAATATCTAATATATTTGACAACGGGTAAAGAAACATTATCATAATAATCATTACAATCATCATAATTGTCATATAATATCGTGATATTAAGTTTTTTTGCCAAAACAGATACATCATAGAATAGACAATTACCAAATTGTTCAATAAGAATATTTTCTATTGCATTGTTCAATTTTAACAATACAATAGGGGAATTAGGCTCAGAAGAATTATACATCTCCAAAAGGATATTTTTCAAAATATTTATCATAGTGTTTTTCCCTTTCTGTAATTGTGAATTATCCTAGTAAATTATTTTACCACATGATTTTAACATATAAAAATGGTATTGTAAATAAAACTTAATTATTTTATGATATTTGTGCAATTATATATAAAAACTTGTTGGTTGTCCTTATATGATACATATATACAATAATATTGATAGTACTAAATTAATGTTATATGAAATGATAACATTAGAAGAAGAAAGAAGACGACCATATTATGTTGATAATGATTTTTATAAAAATAAGTATGGATTAGTTTCTAATGTAAAATATATGCGTATTAAAGTTCGTGATGTTACTGAATGGGAAACTTATAGTGAAATAGACAATGAAGATAATATTAGTAATATTATTTATTTAAAAAATTCTAAATTTTTTTAATTTTCTATTTACAATAATTTATTTTTATGATATTAATAGATACATATTAAGACTATATATTAATAAATAGGGCATTTAAGAGAATGCTTATTAGATTTGGATATATTACATTGCACAAAATCAAAGTTTTGTGCAAATAAGAGTGGAATAAAAGATATATTATTTCAAATACATATCTATTCTTATGTTGTAGCTGACTTTGCTTGTATAATTTCTCTCTTTTTATCTGTTTATTTCTTTATTCATTAATTATTTTATTATTAGCTTTTATATTAAGTCTTTTTATAATTGCATTATAAATATTTTTATTCTTCATTAACCTTATATTACTTAAATAAAAGACGCCTTTAAATCAAATTTTAGTTCATAAATTCAAAATATCCTTATTTTTTATATAAAACTATATGTCTTTTTCATAAAAACGGCTTAAAATCGATTCTTGTGCGTCAATATTTTAGCAAAATATATCATTTTAATTTTTAAATTATTAATAAAAAGTAGTTTCGAATTTCCAAATGATATGTATAATTTTGGTGTCTTATATTAAACTAGTATATCAGCTATATAATTTGCAATAATTTTTGCTCCATTGTTGCAATCAGCTTGTAATACATTTTCTAAGCATTTATTAAGTTTTTTACTCTCAATAAATGTATGTAATTCATTATAGATTTTGCTTGGATTTTCGCATTTAAATCCAAAATTATTTTTAACTACATATTCATAATTATTATTTTCTTGTCCTAGAACATGACCTGTAATTACTATAGCAGTTGCACTTTTTGTAGCTTCAAGTATCATATTAGGGCCTGCTTTTGCAAGTATTATATGAGCATTTTCTAACAATTCATTCATATTGTTAACAAAGCTATAAATATTAACGTTTTCTCTTATTTTTCCTGATTGTTGTTCTTTAATTAAAGCATTATACATTCTTTCATCTCTTCCACATACAACTGTAATAGAAACATTGTTCAACTTAGAAACTTCTTTAACATATTTTATATTTTTTCTTAAATTTACAGAAGGATTTACAAGTAAAATATTTACTTTATCTTCTATTGTTTTTGGAGTTGTTCTTTTTTTAATATCATTTCTAATAGGAAATCCAGACACAACTAACTTATTTTCATCTATTCCCTTTTGTATGTATGCTTCTTTTACTTCATTTGTTGGTACAAAAATACCAGTAGCATTTTTGTCAAACCAAACTATAGGAGGTTTTACTAAATCAATTACATTTATATAAAATGGAATATTTAGCTTTTCTTTTTTTAGAAAATGAGAAATTGCTTTTGTAAACATACTATGTACTGAAATTATTAAATCTGGTTTAAAAGTACTAATTTCTTTTTTTAATTTTCTTTTAGATTTAAGATAAACTGAAAAGTGCATAGCATTAGGAAAAACTTGTGTAAACAAATAAGGTATATAGAAAAATATTGGACATCTTGTTGTTATTGGTATATATGAATTTTCAAGTATGTTTCCTATTTTTCCCATCATTGTAAAACAATCAATTTGTATTGTTTCATAACCTAAGTTGTTAAGTCTTTTTTCAATTGCATTTGCTGCAGATTTATGTCCAGTACCAGTTCTTTCAGCAGTTAATATCATTACCTTTTTCATATTATTTCCTCACTTTTTAATTATTTTTATTATGTGTATAATTTATCATAATTATATAAAAAAGTAAATAATAATCTTTTGTTACCATTTATTTTATATCTTTTTATTACCATTCAATCTTGCTATTAGTTTAAGAAAGGAAACATCTTTTTATAAAAAATTCTAAACATTGTACAAAATTTTTCTGTTTTGATGTATAATTTAGTTAGCTAAAATAAATTTGGAGGTTTTATATGATTAATCGAGATGATAATCCAGAATATTTGAATTCTTTTTTAGATTATAGTATAACAATATTAAATAAATCACCTAACTCAATAAAGGAATATAATTATGACCTTGCTATGTTTCTTAAATATATAAAAATACACTTTGGACTTACAAACGAAACTGATTTTTCAAAAATTACTATAAAGGATATAGATTTAAATACAATAAAAAAGGTTACTTTAGACGATATACATGCATTTGTATCATATCTTGCAACAGATTTAAGAAGCAAATCTGCAACTAGAGCAAGGAAAGTTTCTAGTATACGTATATTCTTTAAGTATTTATCAGCAAAAGCAAAATTAATTGAAACTAATCCTGCTCAAAATTTAGAAACACCAAAGCAAGAAAAACGTGTGCCTAAATATCTTACTTTAGATGATAGTAAAAAATTATTAGATGTTGCAAGTAATGAAGATAATAGAAATTGTGAAAGAGATTATGCTATTACTACCCTATTTTTAAATTGTGGTATGCGTTTATCTGAACTTGTAAATATTAATATAAAAGATATTAAGTTTGATGATTGTAAAATGACAGTTATAGGTAAAGGTAATAAAGAACGTACTATTTATTTAAATAATGCTTGTATGAGGGCTGTTAAAGAATATTTATCTATTAGACCTAAAGATGGAGTTAAATATGATTCTAAAGATGCTCTATTTTTAAGTGAAAGACGTGAACGTATTAGTAATAGAACTGTACAATATATTATAAAAAATGAACTAAGAAAAGCTGGACTTGATACAAATAAATATTCTGTGCATAAACTACGTCATACTGCCGCAACTCTTATGTACCAATATGGAAATGTAGATATACGTGCTTTACAAGAATTACTTGGACATGCTAGTATTTCTACTACTGAAATATATACTCATGTTGAAAATGAAAGAGTTCGTAATGCTGTAGAAAGCAATCCTTTAGCTAATATATAGTTTTTATATTTACTTATAGATTTTATAAAATTTACTATTTACAAATTTGTACTTATACTTAAAATATTATATATCCTTATATAAATGAGGCTACAATTTATGGTTGTAACCTCATTTTCCTACATCCCCCAAAAATTTATATACAAGGTATAAGTAATTTCTGTCCTATTGATAGATTAGAATTGCTTATCTTGTTTATTCCTTTTATATTTTTTACAATATCTCTAACATCTTTATTTGTGTAATAAGAATTTGAATCTTTTTCCTCTTTTGCAATGGACCATAAAGTATCTCCATTTGATACATAAATTGTTTTATATGTTTTTTCTGTGTGTGAGAAACTGATATTGTTTATAAATAAACTAACACATATTATTATTCCTAATATAATGACACTACTTCTTATAAATTTCGATAAATTAACTATTTTTAATTTCATTTTATATCCCCCTATTTATATACATATATAGTTTTAAATTGTTTTTGTGCGAACATTTTTTCTTTTTACAAGTTTATTATAAACAAACAAAAGTTCTTTGTCAATACTTTTTGTAAAAAAAGTGAAAAAATGTTCGCATTGATTTTTATAAATATGAATTATAATAGAAAAACTCGCAATGCAATAGCATTACGAGTTTTGAATAACTTGTGAAGTTTTGCGATAACAAAAGATACTTTCTTGAAATTTTAAATTATTTTTCAGGATGATTAGCTGATTCTGTTACAAAATTAGAATAGTATTCTAATTTATTTTGCAGATCAACATTAAGTTTATTTGATTCAACTAAGTCATCTGCAATTGTTATAACTTCTGCCATAGTAGTTGTGCATATAGCACATAAACCTGCTATTACCAAAAATTCTACAATACTGACAATTATAAGTCTAACAATTATTGTATGATAAATATCTTTGTCAATAGGTATTTTTGGAAGCAATTTTTGGTCAAGTTGTGCCAACTTTGCAATATTTTCCTGTAGTCGCTTCAAATCATCTTCTTCATCGCGCTCCCGTATTCTTTTAATTTCTTCAATACTTTTCATATACTCCTCCTTTAAATATAAATAGAGCATTATCAACATTGTATCGATAGTATTATATCACAATATAAAAGTTATGTAAAGTAAAAGAGAATGTAAAATATATACATCCTCTTTTATATTCATAATAAAATTGGCTGTATTTGTTCCTTGTCTAGTGCACATTCTAATGTTTTTATAATATATTCTGGATCAAAAACTAGTGAACGTGGTTTAGTTATTGGATTATCCTGTCTAAATGGAACAAAAAAATAGTTATTTCTATTTAATAAAGTACCTATATTTGATGCACTACCACTTAAAGCATCATTTGTAGATACAGCAATTACTAAAGAATTATTATTTCTTAAATGTGATTTTGCAGCCATTGTTACTGGTGTATCTGTTATAGCATTCGTAAGCTTAGAAATTGTATTACCTGTACAAGGTGCAATTATCATAATATCTGTCATTTTTTTAGGTCCGAATTGGTTCTGCATCTGTAATTGTATGAATAATTTTTTTACCTGTTATTTCTTCTATTTCGTCTATAAAATCTTGTGCATTTCCAAATTTAGTATCTAAGTTATAGGCATTAAAAGACATAATTGGTATAACTTCTGCTCCTTGATTAACAATTTCCTTTATTTTTGGAATTGTGCTTTTAAATGTACAAAAAGAACCAGTCATTGCGAAACCTACTTTTTTACCTTCTAATTTCAAAATATATAGCCCCCTCTCTTTTGTCATCTATAATATATTATGAAATTATGTAAATTTTGCAACCTAGTTCTAATATGTTTTAAATTATTTTTTTAATAAATATTCTAATAAAGCATTGTAAATTTTGTCTCTTTTTACCATATTCTCGTGCTCTACCATATATTTAAATTCTTCTCTATTGACTAATTTTGCATTTTCAACTTCACTTTCTTGTAACTCAATATGTTCTATGTCAATTTTATCTATTTTTGCAATATAAAAGTCGTAAAAATGACTTGCAATAATGTCTTCTTTTGGTCTGCTTTGATTTTTGGTTGTGAAAATATATTGTAAATCTTTATCCTTTAAATGAATTCCTACTTCTTCCGCTACTTCTCTTATGGCTGCTTCTAAAGAAGTTTGCCCAGCCGATATATGTCCTGCTACGGATATATCCCATTTTCCTGGATTTGTATCTTTATCATATGAACGTTGTTGCATCAAAACTTGGTTATCTTTATCAATGATTGCAACAACAATACATCTATGCCATATTCCTTGTTTATGTACTTCTTTCCTTGTTAAAATTTTCCCTGTTTTTATACCATTTTCATCTAAAATATCTATCATTTCTTCCATATGATCACCTTCAGCTGAGATTATATCATGTATTTTGTTAACTTACAATATTTCAACTGTAAATATATATAATTATTGTATATTGTAAATGAATATATAGTTTTAGTTACCGTTCAGCCTTAAATTAGTATCTAACTACATCCATATGGAACGATAATAAAAAGATATAGGCTAAACAAAAAGTAAAAAAGAAAAATAATCTGTACTTTTTAGTAAAATAGTGCTAAAATATATATAAATTTGTAATTTAGGAGGAGAAAATTTTGAAAGCGAATGAAACTATCTTAATATTGGACTTTTTTGGTCAATATAATCAATTAATTGCAAGACGTGTTAGAGAATGTAATGTATATTCAGAAATCGTACCTTATGATATTTCACTTGAGAAGATTAAAGAAAAAAATCCAAAAGGAATTATTTTTACAGGTGGTCCATCTAGTGTTTATGTTGAAGATGCCAAAATGTGTGACCTAAAAATATTCGAACTAGGTATTCCTATTTTAGGAATTTGTTATGGTATGCAACTAATGACTCATGTTTTAGGTGGAAATGTTACAAGAGCAGATAAACGTGAATATGGTGTAGTACCAGTTAATATTGATAATTCGTCATTATTATTTAAAGGATTTGGAGAAATAAATGATTGTCTAATGAGTCATACAGATTTTGTATCACAAGTCCCAGATGGTTTTAAAGTAATTGGTAAAACTACTACCTGCCCTACTGCGGCTATGGAAAATGCTGAAAAGAAACTTTATGGAATTCAATTTCATCCTGAAGTAAATAATACTATAAATGGAACTAATATTATTAAAAACTTCTTATTTAATGTTTGTGGCTGTTCTGGTGATTGGAAAATGTCGTCTTTTGTAGAAGAATCTATTAAAAGTTTAAAAGAAAAAATTGGAGATAAAAAAGCTCTATGTGCTCTATCTGGTGGTGTTGATTCTTCTGTTGCAGCAGTTTTATTACATAAAGCTATAGGAAAAAATCTAACTTGTATATTTGTTGATCATGGTCTACTTCGTAAGAACGAAGGTGATGAAGTTGAAGAAATTTTTAGAAATCAGTTTGATATTAACTTAATTAGAGTAAATGCAAAAGACCGTTTCTTAGAAAAACTTGCAGAAGTTACAGATCCAGAAAGTAAAAGAAAAATAATTGGTGAAGAATTCATTCGTGTATTTGAAGAAGAAGCGAAAAAAATTGGAACAGTTGATTATTTAGTTCAAGGAACTATTTACCCAGATGTTATTGAAAGTGGTTTAGGTAAAGGCACCACTATTAAAAGCCATCATAATGTTGGAGGACTTCCAGACTATGTTGATTTTAAAGAAATAGTTGAACCTTTAAGAGATTTGTTTAAGGACGAAGTTCGTAAAACTGGTTTAGAATTGGGTATTCCAGAAAATTTAGTGTACCGTCAACCATTCCCAGGTCCTGGACTTGCAATTCGTGTAATTGGAGATATTACAGATGATAAGCTAACTATTTTAAAAGATGCAGATGCTATTTTTAGAGAAGAAATAAAATTAGCAGGTTTAGATAAAGATATAAATCAATATTTTGCAGTTCTAACAAACTTAAGAAGTGTCGGTGTTATGGGTGATGATAGAACTTACGATTATACTGTTGCACTTCGTGCTGTTTCTACTATAGACTTTATGACAGCTGTATGGGCAAGAATTCCATACGATATTTTGGAGAAAGTTTCAGCTAGAATTGTAAATGAAGTTAATCATGTAAATAGAATTGTTTATGATATTACAGGAAAACCTCCTGCAACAATTGAATGGGAATAAAAAATCGACTATTATATCTTATAAAGAACCCCTTGCCATTAGAGCAGGGGGTTCTCCTTTTCATAAGTTTCTGTAACCTTTTTTGTCAGCCTTTCCAAATCAAAAGAGCAGATGCCTCTTGCTTTAAGAGCTGACTTGACCTGCCACAAAGGAATAACTCCTAATTTGAGGTCACTAAGAACTGAATACACAACGATGTTTTCTACCATAAAGAATTCTCCATTTCTTTTAAAATCTTGTTTGATGTTATTGCTATCAAACATATAAACAGTTACTCTAAAAAATATTATAGCACATTTTACATAATTTGGCAACTATTTTACAGCTTCCTGAAAGGCTTTCATACTAACTCCTTTTGACATACGAACACGTGGTAAAGCAAATTTATTTTGGCCTGGATATACTCTGCCCCCTTGAGTTGTAAATGCTAACTTATATCCTGCATCTTTTAGTACTTTTATAGCATTATCATTATAATGTCCAAAAGGATAACAAAATACTGTACAATTTCCTATTATATTTTTTGATTTAGTTACATCTTCTAACGCTTCTTTATAGCTTAAATTAACAAATCTTCCTTTTCCATTAGCTCCTGACCTATGCATATCGTGTGAATGTGATTGAAAGTCTAAATGACTTGATTTATATGATTTTGGAAGCCAATCTCCATTCCAACTTGTTACAACAAAAGATGTTGCTTTTACATTATATTTTTCTATAATTGGTATGGCATATTTTATAAAAGATGCATCTCCATCATCTATTGTTACAACTACACTTTTTGCAGGTAATGTTTTTGTTCCATTTACATATGCTTCTACTTCATTCCATGATGGAAAATAATAATTATTATCTGCTAAATACTTCATTTGAGCTTCGAAGGCTGATACTTCCATCCAGTTATTATCTGCTCCCTTTTCCCCCTTGCTTTTATCATAAAAGAAATGATACATTAATACAGGAAGTCCCCTTTTAGATGTATTTATTTTTGAAGTTGTTGATGAAGAGGCTGTAACTGCTACTTGCTTTTTCTGTACAATTACTTTTCTAGTGGTCTCTGCTATGTTGTTAGAAGAATCTGCTACCTTATAAGTTATAGTATATGTTCCTGCTTTTTTTGTATTAACTTCACCAGTTATACTAGTTTTATTGGTAATATCTCCATCATAATTATCTAAAACTGTACATCCTTCATCTTTATATATATCGCCAACATTAATAGTTACTTCTGGCTTTCCTTTTAAAGTTATTGTTGGAGGTATTTTATCTTCTATATTTATAACTCTTTCTACTGATATTGGATTTTTATTTTTAGAATTGGATATAGTATATTTTAATTTATATTGTCCTACTTTTGATGTATCAACTTGTCCGTCAATTTTTATATCTTTACTAACATCGTTTTCATTTAAAAATGCTTTTGCACCTTGTTCTTGATACTTATCATTAAGTTGTAAATTGATATTTTCATCTCCAACTAAAGAAATAGTTGGTATGGCATTGTTTTGATAGTTAAAATATAATACTAAACCAATTGCAATAGTTAGTACAATAACCGCTATTATAGAACAACAAATAATAGTTCTTTTTTTATTCAATTTTATCACCCTTTTATCTAATATATTATTGTATATATTTAATATTCATATTAAAATATTACTCCTTTCGACATATTCTGTCAAGATAATATTTTTATAATGTTATAAATTGATTTAGATGTAGGGGTTGCAACCCAAAATCTAATTTGTAATTAGATTGCATGGTATTCAATATAAAATATAAATCATAATTGTGTCGCATATCATGCGACACAATTATGATTTAGTATAGAAAATAAAAAGCAGAGACCTTAATCTCTGCTTTTTATTTATAACTTTTATCTACTTCTTTTAACATAACATCATGTGCACTACCTTCTGCTATACTTACTTCTGATACAAGGGTTAATCTAGCGTTTTTGTGTAATTCTTTTATAGTTGTTGCTCCACAATTACACATTGTAGATTTGATTTTTGCTACTGTTACAGCCAAATTATCTTTTAGGCTACCTGCATATGGTATATATGAATCTACACCTTCTTCAAAAGATAATTTGTTTTTTGCATTTCCGCCAAGGTCGTATCTTTGCCAGTTTCTTGCACGGTTTGAACCTTCTCCCCAATATTCTTTTACATATGTATTTCCTACTTTTAATACCCTTGTTGGACTTTCATCAAATCTTGCAAAATATCTTCCCATCATTACAAAATCAGCTCCAAGTGCTAATGCTATTGTAATATGATGATCATGTACTATTCCTCCATCTGAACAAATTGGAATATATATACCTGTTTCTTCAAAATATTCATCACGTGCAGCTACTACATCTATTAAAGCACTTGCTTGTCCACGTCCAATTCCTTTTGTTTCACGAGTAATACATATAGATCCTCCACCAACACCAACTTTTATAAAGTCTGCACCAGCTTCTGCAAGATATCTAAATCCTTCTTTATCTACTACATTTCCTGCACCAATTTTTACACTGTCTCCATATTTTTCTCTAACAAAGTCAATAGTTCTTTTTTGCCATACAGAATATCCGTCTGAAGAATCCATACAAACCATATCAACACCAGCTTCTACTAATGCTGGAATTCTTTGTTCGTAATCTCTTGTGTTAATACCTGCACCAACAATATAACGTTTATTTTCATCTAATAATGAATTAGGATTATTCTTTCTTTCTTCATAATCTCTTCTAAATACAAGATATTTTAAGTTTCCTTCATCTGTTAAGATTGGTAAACAATTTATTTTATTTTTCCAAATTATATCATTTGCTTCAGCAAGAGTAATTCCTTTTTTGGCTGATACTACTTTTTCTGCTTTTGTCATATATTCATCAATTGGAGTATCTTGGTTGTCTCTTGTTACTCTATAATCTTTATCCGTTACTATTCCTAAGAATTTTCCATTTGCTGTTCCATCTTCTGTTACCATTACAGTAGAATGACCAGTTTCTTCAACTAATGCAATTACATCTCTAAGTGGTGTTCCGCTTTTAACATTAGAATCACTTATAACAAATCCTGCTTTATGTTTTTTTACATGATAAACCATTTCTGCTTGCGATTCAATACTTTGTGCACCATATATAAATGCAACTCCACCCTCACGTGCTAGTGCTATACCCATTTCTTCACCTGAAACAGATTGCATAATTGCTGATATCATAGGTACATTTGCTGAATACTTTGGTTCTTCTCCTTTTTTGAATTTTACAAGTGGTGTTTTTAATGATACTTTATCAGGTATACATTCTTCTGTTGTTAAATTTGGTAATAATAAAAATTCATTAAATGTTCTTGAAATATCTTCTAAAATCTTTGCCATATTTAACCCTCCTAATTATATTAAATAAATGAAGCATTTAGCTTCATTTTTTATGCCATAATTTTCCTAAACTATATTTTATATTATACTATATTTGTTTTGTTATGTAAACAGTGTTTGCAAAATTTATTTTCTTATTGGTTACCACTCAAGTTATACTATTTTTAGCTACTCCATAATAGTTTAACACAGTATGTTGAACATTACTCTTATTTAATTAATTTTTCAGTTTCTTTTGCTATCATTAATTCTTCATTTGTAGGGATTACATATACTCTTACTTTTGAAGAAGCTTTTGAAACTAATCTTTCTTCACTTCTTACATTATTTTTTTCTTCATCTAATTCAACACCCATAAATTCTAACTTCTCACAAATTCCTTTACGAATATTAATTTGATTTTCTCCAACTCCACCAGTAAATATTATTGCATCTACCCCATTCATTGCAGCTGCATATTTTGCAATAAATCCTGCGACAGAATATTTAAAGTTGTTCATTGCAATTAGTGCTTTTTTATTTCCTTTTACTGATTCATTTTCTATTACTCTAAAATCTGGTGCTAATCCTGAAATTCCTTGTACCCCTGAAACTTTATTTAAAAGATTTTCTATTTCACTAGCTGTTTTATTTTCTTTTTTCATAATGAAAGTAACAACTGATGGATCTATATCTCCGCTTCTTGTTACCATAGGAACACCTGCAAGTGGTGTAAGTCCCATACTTGTATCTACACTTTTTCCACCTTCAATTGCACAAATACTAGAGCCTTGCCCTAAGTGGCATGTAATAATTTTCAAATCTTCTATCTTTTTATTTTCAATCTCTGCTAGTCTTTTTGATACATACATATGTGATGTACCATGGAAACCATATTTTCTTATTCCATATTTTTCATAATATTCATATGGTATTGGATATAAATATCTTTCTTCTGGAATTGTTTGATGAAATGCTGTATCAAACACACCAACCATTGGTTTTCCGGGCATTACTTTTTTACAAGCTTCAATTCCTATAATTCCTGCTGGATTATGAAGGGGTGCTAAATCTGTACATTCTTTCAAAACTTCTACAACATATTCATCTATTACAACTGATTCTGCAATTTTTTCTCCACCATGAACAAGTCTATGACCTATTGCTTCTATTTCTTCTAACGAATCAATTACTTTATATTCTGGATTAATTAATTGTTTTAAAGTAAAATCGACTGCTTCTTCATGAGTTTTTGCAAGATGAATAATTTCTATTTTTTGTCCGTTTACTTTATGTGTAATAAATGCTTCATCTTCCCCTATTCTTTCATATTTTCCTGATGCTAGAACGGCTTCTCTTTCCATATCTATTAATTGATATTTTAAAGAAGAACTTCCACAATTTAATACTAATATTTTCATTAGTTAAACCTCCCTATAAAAATTATACTTATTATAACATTAAGAAAAACAGTTGTAAATACAAATTTTTATATATTTATTGCTTTATGTCAATAGCTTGTACAGCTGTAATTGCTACAACTCCTACTATATCCTTTGCATTACACCCACGAGATAAATCATTTACAGGTTTTTTAATTCCTTGACATAGTGGACCATAGCTTTCCGCTTTTCCTAGTCTTTGAACTAATTTGTATCCTATATTTCCTGCATCTAAGTTTGGGAATACTAATGTATTAGCATATCCTGCTACATTACTTCCTGGTGATTTACTTTTTGCTATTTCTGGAATAATAGCAGCATCTAATTGTAATTCTCCATCAACTAATAAATCTGGCTCTTTTTCTTTTACAAGTTTTGTTGCATTTACAACTTTATCGATCTCGCTTGATTTTGCACTACCTTTAGTTGAATATGATAGCATTGCAACTTTAGGTTCTTTTCCTGTAAGCATTTTAAAACTATTAGCTGAAGAAATTGCTATTTCAGATAATTCTTCTTCGTTTGGATATGCATTTAATCCGCAATCACCAAATACAAAGGTTCCATTTTCTCCAAACTCACAATTTGGAACTACCATTAAAAAAAATGCTGAAACAAGCTTTGTGTTTGGTGCTGTTTTTAAAATTTGTAAAGCAGGTCTTAGAGTATCAGCTGTTGAATGTATTGCTCCTGAAACAAGTCCATCACAATCCCCTGTTTTTACCATCATCATTCCAAAATACACAGTATCTTTCATTAATTCCTTTGCTGTTTCATATTCCATTCCTTTTGCCTTACGTAATTCATAAAAAGCATTAGCATATTCTTCATACTTATCAGATTCTATTGGATTTATAATAGTAACTGAAGATAAATTTAATTCTTTATCTTTTGCTTTTTCTAATATTTTTTCTTCTTTTCCTAGTAAAACAATATTTGCAAATCCTTCTTTTAAAATAGTATCTGTTGCTTCTAATACTCTATCATCTGTTGCTTCTGGTAATACAATTGTTTTAATTTCTTGTTTTGCTCTATTTTTAATTTCTTCTATAAACGACATTTTCTACCTCCTATAACTTACTTTATTATTATATATGTTATTATAATAAATCGCAATATAAATATAAAATTTGCTAGGATTATTTGTTAATGTTTAGTAAAATATATTATGGGGTTTCGCAGAAAATCCCCTTTAACAATAGAGTTTTTTTGAAGATTCTTCGAAGATTTTCATTCATTAAGGCTGAACATTAATGATAATTTGAATTTTAAATGTTTTTGATTTATAATAAAAATGGTGAAATTATGAAATTAGAGTATATTGTAAAAGATGATAGATATTTTAATATAAAACAAATATTAAAAGAAGAATTTGATATGTCTTCTAGACTTATTTTAAAGCTAAAAAATTGTAAACGAATTATTTTAAACGATAAAATTACCTATATTGATAAGGAAGTTAAAACAAATGATATAATAAAATTTAATTTAGATTTTGAAGAAGATAATTCAAATATTGTTCCTACAAAAATGAATTTAGATATTATATATGAAGATGAAGCTATACTTATTTTAAATAAGCCAAGTAATATTGCTATTCATCCTTCTATACTGCATTATGATAATAGCTTATCTAATGGTGTTAAGTTTTATTTTGATAAAATTGGGTTAAAAAGAAAAATCCGTCCAGTAAATAGACTGGATAGAGATACATCACGGTATAGTTATTTTTGCTAAGAATGAATATATTCAAGAATGTTTAGCAAGACAAATGAAGAATCATACTTTTAAAAAAAGTTATATTGCAATTGTTAATGGTTTATTAGATAAAAAGCATAATATTATTAATGCTCCTATTGCAAGAAAGGAAAACAGTATTATAGAAAGATGTGTTAGAAAGGATGGCGATATTGCTATTACAGAATATTATGTTATACAAGAATTCGATAATATGTCTCTTCTTTATATTTCTTTACAAACAGGAAGAACCCATCAAATACGTGTTCATATGACACACATAGGACATCCTATTATTGGAGATACTTTATATGGAGCTAGTTCTAAATTAATAAATAGACAAGCACTACATTCTTGTAAGGTACTTTTTGTTCATCCACTCACCAAAAAGCAGATGAATATAGAAGCAGATTTACCAAGCGATATATTAAATTTAATACAAAACAGATAGGTTTATTCCTATCTGTTTTGATGTATATAAGTAAATCTATAAGCCGGGTTCTGTCGTGAATGGTCATTTATCTATTCCTTATATTACTATAAGACTTAAGCCACCAGTACCAAGAAGATGAAAGAGCATCTTATCCTTCTTGGAATTACAAGGTGTTGCTCCAGATGGGGTTTACATTGTCCAAATATGTCACCATATTTGCGGTAAGCTCTTACCTCACCTTTTCACCCTTACCACGTCAAAGCAAATTTCGAAATCAATAAATCGAAAAATTCGATTTATTTTATTTCTTTATTGCTTCTTCTTTTATCCCACAAAACTATGTTTTGCAGAAGCTCTATTTACATGGCGGTTATTTTCTGTTGCACTTTCCTTAAAGTTTCCTTCACTGGACGTTATCCAGCATCATTGCTCTTATGGAGCCCGGACTTTCCTCATACGCAACCTTTCGGTTTTGCTATACGCGACCATTTAATTTACTCTTTTTCTATTTTACTATATATTAGCATATTTTTCAAGACTTATATATTACTAACTTATTTACTCATTTAGAAAAGAATAAAAATATTGCTGTTTACTACATCAGGCTATATTATGCATTATTTAAAAGATGAATTTGATAGAATATTTATGTTGGAATTTAATTAGTTAACGATAAATCTATAAATTGCATAAGCAACACATATAATCCAAGAGAATGCCCAAATATCAAATATAAAACTTACTGACAAATACACTATTGCAACTGGTCTGTAAATGCCTTTAAATCTCTTTTTGTTTCTTCTGACAACTGATTATATTCTATATCACTAATTGCACCTTCAAGAGTATATAAATGTACTAAACATATTTCTGGATATTTTAATTTTAATCTAAACCAAGTATCTTTACTTCCAATTTATTTTAATTCTTCTGCTATATTTATACCTATTGTTTTTAGTTTTCTTTCAATTTCTTTTCCAATATTTTTTAATGAACTTAATTCTGCCATTTTTGAAACTCCTTTACTTATTGACTATCTAATTTTTGTCAAGTCCTTTTTTATAAATTTATTATATTATTTTTTTGTATGGCAAACAAGCGAAAACGATATATTTTTTAAAAAATTGTATCTTTTTCACTTCTTTTATGATAAAATTCAATTATGATTAGTTTTCTAAGAATTGTTTATTATTTTTGCACATAGAATATAACATTCTTAGAATTTTTGTAGAACAAGCAGTTAGGCTTTCATAATAGTGTTTGCCTTCTGCTTTTTTACTTTGATAATAAATATATACTGGGTGTTCTGGATAATTTGAAGCACCTAGTTTTACTACCATTTGACTACAATTAAATAATATATATCGTGCATATTTGTTTCCTCTTTTTGATATTGCCCCCTTCACATTTATACTTTTTCCAGACTGTTTTATTGTTGGATCAAGTCCACAAAACGCTATTATTTCTTTTGGACTATCAAATCTCGTTATATCTCCTAATTCTCCAAGTATTTCTGCTATTAGTATTTCTCATATTCCATAAAATGAATTTATTATTTTATAATAAGGAGATTGTTTTGCTGTTTTTATCATTTTATCTCTCAATTCATTTATGATATTGTTATTATTTTGTACTATTTTAGCCATATCTGAAAGATTTTTTGTGTCTTCGTGTTCTTTATCAACTCCAGGATAAGAGTTAGCTGAAGCTGTTTTTATAGTTTCTGCTAGTCTTTTGTAAAAGTTTAAATTTCTTCTATTAGTCTTGTATAAATTGTTATACAATGCATCGATTCGCTTCTCTTTCACTATTTCTGCATGTGGAAATTCTTTAATAAAGTTTAATGCTGTATCATCATAAATTCTTGTTGATTTAAAGATTTTTTCTAGTTCTGGAAAGCATATATTTATTAATCGTTTGTATCTATTTTTACAACTAACATTATTTTGTAACAAATAAAAATATTGTCTTGTCATTGCTTTTAAATTAGCATATAAATCCTTTTTAGATAAATCATGATATTCTACTTCATTTACAAAGAATAACTTTGCTAATCTATAACAATCTTCTTTGTCTGTTTTAGTTTTTCTGATGGTGTCATAATTATTTTTAGTTGTTAAACTATTGATAACTAAAGTATTAAAACCATTTTCCTTAAAATATCTTTCTACTGGTAAATGATATGTACCTGTTGATTCCATGAATACTGTTAGATTTTGTGGATTAATTTCTTTTATTTTTTCTTTTACTTTCTCAAACTCTTCTAAATTATGCTTTATTTCTCTTGTATCAATAAGTATTTCTCCATCACTATTCATAAGCATTATCATACTTTTATTTTTAGCAGCATCTACACTTAATACTGTTTTCAAAATTATTCACCTACTTTCTTTTGGAACTTAAGTCTTTTACCTCTACTATTATTTCATCAGGCTTGTTATATAGAGTCTAAATCGCCCTCACTATCTAAAACTAAATTAATAATAGGAATAAAAGTCGAACAGTCAATAAAGATAGATTCTAAGACCTCTGTAATTTGATGTTCTAACTTAAATTCTTTGTAAATAATTTTACAACCAAAAAAATTAGATGTAAACTCATTTATTTACATCTAACAGTATACCTGTAATTTCTTGTTATAATTCATCAATTAAATCATACCTTTTAAAAATAGTAATTATCATACTATATACTAATTTTTTTCCCAACAATTCTCTGAATTTGGTTGTTTTAGTTTTACCATCATTTCTTAAATTTTCTAATTCTTTACCTAAATTATCATATTCAGCAAGAATGTCTTGTAATGCTTTCTCAAACGTTTCTAATCGTTCCATTTGTTTTTCTCCTTCACAATTAACAATTTATTTGTTTCTAATTTCAATTATTTTCTTCACATCTTCATACCTTTTATCATTATCTTCTAAATCTGTTCCTAAATGTGTAAATTTATGTTGAAATACTTGTGTTGTTGATAATCGTATTGCTATCTTTACTTTTGATAAATCTGCATATTTTGAAAATTCAATTAATGCATTTAAGTTATCAAATGTAAAAAATCTCACACCATTATCATATAAATACTTCACTGTATTTTTTTCTGCTAATACATTTATAAAACACATCTTCAAAGGATTGACATTTGCACCTTTTAGAATTTCAAAATGAGATATAGAACTGATTAAATAACCGTTTTCTTTTTCTTCTATTAGTGGTTGCAAAGTTCTTATAATAACTTCATTTGAATTAGTTTTTAATGGATAATATATATCACCTAACTCACTAAACTCATTGAAATTCTGTATTAATTTATCTTTATTAAAATAAAAGTAAATATTGTTTTCTTCTAAGTTTACCATTATATCCTCTTTCTTCTTTTATGTTTCTCCTTGATTATAACATTTTTTGTCAAAAAAATAAAGAGTATCTAATTTATTTATTTAACTAGATACTCTAATAATTTGCTTATTTAAAATTCATAAATATTATCTTTTAATATTACTCTTTGAATTTTAGTTTTATCATCTAATGAAATTTCCCATATACTTCCTACTATACTTCGTTTTATCTTATATTCTTTTGTTGGCCCTCCTAACAATTTATTTAATTGTCTCTGTAAATCTACTTTATTTGTATATATAGACAGCATATTTTCTTTATACAATACATTTATTGTCGTTTCTGTTTCACTTTTATTTAATTCTTTGTATATTTTCTTTTCCATAACATTCCTTTACCATTTATTAAATTTATTATCTTTTGTGAATGTTATTTTTTGTTAGTTCATAGCTTTGCTCAATTAATTCTTCAACTAAAGAAACATCTACTTTGTCATCTATAATAATTGTATTCCAATGTTCTTTGTTCATATGATAACCTGGTATTATATAATCATAAGAGCTTCTAAGTAACTCTGAATATTCTGGATTCGTTTTTACATTTAGATATAACTTACCATTCACATTCATTATTAAAGCAAACCATTTTTTATTATCTAAATGTTTCATTGTTACAGAAGTGTTATCCTCTGGAAATGGATAATCTTCATAAGTATTCGGCAAACTTAAACTATATTTTATTATATCTTCTCTGTTCATCTTAATTTCCTTTTACTAAAGTATTTAAAATACTGCTATACTGATTACTTAATCTACTAATGTCTCCGTTTTTTGTGCTATGGCTCATAATAAAATCTTCTATTTGATTTTCATATCTTCTTAATTCTTGATTTGTATATTCTCTGTTTTCAATATTTATTCCAATGTTCTCTAATAATTTTATTTCATTTGTAGTACATTTATTTAGTAAATTCATTTCTATATTCCCCTTACAATTATTATTTCATCAATATTTTACATTCTATTTCTGGATGCACTAATTTTGAAAAATCTATTGCATCTTGTTTTGTTCCCACTACACTTCCATAATGTATAGGCACTACTATTTTAGGTTTTATTTCATTCATCAAATATGCAGCTTCTTTAAAGTCCATTGTATATGTTCCTCCTACTGGAACAAGTGCAACATCACATTTCACTTTTTTATTTTCTTCAGTTATATCTGTATCTCCTGCAATATAATATCTATTACCTTTTATTTCTATAATGTAACCTACCCATTCATTTTCTTTTGGATGAAATTGTTTGTTTGTATTATAAGCTGGTACTGTATCAAATTCAATACCTTCTACCATATATTTTTGATTTGGTACTACTGTAATTATATAATCTTGTCTAAATCCTTTTCTTAACACCTTTGTTAATAATTCTTCTGGTACTATAATAACTGTATCTTCTTTTTTCACTTTATCTATATCTTCTTCTGAATAGTGGTCGTAATGGTCATGTGTTATAAATATTATATCTGCATCATTGTAATTTTCATCTATTTTAAATGGATCTATATAAATTACTTTTCCTTTACTAATTTTTATACTGCTATGGCACAAAACTTGTATATCTTCTAGCATATAATTTCCTCCTCATTTCTATTCTAGTGGAATTATATCACAAAAAATTTAAAAAAGCACAAAAAAATCCAAAGTAATTTACAAATTGCAAACTACTTTGGATTTTTACTAATTTATTCTATCTATTATCTCTAATGGTGGATATGTGCATATATAACAAGGTCTTTTTGTATTTACAAACTTTTTTACATATTCTTTTGTTTCAATAATGATTATTACTCTATCAGCTGTAGATATATTATCAAGTATTTCATATAATGTATTTACTTCTTCTTCCTTTATAGCAATAATATCATATGTATAATAATCTGTTTTCATTGATACATTTATAGGATGTTTTGCCTTTTTTAGTTTTGGATTTCTATCTAAATAATCCATCACTACATCAAATGCTACTACATTTCTATTATTTATTTCTTTATTGTTATACTTTAGTATCTTTGTATTTTTGTCTTTTGTTATAACCTTACTTGCAATTAAGCAATTAATATCTTTTTCAGTACAATTACAGATTCTTAAAATGTGTTCTTCTCTTAATGATTGAAAATCCCATAAAAGTTTTGCTATTTGTTTTTGCTTATCATTCACTTGCATCACTTCCTATTATCTTAACTAATGAGCTATAAATCTTTCTTTTTTCAGGAACTATTTTATAAATTTTAACAATTACTTTTTCTCCTGGAAATGGTGGTCTATCAAGCCAAGTAGGTAAAGTGCATACTGTATCTACTCCTTGTGTAATATTAGCAAAGATTCCATTGTCTGTATATCCTGTTATTGTTGCTAAATATTCTCCCTTTTCTGTAAAATCTTTTCTTATATTTTTAAATGGATCTTCTAATAAATCTTTTACAGATATTTTTATTGTTTTCTTTTCTTCTGATATTTCTTTAATCACTACTTTTATCTGTTCATTTACTTTATACATTTTTGATACATCTTCAATATACCCATATTGTAAATCTTGTGCTTTCATTATAAAATCCATTCCTAAGCATTCGATTCTTATAAATTTCTTCCATACTCCTATTATCTTTCCATAAATTTTATCTCCCACTTCTAATTTTTTCATGTTGATTTCTTGTAGTCGTTCCATTGCTTTTATTCTTGAACCTACTGCTTTTTCACTTACTTTATCCGCTTCTATAATTATAAACTTTATTTCTGCTCCCATCATATTTCTAAGTAGTTTTTTATCATTTTTAGAATCGTTTGTTATTTCTGTAGCTGGTACTAAAACTTTTATACCTCTAAAATCTACAATAGCACATGTGATATTATCATCTTTCATTTTCTCAACTTCTATAGCAATTATTTTTCCTGTTAGAATTTTTCCTTTTTCTTTAGATGAATTAATATTTTGCCATATAATCTTTTCTTGTAATTCATCTGTCATAATCTCTCACCTTCTTACTACTTTAAATTTAGGTTTTATAGGTACAACCCATAACCTTTAAAAATCTTTAAAACTATATTTTACTTTTTTATATTGTTGTTTATTTTTTTCATTTTCTACATTATCTTTAAATCTCCTACTTATAACAGCGATTGAAAAATCAAAAACTTGACCTTTTTTTGAAAAAATTTTATTTTTTTTTGAAGTTTTTATATATGAGATTTTCTCTCTTATCTATAACAGCGATTGAGAAATGAAAAATGGGACATTTTTAAAAAAATTTTTAATGAAAATTTAGATTTAAAATATAATTAGACACAAAAAAGAGATACTAACTTGTTTTTAATATCTCTTTTTGTTATATTTCATTTTTTATATAATATTTATGATAATCCTCTCTATAACTTGTAATTTAGTTATTTAACAATAAATCTATAAATTGCGTACGCAACCCATATAAGCCAAGAATATGCCCAAGACTTAAATATAATACTTACTGTTAAATACACGATAGCAACTATTATTGCTATTATCCAGTTCATCATTTTTTTCTTATCCATTATTATTTTTCCTCCTTATATATTGTAATTTATCTTTCATCTAAAAACTTGGTATTTGTTCTATTTCTTTCTTCTAATTGTCTTTGTTCATTTCCAGATTTTGTTTTAGTATTATCAAATGATTTGCTTTTCAAGTTTCTATTTCTATTAGCAATAAGCTCGTTAATTGCCATAACATATTGTTGTGGATTATTTATGCTAAAATCTCCATGATAATAATTAGGTAACACTTTAATTCTGCTTCCATTTATCTTTTTATGAATTATACTCGCTGATTTTTTCATTATTGCTCTTTCTTTATCTCCTACAACTACTAAAACTTTCGATTTTGTACTTGATAAAGAATCTTTAATTTCATATTTTGAGTTTGCTTCCATAAAAGCAATCATATCTTCCTTACTAATTTTACAAGTATCTCTATAATATTCACTAAATAAATCTTCTCTTATTTTTAAAGACTTAAATTGCATTTGTGAAAACCATTTCTTTGATATTAGCCCATAACTCATAGAAAAAGCTGGTCTAATCATTTTATATGTTGCTTTCATAGGAATTGCTAATGCACTCTCAATAATAGCACAATCACAAATATCATTTTTCCTTGATAAAATTTCTAAAAGAATCTGTCCTCCTAATGATAATCCTCCCATTAAGCGAATATGACCATTATAATTATTAGTTATATAATCTATAATTTCTTGTGCATTATCTTCTATGCTTGTAAAACTTCCATCACTATCTGAATGTCCATCTAATATTGGAATAACAATATGATAACTTTCTTGTAATTTTTCTGCTTCTTCTCTATAATTCCACCAAGAAAGACCACCACCATGTAATAACATTATTGTATCTTTATTATTATCTCCATATTCTTTAAAGTTCATTTATTATTCCCCCATTCCTAGTGATATATTGTAATTTAATCTTCGATTTTCATAATAATATCGTATGCAACAAAACATTCTTCTTTTGATAGTTTTGTTTCATTAACAAGATATTCTATTGCTTCATCTTTAGTAGAAAAATCTTTTAATATATTCTTTACTTCTTTAAATTTCTCAATAACTTTTTTAATTTCATTATTCATATTCTCATCTCACTTTCACATTGTAATTTTATAGTTACCTATTATTTTTTCATTATTGTATTCAAACTATTTATAAACTCTTTTCTTCTCACAATGGTTGCAATTATAACAAACAAAGAATATATCAAGTTTCCTATAAATGGTTGTGCATTAAATTCTGTTGTCAAAGAAGCACTAATGCAAAAGAATATAATAGCCAATGCTAATACTATCCAGTTTGAATTTTTTATCCTATTTATATACAAATAGCCTAATGGTATATATATAATACCTACTAATAATTTTACAATATAATCTGGAATATTGGGTAAACCAAATATCATATTAAGTCCACTACCATTAAATATTAATGACAACAATACAATAATTCCTCCAAATATATAAAATCCTCCTATAAATGTTATGACTTTTGATTCTTTCATATTTTCTTTCTCCAATCTAAACAAAAAATTACTATCTGTTGGGATAATTATATCAGTTTTTCATTATAAAAACAATACATATAAAAAACAAGAGATATTTCTACCTCTTATAACCAATTGCCCTCTTTTAATCCCAATTTAAAAGTTTCTATTTTCTCTATTCTTTCTATCTCATCATCTAAATTGATATATTCAAGAACAGCTTTCAATTCTTCTTTTGTTAAATTTGCTGTTACTACTCTATCTTCAATAAATAGCCTAACATTAGCATATTTATTTTTTATTTCTCTCATTTTATCTTTTATTTGCTTGTAATCTTTTCTTTTTTGCCAAATATTATATCTATTATCTTCTAAAAATTGCATAATACTATCTATGTATAGCTAGAAAAAGCTATTTTATTGTATCTTCTTGTTTTCTTTATTTTTGAAAAATCTTGTTTTTGTTTCCTTTATTTCTTCTGGCTCTCCATACATTCTTATATAAAAGCATTCTAGTCCATCTCCTCTTGTTTCGTATATTTCATTCAAAATTTGATTTTCAAATATTTCATTTACTTTATATTCTCTTTTTTCCATTTTCTCCACCCTACAATGCCTTTCCTTCTCGCAATCCTATTTTTAGCATTTCGTCTGCCTCATACATAGCCCTATCATTTTGTAATTCTGTTATATCTAAAATTGCTTTCATTTCTTTTTTAGTAAGTTGTTCTATTTTGTCATCTTCAAGAAATTCTCTTACTCTAGGATACTTATTTTTTATTTCTTCAATTTTGTGTCTAATTTTATCGTATTCTTTATTCTTTTTTAAATTTCTGTATTTTTGTTCTTCAAAATAATCTGATATTTCATTTATATTTTGTAAGATAATACTATCATTTGATGTGTTTTCTATTATTTTTCCTTCTCTTATTTCTTTTTTTAATCTCATTCCATCTATAAATCCTAATTTATAATATGGTTTATGACAAAAACACATTTCATCTAATGCATACCCTTCAAATTTATTTATTTTCTCAAATAATTCTTTCATAGTGTTTTCATCTTTAATAAATTTTTTCATAAAGTTTACTAACTCATCTTCAGCCTGTTCTGCTTTCTTTGTTTCTTCTAGTTCTCCGTATTTCTTTTTATAACTTGTAATAAATCCCTCCCTTATTTCATATAAATCGTCAAGTATTTTATTTTCATATAAATCTTCCATAATTTCCTCCTTTTATAGTTTGGTACATTGAAGTAATATTATCATAACTATTTTTTCAATTCAACGATATAGTTTGGTAAATTGAAATATTTTTTATATTTTTTCAATTTACCAAAGTGGTGTCAACTCGTATTTTTATATAATTTTATTAATTTTTTAGTACAAACTATAAAGGGGTGTAAATTATATGAAATTATCAAATGCAATTAGAAAACGAATAAAATATTATTTAAAACAAAAAGATATGAAAATATGGGATTTATGCAAAGCTACTGGTATTCCTTGCTCTACTATATCTACTTTCATGAGTGGTAAAACAGAACTGCTAAAACTTGATACACTATTGCATATATGCGAGGGTTTTGAAATTACATTAGGCGAATTTTTTACTGACACAACATTTGATACTGCTGAACAAGAAAGTAATAAAGACTAACTTATTTGTTAGCCTTTTTCATTTCATTGTTTCTGTTTTCTCTCTACCTTTCTAAATCTTTATTCTTCCATTTTTGTTTATATTGTTTTAACAATTTTTCTATAACATCTTCCATTTGTTTTGTACTATAACCCTTTGGAAAATAACTTTTTAATTTTTCTACTTTAAACCTTATCTGTTCCTTTTGATTTGGTTTTTGTTCTATCATTATATTGAAAATTGCATCCATATCTAGTTTATTTTGTTTGCTTAACTCTTTCATTCTTATTGCTTGTGAATATGAGGGTGTGCAATCTTCGCTTTCTATTGTTTCTAATAAGTCCTTTTGTTCCTGTTCTTTTAAATATGATATTTCTACTGCTGGGTTCATTGCCATTTTATTTTCATCAACTAATTGTAATAGTGGTTTTATAAGTTCTGTTAATCTTACATATCTTTGTACTTGCCTACCACTTATTCCATCTGCAATTTTATCTCTGGACTTGTGGACATTGTGTCCATAACTTTTTTTGCTTTGACTTTTCTCTGCCTCTAATTTCATTTTATAAGCAAAGGCTTTTTCACTTGGTAATATATCACTTCTTTGTAGGTTACTATCTACAAGAGTAATTATTGCCATATCTTTATCCATATCACGAACTAAAACAGGAATTTCGATTTTTCCTGCTTTTTCACACGCATATTTTCTTCTATGCCCACTCACTATTTCATATCCTCCTTTTTCTCTATTCCTTACTATTAACGGCTCTATAACTCCGTATTCTTTTATACTTTCAATTAAATCTTTCATATCCTCATTATCTTTTACTTGGTATTGGTTATCTTTAAATTCGTGTAATTCCTTTATATTTACAATTTTTTCACTCATTTTATCTCACTTCCCTATTTTTATATTTTGTTTTTGTTTGTTGCAATTCTTCATTTCTTGCTTGTCTTTCTATTCTTATTACTTCTTTGATTTTTGGGTTATCTTCAACGATTTGATTTGCAACTTTTAAGCTATTTCTATAATCTTTTAGAATTGTAGTGCATTCATCCCTTTTGGTTTTATATTCTTTTATTAACTCATCATCTTTGCAATTTCTTAATTTGTTTCTGTATTTTTGCCTTATTCCAGTTACTTCTGCAATGTTCTTTTCATTCTGTGAAATATAGCTTTTTACATCATCTGTTGTTTGTAGTTTCTCTTTTGCTATTAGTCTTATCTCGTTAGAATATCTTTGCATTTTCCTTACTTCTTGTTTCATTTCTGGAGATAATGGCTTTCTAGTATTTTCTTTTGGTATTAGTCCTAATAAGTGATAAAGCAATAAAAAAAGAGCTTCAAGCCCTGTAATTTTACTTATATCTTTGAATTTCCCATTAAGCATACATACTTTGTTTTTCTTGTATATCTTTCTAGGTTTTATAAATTTATAATACTGTTCTTGCAAATAATAAGGGTTATTAAACACTCTATCTGCAATATTTTTAGGTGTATATTTTTCTCCTAATTGGTACATTCTTGTTGCTTTTTTATCATTTATTGAACGAATAGTAGCATATTTTCGATTTTGGTCATCATTTATGATATAACCTTTTTTATACATTGCTTTCTTAAATTGTGCATAGCTTACACACATTTCTAGTGTTTCATCTATTGCTTTTCTCATTAGATTATACTTTGTTGGTTCTCCCCTTTTTTCTGCAAAATATATATTTCTTGGTGTTCTTCCTTTTGGATTCTTAATTACTGTTAAATTATTTTCATTGCACAATTCATCTGATAAAACTCTAAAACGATAATATGCACCTTTGTTACAATTAAATTTTTTGCCAGTAAACATATTAACAGAACATACTACAAAATGATTATGATATGTGCCTGTATTGAAATGTGTTGCAACTAATACTTGGTGTTCTGCCCACATTTTCCTTGCAAGTTTTACTCCAATTTCGTGTGCAAGTTCTGGAGAAACTTCGCCAGTTTTAAAACTTTGATATGCGTGATATGCGATATTTCCTGTGCATTTTCCAAACTTTTCTTGTGTCATTTTCATTTCTTCATAGGCTGTTTCGGCTTTACAATTTACTCCTGTTACATACATTATTTTTTCTTTTTCATTAACTGTTTTCTCATTATTTTCTGCATATAATAATACTTGTTTTAGATTAGAAAATATCGTTTTTTCTGGGTTACTTGCATAATTAACTACTCGTGATAAGCTGTCTTTAACTGACCATATTTTTGTTGTCGCCATCGTCATCATCTCCATTACTTTTTGAATTATAAATCACTAAAAAATTGTGTTCTATTATCTCTAAACATTCTTCTATTTGTTCTATATCTATTTTTAAAATGTCATTTTTTAATTGACATACTTGTAAATAAATTTGATAAAATTCTTTATCTGGTATTGGATAAATTTTTTGTTTTAGTCCTGTTTTCCTTAAATAATTTGATAAAGATAAGTTACATTTTTTTGCTTTTTGCTGTAATTTTTTCTTTTCATTTTTACTAACTCTTATACATATTTGTACTACTTTTTCTTTCAAAATTTTTTACACTTCCTTTCATTTTTTAGTTGGGGTTATAGGGGTGCAAAACCCCTTTCAGCAATAGTTGTCGGTTTTGTGTGCTATACAAAACCTATGCTCGCTACACTGATAGATAAATCTATCAATGCAGATTTATAATTATCTTTGATTTGCAAAAAAATAAACCTTATATCAATTTTTGATTCGATATAAGGCTATAATTTGATTTCTATTTTTAAATATATACATACTCGTTATAAATAATTTCCTCTGCTCTATTTTTAATATTATTCATTCTAGTTACCCATTCTAATTGATAACTTGCTTTTAAATCTTCTGTAACATTTTCTTGTTTAGCTAGTTTTGTTATTAGACTTTCTAAAACTGTATTGCATTTCATATCTATTGAATGTAAATAAGTATTTAATTTTCCATTTAATAATAAGTTATTATATAAAACTTTGTTGTATTGTTTAATGTATCTTAATCTTGCTTTTCCATATCTTCCAATCGTAAAATTTCTATCTTTTGTTATAGATAAATTAGGAAAATAATAATTTCCTTTTAATGTATATGCTATTTCTGTTTTTTCATCAATATATTCTTTTTTTAATTCCATTTTCTATTACCTACCTTTTCATTAATAATATAAATTTATAGTCCACTTATTGCAATATAGACAACTAAATACTTCGTATCCACTAGGACAATTCTTATAATAGGTATCATTATCTATTTCATAATTTGTCCATTTATCGCCCCATTTTTTTATTTCTGCATTATATATTGCTATTGCCTCTACTTTTGAATTATACCAGTTACTATTTGAATGACTACATTTTGGTACATTATTGGTATTAGAATTTTGATTTTTACTCTTATTTATTGGTGTTTCTTCTATTGCTACATCTCTTTTTTTCTCTGTAACTTTTGGCTGTGTAATAGTTTTGCTTTCTATTGTTTTTGTTGCTTCTTTGTTTACACTGTTTTTGTTGTTTTCACTTGTATTTGACTTTTTCACAATAGGTGTTGTTATCTTTTCATTTTCTATACCTTGTGTCTTTGTTTCTTGGTTTTGTGTTGTTTCTGCTTGTGCTATTGTATTTTCTATTTGCTCTATAATATTTTCTGGTGTTTCTTCTACATTTTTATTTTCTTCTTGTGTGCTAGTAGTAAAATCTACTACTTTTTCTCTTTTTTCATTTACTGCTCCATAATAACTAAAACTAGAAATCATTGCGACTATAATAATTACAATAATCTTTCTCATAATTCATTCCTCCTTACTTGTTTTTATTTTAGTCGCATTTCCTATATAATGCAAAGGTGCAATTTTTATTTTATTTAATATATATATTCTTTTCAGCTAGTAAAGAGTAAGTAATAAAAGGGGTTTGTAAGGGGAAATTATAAAAAAATACTCCCACAACTTTTGGGCATAATGCTAGTATAAAACCTTTTAAAGCTAAAAAATAAAGCATATTTCTATGCTTTACACTGGTTAAAAATTATTTATTTGATTTCTTTTCCCCACACTCCATATTGCTAATTCTTTTTATAAATTTTTTTGATTTTTTCCCTTTTTGCTAAAATTTTTATTTCAATCATTTTTATAATTATTGATTTTTAGGCTTTTTTTCTTCTTTTAGACCTAGCACTGAGACTACTTCCACGTGCATCTCAAGAAGTTCATATTCATGTCTACGCACTACCTTAAATCATACAATATTTGGTGCGGGTAATCATGTCTACGATACACACTAGCTAAATTTTACTATTTCATATTATTAATATTTTTTATTATATTTGGCTCAATTTTATAATTTCTTTCTGCATCCATTAAACCATTTATTTCTTGTTGAACATCTGTTAATTGAGTATAACAATAACCTGATATATATAGTATGTGCTTTATTGCATTTGTAAGTCTAGTAAATCTTTCTATAAGTTCCTTTTCATCCTTTACCTGTTTACCATATCCCCATCCTTCTTCTGAATTAATTGCAATACCACCATATTCACTCATTATAACTGGTTGTCCTTCATATTTATATCCATTAGCAAATAATCTATGTCTTCCATTATATTCTTCTAAATTATTTAGTACTTTCATATCTTTATCTGTATATTCTTGATAAAGTAATTCATCGTCTTGTTTATAATCATGTATTGTAATAATGTCTGATATTGTATGTTCCCATCCATCATTTGAAATAACTGGTCTAGTATTATCTATTGCTTTAGTTAAATAGTATAGAGAATTTGCAAAATTTTGCTCTTTTTCACATATACTAACTTTTGGTATTCCCCATGATTCATTAATTGGAACCCAAGTTATTATTGAAGGATGATTATAATTTTGCTTAACAACTTTTATCCATTCATTTGTAAAATTTTGTAATGAATTATCATCAAAATTATAGCAATTTGCCATTTCACTCCAAACTAATACTCCTTTAACGTCACACCAATATAAAAATCTTTCATCTTCTATTTTTTGATGTTTTCTAATTCCATTATATCCAAATGCTAAAACACTTTCTATATCTTTTATTAAGCTGTCTTCACTTGGTGGTGTTAAATGTGATTCTTTCCAATATCCTTGATCTAATATTAATTTTAAGTATAATTCTTCACTGTTTAATAATATTTTATCTCCTCTAATTGCTATGTCTCTTATTCCAAAGTAAGAATCAACAGTATCTATGACTTTATCTTCACAATACAGTTTATAAGTAATATCATACAAATTAGGGCTATTGACCGACCATTTTTGTATATCATGTTTTACTCCTTCTTTTGCTATATTTATCTCTATTTTTTCATAATTATTATTTATCATTTCTTTTATGCTATTTAGTATCTGTCCATTAAATGATATTTCTGTTTCAACATAATATTTTTTTTGTTCAATGTCCTGAGCTGATAAATTAGTTTCTATTTCTAATTGTACTTTATCTGTTTTGGGTGTAATTTTAACTGCTTTTAGATATTTTTTAGATACCCATTCTAACCATACTGTTTTCCATATTCCTGTTGTTTGTATGTACCAACATTTCCAGCTTTCTTTTTTATATCTTTGTTTTCCTCTAGGTTGGTCTTTTGATAGAGAATCTTCTACCTTTATTGTAATATCATTCTCACCTTCTATAACATATCTTTCTATGTCAAATGAAAATCTTGAATATGCTCCAATATTTTCTCCTATATACTTTCCATTAATCCATACTTTTGTTTTATAGTCACTACCTTCAAAATTTAATATCACTTTACTATTCTGTAATTGTTCTTTTGATATATTTATTTTTCTATTATACCAAACTATATAATGTACACTTTTATCTTCTATTCCACTTAATTTAGTTTCATATGCAAAAGGTACAATGATTTTTTTATCCATTGGAAATTCTTTAAAATATTTTTTTGTTTCTCCTTCATCATTATCATCAAATATAAAATTCCATTCACCATTTAAACTTCCCCAATCTTTCCTTACAAATTGTGGTCTCGGATAATCTTTTATATAACACTTCATTTTTCTTATATATCCTTTCTATACTATTCATTACTACTTTCCATTAATTTATCAAAATCTGATTGATATAATTTATCTTGTACTACTCTATACTTTTCAAATTCTGCTAGTGCTTTTTCTTCTGCAATTTCATGTGATATTTTTCCTGCATCTTTTAATATATCTCTATCATCTGATAATAAATATTTATCTATTCTATTTGCCCAATCTTCCATAGTCATTGGAATATTTCTTTTTGCTCTTGCTTCTGCTAAATCTAAAAATGCTGAAACAATAAGTTCTAGTTGCTCTAATTCTTCTTTTTTTAGATAATTTTTAGCAATAACCACATCTGTTTCTAATATTTTACCATTTGGAGAATGTTTCCATGATGTTAAATTCATATGCTCTTTTGTATGGTCTGCTCTATTATAAACAATTTCAGCTGCTGTTTGATGAGTTACTGCGTAATGCATCTTGTTTTGCACTTTTTTGAAAAATTTAATTGTGGTAGGTGATTTTCTATCATAATCAATAGATGTAGCATATATATCTGTTATCTTTTGATAAAATCTTCTTTCTGATAATCTTATTTCTCTTATTTCTGCAAGTAATTCTTCAAAGTAATCTTCATCAAAAAATGTTCCATTCTCCATTCTTTTTTTATCAATAATATAACCTTTTTTTGAAAATTGTTTTAATACATTTGTTGCCCATCTTCTAAATTGAATTGATCTATCTGAACTCACACGATAGCCCACTGAAATAATCATATCTAAATTATAGTAGTTTGTATTATAACTTTTACCATCAGATGCAGTTAGTAAGAATTTCTTACTAACTGATTTTTCTTCTAATTCTCCATCTGCAAAAATATTTTGTATATGCATTGTTATGTTATTTCTAGTTGTGTTATAAAGTTCTCCAAGTAATTTTTGAGTTAACCATAAATCTCCATCTTCAAATCTTACTTCAATTCCTTTTTCCTTCTTTTGCTGTTCAAATATTAAAAATTCTGCTGCACTACTTCTTATTATTAAGTTTTCATTTTTTTCTTGCATATTTAACCTCCAAAAATAATATAAGAACATAATATCCTATACTTCTTTTATTTTACTCATAACTTCCATAAATCTTTCTCCATCTTCGCAATATATTTTAGATTTATGTTTTGTATCTCTTATATAATCCATTTTTAATAATTTCTTACATATTTTTTCTCCATGTATTGTACTAGCATCTGCCATTACTTTTTCTATTTTGATATTTCTTTCAAATAATAAATCTAATATATTTATGCATCCTTTTATAAGATTTGTTATTACTCTATAATTGTTTCTATATCTTTTGTCTATTGATATAGAAGATAAATATATGTAATATGATTTATTATCTTCATATTCTTCAATTTGGCTATATACTACATCTGCCTCATTTATTTTATCTTCGTAAATATCATAAAAGACTTCTTTATTTAATGGTAATATATTTACAAAAGCTATAATTTCATTATTACTATTTCTTAGTCCAATACAAGTTAAATTGTTTTTCTTATACCAATTTAATACTTCTTCTGCTGGTGTTATATTTTCATTTGGAAAATAAGAATGTTCTATATTTTCCATCACTTCAAAATCTTTTAAATCAAATTTATATTCTATTTTTAATTCTTCCATACATAATTCCTTATCTTTTATTTAATCTGTAATTTTTTGTCTTTAAAATTTCTACTAATTGTTTAATATTTTTTATTTCTACTTCTGTAATAATTCCTTCTTGCGCCAAGTCATCTATTCTATGAAAATCCGAACCAGATGTTAGTATCTTATTTGTACTTTCTCCATACTCTAATGCTTTATCATTTCTTGATATCTCATCTTGACATCCATTAAATACTTCTATTCCATCTATATATTCCAATGGTGCTAGTTGTATATCATCTCTAAAAGGATGTGCTTGTATTAATAAATATTCTTTTTTATTACAAATTTTATATAATTCTTCTAATGTATATTCATATATCTTTTCATTTTCATATAGAAATTCTTTATCTACTCCATATACTAAATAATCACTAGCAGTTAATTGTAATGTAATTTCTACTCCTAATAATATATTCATTCCTAGCTTATTCCCATATTTCTTTGCTATATCAAATCCTGTATATACATAATCTATTTTTTCTCTCCAAGATATATCTCCTAGTCTATCCATTTTACTTTTACTACAATGATCTGTTATTACAATTGTAGAATATCCTTCTTTTTTATATTCTTCAATCATTTGCTTAGCAGGTCTTAATTTCCCTTTTCATAATTAATTTATCATATTCAAAACCTTGTTCTTGATAAATTCTTATAGCTTCTGGATTATCACTTGAAAGTTTTAATTCAATAATGTGATTCTCCTTTGCAAATTTAATACATTCTTTTATCAAATTGGTTTGTATCCCTTTTCTTCTGTATTCTTTCAATGTAAATACATCACATATATATCCTTCAATACCACTTTCTACACATTGTGGCATATATTTTATTACTTGTAAACCACAAGTTGCAACTATTTTGTTTTCTATAATCTCTATAAAAAAGAATATATCTTTGTTTAAATGCTCTTCCAAATAATTCTTTGTTATTATATAAAATTCTTCATCTTTATTTGGATATAATTCTTTCCAATCGTCTTTTTGTTGCATTACTCTTAATTTTGATATTTCTTCTATATCTTCATATTTTGCTATTCTAAACATAAATTTCTCCTAAATGAATATTAATTATGCTAAAATCTTACCATAAAATAACAAAAAAATAAAGTATATAACAAATTAAATTATTACATATTTTACTTTCAAGTTTTATTTAGGCTCTGTTTCATTTCTTAAATTTTCTAACTTTTCTTAATTTTTTGTATATTTACAAAATTAAAAAGATAAAGTATCTCTACTCTATCACTTTTAGTAACAAGCACTTTCTTTATTTTTTTATTTCTAATAGGTAGTGCACATATTCATGTTTCCACATACCCTGCTATTTTTTAATTATGTCTACTTTGCTTTTTTTGCCATTTTTTTGTGTTTTTTTCGCCTTTTTTTGTTTTTCAAAAATTTTTTAAATTCCTTTTGTATCAACGGTTATACGGTTTTTTTAAATTTAGAACTGATACACACTCGACATGGCTCGTAAATTAGACTAATTTAACTTACTTAATTCTATTATATTTTATCATATCTTTGT
>CAPIEU010000005.1 GCA_948630815.1 uncultured Clostridia bacterium
TAAAATCTTCCCAAAATTTTAAGTTCAAAATTTTAAACCAGTGTGTGTTTATCAAGTTAAACACGTAAAAGTATGTGCTAGATGTGGTCATGAAGGAAAATGCCTAAAAGGTGTAAAAATGGATAAATGTGACTGTTTTGTAGGAAACTGCAAACCAGAGCATAAACCAGATTGCAAATGTGAACGTGAATGCGAATGTGAATGTAAAGACTAATAAATCGAAAACAACGTAAAAAAATGAACAAGAGGAAAAACTTATTTTAGTTTTTCCTCTTAATTCTGCTCTAACACAAAGATTGGGCAATTTACCTAAAACTTCTTATAAATTTTTATTAGAGCTCTTTCTTTATCGAACTCATAATCATATAAATCCATATTATTATATAATTCCCATTTTTTTAATAAATTGTTTTCCTTTTTTAACCATCTTATTTTTTTTCATTGAATTTCTCTCATTATACATCATAACTACACCAGCTGAAATTAGTGTTCCCATTACCATTCCTTTTATAAATTTCATATATACTACCTCCTTATAAGTTTTTAGTAATCAATATTACCTATTACTACCTATTATGTGTTTTTTCTTTTAGTTTATACTTTTTTATTAATGAATATATTTCCCAAAGAGCAATTAATCCTAAAAATATTCCAAAGTATCTTTTTAGCATTCTTACATCAGTTTTACTAGAGCAAATTGCTCCTATTACCGCTCCAACTATTCCTGAAATAGCAATTGGTATTGCTATTTTAAAATCTACATATTTCTGCTTGACGTTTATAATAATGGCAACTATAGAAGTCGGTATAAAAAATACCAAGTTTGTTGCTTGTGCTATATGTTGTTCTATTCCTAAAAATATTGAAAGACACAATATAAGTACTGTGCCTCCTCCCATTCCCATACCACTTACAAAGCCTGATATAATACCAATTAATATTTCAAACATAAAACACCGCCTTATAAAATAGTGAAGATTGAATAATGAATAATTAATAATTCTATTGTAAACTAAAAATTTATAATCTAAAATGCAATAAATATTTAGCTTTTTGTGCAAATTTTAAGAATAAATTTTTGTTATGCCATAATCATTCTTATAGATACATATACTAAAAAAATTGTAAATAATATTTTTAAATACACTTCTGGAACCTTTTTTAAGTATTTCGCACCAAAAAAACCACCAACTATTCCTCCGCACCCCACATAAAAATCCAATTTTCCAGTCTATATAATCATTTCTATAATAAAAAATTCCACTTGTTATAACCATTGGTAATATTACAAAAAGTGATGTTGCTCTTGCTTTTTGTTCTCCTGTATTAAGCAAATATACAAGTGCTGGAACTACAATCATTCCACCACCTGTTGCAAAAAAACCACTTACTAAACCTGCCATTAGTCCAATTAATATTTTTTTAATCATATTTAACACCATTTTTCTAAGTTAGAAATTTGAAGTTTGATGTTAGATATTACTCTTTATATTGTTTACTATCTAGCTTCTAACTTTATTTTTTTAGTGTTAACTCTATTTTATTTTTTATACATCATTCTTCCAATTTTTTTCTGCCAATTTTGTTAAAATCTCATCACATTTTAGCATTTTATATAAAATCTCCATTCTTAACTTTTCATCTTCTACATTATCTGTTATATCAAAAAATTTTTGTAATGCTTGTAAATAATCATCATTTTTTTCTTTCCAATCTCTTAAATATATCTTTTGTTTATTCTCCTCCTTATTAAATCTTTTCATAATATTTATTCATTCCTTCCCATTAATTATAATTACTTATATTTTTACTACTAGATAACTTTTAATTACTTTTATCGTTATATTCTTTCTATACTGTGTAATTTTAATACATTAAATGATAAAATACAACAAAAATAAAAAAATCTCTTTTTCGATATTTTATGGCGAATAATTTAATAAGGGTGATATTATGATTAGAATTAAACTTTCAGATTTACTAGGAAAACATAAGATGACACAAAAGACTTTGGCTAATTTAGCACATATACGTCCAGCAACTGTTTCAAAAATGTATTATGAAGAAACAAAAAGGATTGATATTAAACAACTTAATAATATGTGCAAAGTTTTTAACTGCGAAATAGCAGAACTTTTAGAATATATACCTGATGATGATAAACCTAGACAAAATGCTAAAAAGAAATAGAGCATAGAACGCAAATAAATATATATATATAATGAATGTTAATAGTTAGTGTGGAAAACTTTTAAAGTTTTCCACACTAACTATTAACATTCATTCCTTTTATCCTAACCAACTTATTAAAAGGACGCTTTTTCTAATCTCATAAGATATTGTAAAATATAAGCTAAATACTTACTAATTATCAGCAGTAGTTAAATCTGGAAATTGTATTCTTATATATTGTTCAATATTTAAAGTATTTCCTTTATATTCCATATAATAAGTTTCAATTCCTCCACTTGTAATTGAATAAGCTTTTTCTAAGGCACATGGTATTAATACATTTCCTTCATTATCATATATTCCATAATTCTTTTCTTTATCACTTTTTACTTTTCCCATTATAATTCCTTTATAACTTGGTACAAGTAATAAAGTTTTCATGTTAGAATTGCTACTATTTTGTGCACATCCAATTTCATCAAATTCAACTGGGACAATTATTTTTCCACTTATATTAAATAGCCCCCATTTATTATTTTGGCTTACTGGTATAACATTTCCATAAAGTAAATATTTATTATTTATACCATTATTAGGAAATTTAGATACATCTACTCCTATTTTTTCATATTCTAAATGTATAACAATATTTCCATTATTATCTAATACTCCATACTTATTACCATTTTTTACAAGATACAAACCTGTTTGTTTATCTATCATCCTAATATCATCATATTCAAAGTTTATTTTATTACTTCCTGTTTGTGTTAAAATCCCAACTTTATTTAAATTGTTCTTTACAAAAAATTCTTTTCCACTTTCGTTAAATTCTATACTTCTATATCTAGGACTAATTATTTCTTCACCATTACTATTCATTACCCCATAAAAACCATTTTCTTTTTTCACAACAAATAAATTATATAATATAGCTTTTTGATTTTTAAAGTTTGCACTACTTCCTTCATAACCATATGATTTTAATCTAGTTTCGTACATACTAACTAAATACGGTAAAGTATACATTTCTATAGTGTTTTTTTCTTCACTATACGAAAATGTTACATTAAATCCTATTTGTATTCCTTCTGGCACAGAATATAATTTTCCATCTCTACTAATAATTGGTTCTGTTATTAAATAATCTTCATAATCATTATCTACTTTTGGTGCTACTTTTGAAATTTTATTTGAATTTAAGAAAAATGATGCTGTTTCACTGTTACATTCTACCCAACACTTATTTGTATCTTCTGCATCTATTTTATATTCTCCATTATGTGCTGAATAGTTTAGATATGGTGCAATTCCCTTTATATCTATGTATACTTTTTTAGTAGTATCATCAATTATAATTGTTCCGTTTTTCCATAGAAACTGCTTTTCCATCTACATATATTTTTAATATATCTTTTTGTATATATAATATTGTACAAATAATAGCTACAATTAATATAAAAATTAATACTATTGCTATTAATATAATTCTAGATACTTTTTTAGACTTTTCAAGTTTGTCTCCATATTCTAACTTTCCTCCACTTATTTGCATATTTAATCACATTCCTTTCACAAGGTACAAATCGGTTTGAAAAAGTTTAAATTTTCAACCTTACCTCTCTTTATGCTTTTGTATAACCATATTTTTTATAGAATTCTTCTCTAAATGTTAATAAATTATCGTTCTCAATTTCTATTCTAACTCTTTCCATTAAACTAGTCAAGAACCTTAAGTTATGAATTGATAATAATCGTACTCCTAATATTTCATTTGTTTTTACTAGATGTCTTATATATGCTCTTGTATAATTTTTACAAGTATAACAATCACATTCTGGATCCAGTGGACCGAAAGTCTCTTTCATATGTAGCATTTCTTACTACTACTTTACCATTCCATGTCATTGCTGTACCATTTCTTGCAATTCTTGTAGGTAGTACACAGTCACACATATCTATTCCAGCAATTGCTGCTTCTATTAAATAATCAGGTGTACCAACCCCCATTAAGTATCTTGGTTTATCTTTTGGCATAAGTGGTGTTGTATATCTTAAAATATCAAGAAATTCCTCTTTTGGCTCTCCTACACTAATTCCACCAATTGCATATCCTGGAAAATCCATTTTTATTAAATCTTGGGCACTTTTCTTTCTTAAATCTTTATAAAATCCGCCCCTGAATGATTCCAAATAAACCTTGTATATCTGTATTTTTATGTGCTTTTTTACACCTAGTGGCCCATCTTGTTGTTCTTTCCATAGAATTTTTTGTGTATTCATATGTTGATGGATATGGACAACATTCATCAAATGCCATCATTATATCTGAACCTAAATCGTTTTCTATTTCCATAACTTTTTCTGGTGATAAAAAATGTTCACTTCCATCTAAATGTGATTTAAACCTAACACCCTCTTCTGTAATTTCTCTTAATGCTCCTAAACTAAATACTTGAAACCCACCACTATCTGTTAAAATTGGTCTATCCCAATTCATAAATTTATGAAGTCCACCAGCTTCTTTTACAAGTTTATTTCCAGGTCTTAAATATAAGTGATATGTATTAGATAAAATAATTTGTGCTTTTACATCTTCTTTTAATTCTTCAGGTGTCATACTTTTTACTGTTGCCTGTGTTCCAACTGGCATAAATATTGGTGTTTCTATATCTCCATGTGGTGTATGTACAATTCCACGTCTTGCTCCCGATTGTTTACATTCATGTAATAATTCATATGTAATTGCTTGTTTCATTTCTTGCTTCTCCTTTATTTTTCTATATTTTATTATACATTATACAAATATAAAAAAGCAAGTTTTAAATCTTGCTTTCTTATATTTTAGTTGCTATTTTATACTTGTGTTTTCTAATTGCCATTTTAAAATTGGATATCCATTATTTATTCCCACATCTGCTTGATATTTATCACCTAGATTTGTTGCATCAAATGTCTGTCCTCTGCCATAGCAATTTGTTGCTGTTGGTGTCTTATCATATCTTCCTACAATACCATTTCCTCCACCTGTTGACTTCCCAATTCCATAACAATTTTCACAAATACCGTAGGAAAGTTCCAAACAATGTCCCTGTCACACTTCCTGAAACATCTCCAATACTATAAGAATTTTTAATATTTCCTGTCCCAAATATATATCCTGCAATTCCCCCAACATCTGCTGCACCACCAGAAACATTACCTACATTAATACATTCTTCAATATTTGCAGTTAATACTCCTATTATTCCTCCAACATACTGATCTACTCCATAAACTGTTCCTTTATTAATACATTTTATAATTGAAACTTTTCTATCTATTATTTTAGATGCTTCATCATTACCAACTATTCCCCCAACATAAGTTCCATATTGGTTTTTTCTTACTCCTTTAATTGTTGTTGTAGAATCTATCATACAATTTTCAATTGTAGTTCCTCCACAACTTCCAACAATCCCTCCAACTAGTACTCCTCCTATTATACTAGAATTTGTTAGTTTCAAATTCTTAATATTTGCACCTAAAGTATATCCAAACAATCCTTGATTCCAAACTGTAGTATTTATATAAACTCCACTTATTTCATTATTATTTCCATTAAATGTTCCCTTAAAGGGTGTACTTTCTGTTCCTATTGCTTACCATTGATTATCTTCTTTACCATTTAGTTCTATTTTGTTCATTACTTCTACTGTTCTTGTCTCAAATGTTCTTCCACTATTTACCATATCACTAAATTGTTTTAATTGTTCACTTGTATATATCTTCATATCTTCTGTTAAGTCTTCTATTGTTACACTTGCTATATTGTATTTATTCTCTCCCTCTTTTGCTATTACACTATATATTCCATTTTCTAATACTTCTTCCTCTATTATATATTTTCCTTCTTGCTTATTTGGCACCTCAATATTTTTTCCATTCAGTCTTATCTCTTCTATTTCTTTTTCATATGTTATTTCTATTTTTATATTTGCTTTTACATAATCGCTAGTAGTTACACTTGTTATATTTATTTGTATTTGTTCTTCTTTCTCTCCTCTTCCTAATGAACCTATAATTTGTGGTACGCCTCTATCTATTACAAATTGCCATCCTTCTACAAATACTATATCTCCATTCACTGTCATTTTATTATCTTTTAATTTGTTATCAATATATTCATTTTCATTATAATCCTGTGGTTTTGTTATTTTATCTGTTTGTAATTCTATTAGTACTGCCTCTAATTTTTCTCTCGCTCCTGCTTCTTCATATTTTTCTCCTGCATGACTAGCTGTATTAAATAATCCATTTTCTCCTATTAATACATTTATTGTTACCCCTGCAAGAATTAATAGGATTATTATGGTTATTATTAGGGCAATTAGGGTGATTCCTCTTTCCATATAGGCGAACATGGGAGCTTTTTTTATGACTTTACATTTTTCATTATTCACTATTAACTTTTCACTCATCTTTTGTTCCTCCTTTGTTCCTTATATTAAATTGATGTCATTTTTTACTATTTATAATTTCTTCTTTATAGTTTATATATTATATCAATAAGTATTATATGTCAACATATGTTATATTATAAAACTTTGTATATGTTTTATTATACTAAAACAGACATATATACTGTACACATTACTTTTATTATTTAATAAACATTGCATCTCCAAAACTAAAGAATCTATACTTTTCTTTCACTGCTTCTTCATATGCTCCCATTATATATTCTTGTCCTGCAAATGCAGATACAAGCATTATTAAAGTTGATTCTGGTAAATGAAAGTTTGTTATTAATCCATCTATACATTTAAATTTATATCCTGGATAAATAAATATTTTAGTATCTCCTTTTTGCTCATTTACAAAACCTTGTTCATCTGCTATAGATTCTAATACTCTACAAGATGTTGTTCCTACTGCAATAACTCTTCTTCTTTCTTGTTTTGCTTTATTTATTTTTTCTGCATCCTCTTTTTTTATATAATAATGTTCACTATGCATTTCGTGTTCTTCTATTTTTTCTACTTTTACTGGTCTAAATGTTCCTATTCCTACATGCAATGTTACATTTGCTATTTCTATTCCTTTTTTTGTAAGTTCCTTTAACAATTCTTCTGTAAAATGAAGTCCCGCTGTTGGTGCAGCAGCTGATCCTTCATATTTTGCATATACTGTTTGGTATCTTTCTTTTTCTTGTAATTCTTCATGTATGTATGGTGGAAGTGGCATTAAACCAATTTTATCTAATAACTCATTAAATATTCCTTTGTAAGAAAATTTTACTTTTCTCGTTCCGTCCTTGCATAACATCTAATACTTCCGCTTCTAGTAACCCATCTCCAAAAATAACTTTTGTACCAATGTGTAATTTGTTCCCTGGTCTTACAATAGTTTCCCATGTGTCTCCATCTATTCTATTTAGTAAAAGAAACTCTACATTTGCACCAGTATCTTTTTTTCCGTAAATCCTTGCTGGTATTACTTTTGTATTATTTCTAACTAACACATCTCCTGGTTTTAAATATTCTATTATATCTTTAAATATTCTATGTTCTAATTTCTTTTCATTTCTATCTAGTACCATAAGCCTTGATTCATCACGCTTTTTTAGTGGAACTTGAGCTATTAATTCTTCTGGTAAATTATAATTAAATTCTGTAACATTCATTTATTTTGTATTCCTTTCTCGATAATTATTGTTGTTTTAAGATGATTCAATTCACAATTATTTATAGTACAAAGTAGCTTCACGTGGACGCAAGAGCTTTTTATTTTTCGAGACCTTGCGAGAAAAATAAAAATGCCCTACCTCCAGCAAGATGAAGCGGATTTTAAGAAGTAACTATGACTAGTAACTTTAATCTTTATATTTAAAGTGTATTTCCCACATTATACATTGACAAATTATTTATTGCTTTTGTAATTATTGCTTTTATCTCTTCAATTATATTTTGTGGCTCATTAAATTTATTTAATGTATATGTAAATTTAAAATTTTCTTGGTTATTTGGTTTTAAGCTATATATTTCTTTATTTAACCCAATATTTCCACTATTTGTTTTTATTTCACTATTCATGTAATCCTGATACCATTTCTTTAGACCAATTAATTTTTCATCTTTATATCCATATTTTGCATAATCATGCAAATTTGGACGGTCATATCCATATTCTTTTGATATTCTTTCTAATGAATGTAAAAATTCATGTATAAACACTTCTTCTGGAAAAGTATTTACTCTTGCATCATATCTATATGTATAACTTTTATTGCTATTTGGTAATCTTATATTAGAAAATCCTATTCCTAAATAATCCATTCCTCCAAGCCCAATCCAGTCATAAACTGGTATATCATTTGGATGGGTATTATCTCCTAATTTTATACATACAAAAATGTGATCATAATTTTCCTTTTGTAGATATATATCTATTAATTTTTTTACATCTTTTGCATCTGCATGATACCCATTTTCTTCATCATATGATAATGTTGTAAGTGGTTCGTCTATTTTTATAAAATCATATGTTACAGACATTTTTCTATTTGATAATTCTTCACAAGAACTTTTAAACCTACTCATATTTTGCCTCATTAAAGAGATTTCATCATCACTCATACTTAGACTAATTTCTTTATTATTAATGTTAACTTTTGTATTTGTAATTACAAAACAGGCAACATTCCAATTTGTATCAGTATTTCCTGCTCCTACTTCTATTTTGAAATCTGAAAACCATGCTGTACCTATACAGTTATCTTCATACCCACCAAGCCTAAATCCTAATTTTACAATGTTTCTGTTTTTAGAATTAAATATAAATTCTAATTTCTGCCAATCATTTGTACCAGTAATACTTTTAGATTTTTCAACTGTATCTGCAATACTTATATGTGCTCCAGAATCTGATACTTCTTTTGTAGTTTTTACGTCTTCTGTTTTTACCATACAAGTTACCTTATATGGAGTATTAGGTGTAACTTTTATTTCCTTATAGAACATTGCATCATTTTCTTCTTTTGAAGAAATTTTATAACTATTTTTATCTCCATATTTTACCTCATTATCTCTTACAAATTCTGATGTATATGGTTTATATTCTGTTCTTATAAAATCATTAAAATTATTTACTTGATATTTATTATATATCTCACATAAAACCCAAATTAAGCATATAAGAATTATTAAATAAATAACTTTTCCTATATATGATTTCTTTTTTTTATCTTCTTTCATAATTGCTCCTAAGTACTAAAAAATCTAGTATTATTATACTAGATTTTTTTAGCATTCACAATAGTATTTTTACTATTATATTAATTTTGTTAACGTTTAGCCTTTAATTTATTTCTATGTAGTTCCACGTGGAGGTAGTGCTTTTTATTTTTCGAACCTGAGAGAAAAATAAAAATACCCTATCTCCAGCAAGATGGAACGGACTTTATGATACACAGACTAAACTGTAACTAATTTTCTTTCACATTTTCTATAATCTCTCTACAACTTTTCCAATCACTTATCTTTATGGTATCATATTCTTTTTGCAATCTTTTTAATATATCTAAGGTATTATCTTTAGAATCTAAATCCGCTACTATAATATTTTTTATGTACTCTTCTTTTCCATATAAAAGTCTAAATAAAATACTTCTCATAAATCCTTCTATATGCTTTTCTTGGTTTTTAACTGCAACAATAACATATATTCCATCACTTTTTAGATTTGTATATGAACAAATATATATTATAGTTTTAATAATTTCAAATAAACCATATAATGCTAAGGTCCAAATAGTAGCATTTAGTACAAAATCCCACATATTATACGCCTCCTTTTAAGTATAATATGTGTTTAATAAATTTATTGTTAATAGCAAATTTGAATTATAATACATTATTTTCACATTTTACATTGCAATTTCTTGCTCATATGTAAAACTGATTTTATAAACAGTCTCTGGTGAAATATCTATATTTCCATTATCCCATATAATAGTACCATGCTCAACATATGCATTTTTGAATATATTATAGTCACTTAATTTTTCATATACTGGATATTTTAACAATTCTTGTGCATCAAAAATTTTTTTTTCTCCATTTGAAAATGTAACTAACATACATAATTCTACAATAATTTTAATTTCCTTAACTTTTATATTATCTATATTATAACTATTTGCATAAGCTACATCATTTAAAACATACATATCTTATCTCTCCTTAGTCTAAAGGTTTAATATTATCAAATGGCAATCCTCTAACTGCATTATTCCATGCACTATATAATTCCTCTTCGTGTAAAATTATCCATGCTTGTACTAATTTTAATTTTTTTATAGGCATAGAACCACTTAATAACTCTCCATCTATTCCAATAGAAGCTTCATATTCTCCATAATAAACATATATATGTGGTTTATGATGTTTATCATTGTCTAGAAATATTAATTTTATAATCATTCCTTGAAATCTACTTATTTCTGGCATTATATTTCTCCTTTTTTTAATATTATAATTATACTATAATATTATCATATGCCATCTCTTATTACAAGTATTTTTCCAGCTTTTATTGTAATTATGTGTAAAATATGTTATTATATTTCTTATCTATTTATGGACGAGCGATGCTCACCCCCTATAAGGAGAATAAAGAAATGTTAGATGTTTTAATTGATACTTTAATTGACCGGTTTTAAATTACTTCCATTTTTATTTATTGCATATTTAATAATGGAATATATAGAGCATAAAACCAGCGATAAAACTAAACATATAATTAAGAATTCAGGAAAATTTGGTCCCTTCTTGGGTGGAATTTTAGGAGTATTTCCTCAATGTGGATTTTCAGCAATTGCAGCAAATTTGTATGCTGGAAGAATTATTACTTTGCGGAACATTAATCGCAATATTTTTATCTACATCTGATGAAATGTTACCAATTCTAATTTCAGAAGCTGCACCAATTGATATAATTTTAAAAATATTAGGAATAAAACTTATTATAGGGATAATAGCAGGATTTATAATAGATTTAGTTATAAATTTAACCACAAAAAACATAAAAGATGAAGAAAAAATAGGTGAAATATGTGAACATGAGCATTGTCATTGCGAAGAAGGAAGTATACTAAAATCTTCTTTAAAACACACTTTAAGCATATTTATTTATATATTCATTGTATCGCTAATATTAAATACTGTAATTCATTTTATTGGTGAGGACAACCTATCAAATTTAATACTTAATAAACCAATTTTAGGATCAATTATTGCTGGAATAATAGGATTAATACCAAATTGTGCATCATCTGTAATTTTAACACAGCTATATTTATCTAATGTTATAACTGCTGCTACAATGATTTCTGGTTTATTAGTAGGTGCAGGTGTTGGAATATTAATTTTATTTAGAGTAAATAAAAATATAAAAGAGAATGCCAAAATTATACTTTTACTTTATGCAATAGGTGTAATTGCTGGAATTACTTTACAATTATGTGGTTTGCAAATTTAGTGAGCTTGTGTTATAATAATTAACGTAACAAGACAATAAAGTCAATGTATTAGAAAGGATTCAAATTATGGGAAAACGGAATGGATATGGAAAAGTATCCTGATTGTGAAATTGAAGAAAAACGCAATAAGCATGGTGTACGAATTATTGTCTATGAAGAAAGAACTCCTTAAAATGGAGTTCTCCTTTTCTTTATATGAAAAACATCAATTTTTAATAACAAAGTAGCGACACGTGAATGTAGGACGTTTTTGTTTTTCGAGATTTTCGAGAAAAACAAAAACGTCCTACATTCAGCAAGATGGAGCGGACTTACATAAGATATAATTAAATTCTTTTCTTTGTTATATTTCTAATATTTCCTTTACCCTATTTACATCTTCATCAGTTGCATTTGGAATATCTTCTAAACCGTACTTATATCCCATTTGCTCCCATTTAAATTTTCCCATATCATGATATTTTAGTATTTCTACTTTTTCTACATTTGATAAAGATTTTATAAATTCTTTTAATTTTAATAAATCTCCTTTTTCATCTGTAATGCTAGGAATTAATACTTGCCTAATCCACATTGGTTTATTAATACTATTTAAATATCTTGCAAATTCTAATTCTTTTTCATTTGAAAAACCTACTAATTCTTTACATTTCTCTCTATTTATATGTTTTATATCTAGCAAAAATAAGTCTGTAAGTGAAATTAATTCTTTTATTTTATCTGTTATATCAACTATTCCTGAAGTATCAATTGCTGTATGTATTTCTAATTTTTTTAATTCTTTAAATAAATTAATTAAAAAATCCACTTGTAATAATGGCTCTCCACCAGATATTGTAACACCGCCATTTGATGCTTTAAAATATGTACTATATTTTTCAATTTTATCTATAAGTTCAGTTACAGTAACAATTTCTCCTGTATTTATATCCCATGTATCTCTATTGTGGCAATATTTACATCTTAAATGACATCCTTGCATAAACACAACAAATCTTATTCCTGGTCCATCTACTGTTCCAAAGGTTTCAAAAGAATGAATTCGTGCCATATTGGTTTTATCAAATCTTTCCATTGTTTTCTCCCTATTTCATATATATCTTTATAATTATATGTAGGGGCAGGTCTTGTACCTGCCCTCTTATAATAAAAATGTTTAAGAATTGGGCAGGCACAAGACCTGCCCCTACGTATATATTTCAAATTCTATATTTTTTCATGTATTGTTCTATTAATTACATCTAATTGTTGTTCGCGTGTTAATTTTGTAAAATTAACAGCATATCCAGATACACGTATTGTTAATTGAGGATATTTTTCAGGATGTTCCATTGCATCTTCAAGTAATGCCCTATCAAATACATTCACATTTATATGATGTCCTTCTTGCATAAAAAATCCATCTAACATATTAACTAAGTTTGATACTTTAGTTTCTTCATCTTTTCCAAGAGTTCCTGGTGTAATTGAAAATGTATATGATATACCATCTTCTGAATATTCATATGGTAGTTTTGCAATAGAGTTCATAACTGCAAGTGCTCCGTTTGTATCTCTTCCGTGTATTGGGTTTGCACCTGGTCCAAATGGCTCTCCTGCTCTACGTCCATCTGGTGTATTTCCTGTCGCTTTTCCATAAACAACATTTGATGTTATTGTTAAAATAGACATTGTTGTTTTCGAATTTCTATAAGTATTATATTTTTTTAATTTTTTCATAAATGTTTTTACAATTTCTACTGCAATATTATCTACTCTGTCATCATCATTACCAAATTTAGGAAAGTCTCCTTCTATTTTGTAATCTACTGCTAAACCTGTTTCATCACGAATTACTTTTACTTTAGCATATTTAATAGCAGATATTGAGTCAGCTACTACTGATAATCCAGCAATTCCACAGGCCATTGTTCTTAATATTTCTTTATCATGTAATGCCATTTCAATTGCTTCATATGAATATTTATCATGCATATAATGGATTGCGTTTAATGCTTTTATATAAATTTTTGCTACATAATCCATCATATTATCAAATTTTTCCATTACTTCATTATAATCTAAATATTCACTACTAATTGGTTCAAATTTTGGTGTTATTTGTTTTCCACTGTTTTCATCTCTACCACCATTAATAGCATAAAGAAGAGTTTTTGCAAGATTAGCTCTTGCTCCAAAAAATTGCATCTGTTTTCCAATTCTCATTGCTGAAACACAACAAGCAATTCCATAATCGTCTCCCCAAAACCTTCTCATTAAGTCGTCATTTTCATATTGTATTGATGATGTTTTAATAGATAAATCTGCACAAAAGTCTTTAAATCCTTTTGGTAACCTTGTAGACCATAAAACTGTCATATTTGGTTCTGGTGCTGGTCCTAAATTTACTAGTGTATACATCATTCTAAATGTATTTTTTGTAACTAATGTTCTTCCATCAATTCCCATACCACCTAATGATTCTGTTACCCAAACAGGGTCACCACTAAATAGTTCATTATATTCTGGTGTTCTTAAAAATCTTACAAGTCTTAATTTCATAACAAAATGATCCATTAATTCTTGTGCTTGTTCCTCTGTTAATGTACCATTTTTTAAATCTCTTTCTATATAAATATCTAAGAAAGTAGATGTCCTACCAAGGCTCATTGCTGCTCCATTTTGATCTTTTACTGCTGCAAGATATGCAAAATATGTCCATTGTATTGCTTCTTTTGCTGTACGTGCTGGATTTGAAATGTCATAACTATATTTATTTGCCATAATTTTTAACTCTTCTAATGCAAGAATTTGATCGTGTATTTCTTCTCTATCACGTATTACCTCTTCTGATAAGTAATCAACATTTAAATTATCTAATTCCTCTTGTTTTTCTTTAATAAGTGCATCTACTCCATATAATGCAACTCTTCTGTAATCTCCTATAATTCTTCCACGACCATATCCATCTGGAAGTCCTGTAATTAAATGCGAACTTCTAGCAGCACGAATATCTTTTGTATATACACTAAATACTCCATCATTATGTGTTCTTCTTATACTGTTAAATATTTTATCTACACCTTCATCTACTGTTCTTCCATATGCTTCACAAGATTTTTCTACAATTTTAATTCCACCAAATGGCATAATTGCTCTTTTTAATGGAGCATCTGTTTGAAGTCCTACTATTTGTTCTAAATCTTTATTTATATATCCTGCTTCATGTGCTGATATCCCTGAAATAGTTTTAGTATCTATATCTAATACTCCACCATTATCTTTTTCAATTTTATATAATTCTAATACTGTTTCCCATAATTTTTTTGTATTTTTGCTTGGTTCTTTTAAGAATTCTTGACCCCCTTCATATGGTGTATAATTACTTTGAACAAAACTCCTAACGTCTATTTCTTCTTTCCATTTTCCTTTTTTAAAACCTTCCCATTCTTTAAATTCCATAAAAACCTCCTAAAACTTATCATTTATTTAAATTATATCTTTTTTAAGTCCGCTCCATCTTGCTGGATGTAGGACGTTTTTGTTTTTCTCAGGGATCTTCGAAAAACAAAAAGTGCTACATCCACGTGTCGCTATATAGATACTAGTTTAAGTCCTAACAGCAACCCTAAAATTTATCGTTACCTATAATTCATAATAACATAAGAAAATTCTTTTAGCAATACAATATTTCTTTTATTTTATCTAAATTTTGTATTACACAATCATAGCCATATTTATAACAACTATCTAGCTTTTTTGTATCAAGTAATCCTACTTTGTCTGTGTATACATTTAATACAAGATCACTCATTTCAAGGCTTTCTTCTGATATTTTACTTCCCATTATATCTATTGTTTTCATTACAATATCCATTATATTACTGTCTTTGGTTATTGGATCTGCATCAAATTTTACAGCTATTACTTTGTCTGCTCCTTGTTTTTTAACTTCATGTACTGGAACATTATCAAGTGCTCCTCCATCCATAAATGCGTGCTCTTTAAATTCGCAAGGAGTAAAAACAGCTGGAAAACTACTACTTGCTCTTACTGCTTTTCCTACTGTTATATCTGTAATATATTGTTCCTTATTTTCTTCATTTTCAGGTATTTTATTTGTTATTATATATTCCTTAGAGTTTGTAATATCGACCGTAGGAATAACAATTGGCATTGTTATTTGGCTAATTTTTTTAATTCCCTTTTTATAAGCTATTTTGTTATATATTGTTTCTAAATTTTTTCCTGATTTTAAACCTTTAAATGAATTTTTTTTATTAATCATAAAATTACCAATTCCAGATATGATTGGTCCTGAATTTATTTGTACTAATTCCTCCGAATATCTTTTAAATAATATGTATATATAATAAGGTGAATATCCCATAGCATATAAACTTGCAATCAAGCTTCCCGCACTAGTTCCTCCTATTATATCAATTTTAATATTATTATCTTCTAATGCTTTTAATACTCCTGCATGGGCTATCCCTCTAATTCCCCCACCAGATAATGCAATTCCTAATTTCATTTTATCACCTACTTTTATTATGATGATAGTATTTCCTATTTATTATATGTTTAAACAAGAATTAGTGATAAAAATAGTAATTTACTATTTTACTATTTTATGTTATAATATATGTATAATTTAGTATTAGAGGTGTTTTATGATTAAGTATGATGGTAGTGTAATAGTTATTTCCACTTCTTTACGGAAGATAATTTCTGATTTATTAAATGAAGAAAATTACTCTGAAGAAAAAATTGAAGTTGAGCCACCTATTAGGAAATATTATAAGAAACATATGAAATACAAATACAATAAGCACTAAGAAAATCCCCCAAGTTTTATTTGGGGGATTCTTTTTAAACTATTTTTAATGTTATAGTCCTTAATAAACTTTACTTTACAGTTTAAAAGACTTTTTTACAAATTCTATTTATCTACTTTAAATTTTATATTAAAGTTTGGTTTATTTCTAGCAAAAAATACTCCACCAATAATAGCTATAGCACCAACTGTACTTATAATAAAAATCACCATAACACTATTATTTTTTTTGTGTGCTTTTGTATCATCTTTTACTATACTTTCTTCATTACTAAAAATATCAATTTCGTTTCCTATTGTATTACTTGTATCTATTATACTATTATCTATTATACTATTATCTATTTTATTATTTATAGTATTTAATTCAATAACAGTATTATTCACATTATTGGTATTCGTCTTATTTGTAGTAGTTGGTTTTTTTGTTGTTGTATTTACCTTATTATTGTTATTTGGTTTGCTACTATTTGTACTTCCTATTTGATTTGTGTTTCCAGTATTTCCTATTTGATTTCCTTGGTTTGTATTTCCTCCTGGAACGGTGTTTTCTGTTTGATTTCCTTGGTTTGTATCTCCACCTGGAACAGTATTTTCTGTTTGATTTCCTTGGTTTGTATCTTCACCTGGAATTTCATTTTTATCAGTATCCTTAGCTTTTATGGAAATAGTCTTGCTTACATCTTTTATATCTGTTAATTCTTTTCCATTTGCCACAGCCACTTTTTTCAAATTTATTGTAGTTTTCCCTGTTGCAGTCTCATTTACTTTAAATTTAAATTTAATTACAGTTTCATTTGTAGTTGCAAACCCATTATTTCTATCTGCTACAAATTTTCTAGTTTCTTCATTATACGAAGTAGACCAATTGTTCCCTCCAGTATATTCAATACAAGTTAATAATTTTTTGTCATATTCAACTGTTCCACCAAAAGTAAATACTCCTCTATCTCCTTGTATATCATTTATTCCTATAGATAATTCAAATTCTTCCCCTTGTGTAATTTCTGTAACTGAAGTAATACTTGCAACACAATTAAGTGTTGCATATGCTTTTTGATACATAAATACTATTAATAATACTACTAAAATTAAACCTATTTTCTTAATCTTTCCCATTGTTCTACTCCTATAATTCTAATTTATATGATTATTTATTATAACATATATTTTGTTTCTATTTTAGATAATTTATATTAATTTTTTGTTACAATTTAGTTACACAAAGTCTATTCCCATTGTTTGCTAACAAATTCTTAAAAATTTTTTTAGTGAAATGTTATAGAAGCTTTTTTTTGAATAGGAAAAATCTTCGATTATTTCTATTCAAAAAAAGTCCGTAATCTTGCTCAATTCTAAGATTACGGACTTTTTATTAATTATATATTAATTTTCAGCAAATGGTAACATAGCAATATGTCTACATCTCTTTATTGCAAGAGTAATATCTCTTTGATGTTTTGCACACGCTCCTGTTGCTCTTCTTGGTAATATTTTACCCTTTTCATTAATGAATTTTTTTAATTGATCTGGATTTTTATAATCTAAAACAAATTCTTTGTCACTACAAAGAGTACAAACTTTTCTTCTTACTTTTCTAAATTTTGGATTAAAATCTTCATCTCCATTATTATTCATTCTATTATTTCTTCTATTATTTTGCTTTTTATCAGCCATTTTATAATTCCCCCCTAACTACTTTTTTAGAATGGTAGGTCATCATTTGAAGAAATTTCAAACTCTGGACTTGCTGAAGCTACACTTCCAAATGTGTTTTCAAAACTTCCTGTTGAAGAAGTATCTCCATCATGTTTGCTATCTGCAAAATATACTTCTTCTGCAATAACTTCTGTTACATAATGTTTTTGTCCTTGTTCATCATCCCAAGTTCTTGTTTGAATTCTTCCAATAATTCCTACTTGTTGACCTTTCTTAAAGTATTTACTACAAAATTCTCCAGTTTTACTCCAAGCAACTATGTTTATAAAGTCTGCTTGTCTTTCTTCACCTTGTTTTGTAAATCTTCTATTTACTGCAAGTGAAAAACTTGCAACTAATGTATTTGTATTTTGAGTATATCTAACTTCTGGATCTCTTGTTAATCTTCCCATTAAAATTACTTTGTTCATATTTTTTTACCTCTTACCTTTCTAAGGTTTCCTATCAAGCAATCATAACTACTTGTATTTTTCACTTTTCAATTTTACATTTACAAATATATCCTATATGTTGTAAATTAGTCTTCTTTTCTTACAACTATGAATTTTATTATTTCATCTGTAATTCTATAATTTCTTTCTAATTCTGCAATAAGAGTTGGTTTAGCTTCGAAATGTATTACAACATAATATCCTTCTTTATTCTTTTTTACTTCATAAGCTAATTTTCTTTTTCCAAGCTCATCAACAGATTCTACTTTTCCTTCAGTATTAATCAAGCTAGAGAATTTGTTTATAAGGTTTTTAATTCCTTCTTCCTCTATACTTGGATTAATAATGATAACACTTTCGTATTTATTCATTATATCACCTCCTTATGGATAAATAACCCACACTTCCCTTAGTATGAGTAAGGAAAAAAGCTAAGCTTTTTTTCTAGTCTTTGTTATTTTACCATATATATCCACTTTTTGCAAGTGTTTTTAAAAAATCACTTGCAATTTTAATTTTTATATGTTAGAATATTATGCGTTAAGTTTAGTTATACTTTTAAGGAGGTGCAAATATGCCAAATATTAAATCAGCAATAAAAAGAGTAAGTGTTATAGAAAAGAAAACATTAAGAAATAATATGATAAAATCTGGTTACAGAACTGCTGTTAGAAAATTTGAAGAAGCTACTAGTGTAGGTGATGTAAAAAACGCTGAAACTTTATTTGTAGAAGCTACTAAAAAAATAGATATGGCTTGTTCAAAAGGAGTTATAGTTAAAAATACAGCTGCTAGAAAAAAATCTAGATTAGCTAAAAAATTAAATGCTTTAAAAGCATAGATAAAAAATTATGCATAGTTTTTTATTTAGGAGATTACTAAAGTAATCTCCTTTTTTATATTATAGGAAAATACTCTATTTTAAGTTAAATGTAGGGGCGAGCATTGCTCGTCCGTGAGGCAAAGCCTCCTTTTTTGTTTTGTTATAAAAAATTCACTTTTAATAACGAAATAGCTTCACGATGATGTAGTGCTTTTCTTTTTTTCTACACAGTAAAAAAAAGAAAATGCCCTACATCACGCAAGATGAAGCGGACTATATATAGTAAATTTCTTCCCATAAATTACCTTTGATTTTACTTTTCTAACATGTTATCATTAATTATAGAAATATATGAAAAGAGGTATACTTATGATGAAATTAATTATAAATAAATTTAATTCTATGGAAGAAAAAACAAAAAAGATATTAAAATATGGACTTTATTTTTCTGTTTTTGTATGTGCAATTTCTGTATTTATTTTACTTGCATATCACTTTAATCCAGCACCAGATTTGTTTTACATAGGACTTGAAGTTTTTAAATTAGGTTTATTTTTTATAGTAGAATTTATTATTTGTGCACTTGCAATTGATACAATAAAAAAACAAGTTAACATATAATTTTCATTATATTTAGTAAACCTTGCAGGTACATTACCTGCAAGGTTTCATTGTGTGTCTTTACTGCATTTTATTTATTTCTTCTATAAACATAGTATTTAACATTTGTGGATTCGCTTTTCCCTTTGTTTGTTTCATTGCTTGACCAACTAAAAAACCAATTGCTCTATCTTTTCCACCTTTATAATCTTGTACAGATTGAGGATTTTCTTCAAGTATTTTTAATACTACTTCTTTTATTGCAGTTTCATCTGAAATTTGAACCCATCCTTTTTCTTGTATAATTTTAGATGGCACTTCTGGATTTTCAAACATTTCTTCTAATACTTTTTTAGCAATGGCTGTGCTTATTGTTCCTTTATCTATTAAAGTAATTAATTCTGCTAAATTATTAGATGTAAACGGTATTTCATTTGGTTCTAATTCTTTTTCATTTAATATTCTTGAAATATCTCCTAAAATCCAGTTACATGATGATTTTGCATTATTTGTTTTTTGTGTAGTATCTTCAAATAAATTAGATAAATATTTTGATGCTGTAATTAAATTTGCATCACGTTCAGTTAAATTATATTCTTCTATATATCTTTTTCTTCTACTTTCTGGTAATTCTGGTAAAGATTTTCTTATTTTCTCAACATATTCATCTGTTATACGTATTAATCCTAAATCAGGATCTGGAAAATATCTATAATCCTGAGCATCTTCTTTATCTCTCATAGAAAACGTCTTTCCTGATACATCATCCCATCTTAATGTTTCTTGTTCTATTTTTTCACCTTTTTCAATTATATCGATTTGCCTATCTATTTCGTATTCAATTCCCCTTATAATAGCTCTAAATGAATTCATATTTTTCATTTCTGTACGTGTTCCTAGTTTTGTATCTCCTTTTTTTCTAACAGAAACATTTACGTCCGCTCTAAAAGACCCTTCTTGCATTTTACAATCTGATACCTCTATATATTCTAATATTGATTTTAATTTTTTTAAGTATTTGTCTACTTCTTCACTTGAACGCATATCTGGTTCAGATACAATTTCAATAAGTGGTACTCCTGCACGGTTTAGGTCTACTAAACATCCTCCTCCAAAATCATCATGGTTTAATTTTCCTGCATCTTCTTCTATATGGATTCTTGTAATCCCTATGCTTTTTTTCTCACCATTTTCTTTTTCTATTTCTATATAACCCTTTTTGCAAAGTGGTTTATCAAACTGTGATATTTGATATGATTTTGGTAAATCTGGATAAAAATAGTTTTTTCTATCATTTTTACTATTTGTTTCAATACTACAATTTGTTGCAAGTCCTGCACGTACTGCATATTCTACTACTTTTTCGTTAAGTACTGGTAATGTTCCAGGCATTGCCATACAAATAGGACAACATTGTGTATTTGGTTCTCCACCAAATTCTGTTTTGCAAGAACAGAATATTTTTGTTTTGGTTGATAACTCTGCATGTACTTCAAGTCCTATTACTGCTTCATAATCTTCTCTTGACATATTGATTTGTTTCACTCCTTCAAAATTCTAAGAATTTTACATTTGGGCGGACACAGGACCCGCCTCTACAACGTTTTTAATTGTCTTATCTAATTTCCTTGGGCAGACACAAGGTCTGCCCCTACATCTAACTTCTAAACTCTGGTTTATAATGTTCTCTAAATTTTGCTTTTTGCTCATATGCATATGCTGCATTTAAAATAGTTTCTTCTCCAAATGCTTTACCTATTAATTGAAACCCTATTGGCATTTTTTCACTATTTACTCCGCATGGCACACTTATTCCAGGAAGTCCTGCTATATTTACTGGAACTGTACAAAGATCTGCTAAGTACATTTCTAATGGATTATTTATTTTTGAACCTATATCAAATGCTACATTCGGTGATGTTGGTGCTAATAAGCAATCATATTTTTCAAAATTTTTTGCAAATTCATTTTTTACAAGTGTACGCACTTGTTGTGCTTTTTTGTAATATGCGTCATAATATCCTGATGAAAGTACATATGTACCTAATATAATTCTTCTTTTTACTTCCTCTCCGAAACCTTCACTTCTTGAATTTTTGAAAAGTTCTTTTAAATTTGAATAGTTTTGTGTTCTATATCCATATCTAATTCCATCAAATCTACCTAAGTTTGAACTTGCTTCTGCACATGCTATAATGTAATATGTTGCAAGTGCATAGTCTGCTACATCTAATGAACATTCTTCTACAATTGCACCTAATTTTTTATATTCTTCTATAACTTTTTCAATATTATCTTTTACTTCTTTATCAATTCCATCTCCAAAATACTCTCTTGGAACACCTATTTTTAAACCTTTTATATCATTTTTTAAGCACTTTGTATAATCCTTTTTTTCACAATTTACTGATGTTGTATCTTTTTTGTCATGTCCTGCTATTATATTTAAAAGTATTGCAGAATCTGTAACATCTTTTGTTAAAGTTCCTATTTGATCAAGCGATGATGCAAATGCTACTAAACCGAAATCTTGATACTAAACCATATGTTGGTTTAAGTCCTACAATTCCACAAAAAGCAGCTGGTTCACGAATAGAGCCTCCTGTATCTGAACCAAGTGCCCAAGGAACCATATTGGCTGCTACTGCCGCAGCTGATCCTCCACTTGAACCTCCTGGTACTTTTCCTAAGTTCCATGGGTTTTTTGTTTTTTTAAAATATGAATGTTCTGTTGAACCTCCCATAGCAAATTCATCCATATTTAGTTTTCCTAAACTAATTAAATTTTCGTTATTTAATTTTTCTATTACTGTCGCATCATATGGTGAAATAAAGTTTTCTAACATTTTTGATGCACAAGTGGTTTTTTCTCCTTTTGTACAAATATTGTCTTTTATTCCAATTGGAATACCTGCAAATTCATTTGTAATATTGCCTTTTCTAACTTCTTCTGCAATTTTTCTAACTTCTTCTAAAGCTTTTCCTTTGTCAGTTATAGTTATAAATGCTTGTACATTATTCTCTTTTTCTTCTATTCTTTTTATATATGCTTCTACTATTTCTTCATGTGTTATTTCTTTATTTTTTAGCTTTTCTATTAATTCGTGTACAGTAAGTTCTGTAATTCCCATTTATTTTCCTCCCTTTTCGATGTTGAAAGTTAGAGGTTGGATATTAAGCATCGTCTTGGAAGAACTTGCTCATAAATCTAACTTCCAACTTCTAATTAATTACTTTAGGAATTTTAAACATTCCTTGTTGTTTTTCTTCAGCATTTTGTAATAATTCTTCTCTTTTTAAACTTTCTATTATTTCATCTTTTCTAAATACATTACAAGCTTCATTTGCACATATTGTCTCAGTTAATCCATCTAATTTAGCATTATTCACTACATTTGCAAAACTTAAAATATCTTGCAAATCTTTTTTATATTTTTCTATCTCTTGTTCATTTAAATTTAAATTTGCTAAGTTTGCAATATGTAAAATTTCCTCATCACTAACTTGCATTATCCCATCTCCTATCTTTCTATAGTTTAGTATTATATAATTTTTTATCAAAAAAAACAAGCCTCAGTCTACATAATGTTTGACATATTTATTTATAAATTGTATAATTATATTATATGAAACTTTTTATATATTAGCAAAAGGAGGATAAGTACTATGGAAGATATGACCAGTCTAAAAGAAATATCTCATCACCATGACGAGAGGTGTAGGGAAACAAAATCGGCTATTCTTAGTCGGCTTAAAGATGATTTAGCTGAGCCCTCTAATTTGGATAAGGAAATCTATGATAAATTGAATTTTTTCTTGTCCTTAGAGGATAGCGATATCAATTTAAATTTTATCGTTTCCTGCATATGTATTAATGGTTTTCTTACCGATTTCTGTATTAATCGACGTAAAGATTCTTTTATTCCATATGCATCAAAATTCTATTCTTTAGTTCTTTCTATACAGGATAGGTACAAGGATTTGCTAATTTAAAGTGGTAAATTATCCATTTTAGCTAAAAAGCAGTGGTAACCCCACTGCTTTTTAGCTATATCTGCTTAGTTTATATTTTTAATTCATAATTTATTGTTAATTAAATAACTTACTTAAATTAAATGGTTGTACTGTTTCTGGAATTCCATAATCTACACCAAATGTCTCAACTCTAATACTTTTTATCACTGGCGGATTTACTGGTTTATCAGCACCTTCTGCATTTGTTTCTCTTGTTACTACTTCTACATTTTCAATATTGTGAATTATTGCTATTCCTTCTTTTACTTTTCCAAACGCTGCATATAGACCATTTAAGCTACTAGTATCTTTAGTCATTATGAAAAATTGTGATCCAGCTGAATTATATCCCTCTTGTGTATACCCATATGCAGAATAGTCGCTTCTTGCCATTGATATAACTCCTTCAGTATGCCTTAATGTATTTTTATTAAATCCATTTGCTATAAATTCACCTTTTATAGAATATTCCTCATTTACAGCCACCTCATCCTTAATATCACTTAAACTAGGTGAACCACTACCATTACCTGATTTATCTCCACCTTGAATCATAAAATCTGGTATTGTTCTATGGAATGTTAAGTTATCATAAAATCCTCTGTTAGCAAGTCTTATAAAGTTTGCTACCGTATTTGGTGCAAATTCAGGATATAATTCTATTTTCACTTCTCCATATCCTTCTACTACCATTGTTGCAATTGGATTTTGTACTTCTTTTCCAAATTTTTGATAATATCCATAGCATAACCCTATTATAAGTGCTATTACTAATATAATAGCTATAATTGTAATTATTGTTTTTGTTTTCATTATTTTTCCTCCTAAAATATTATTTAACTACTCTAATATAATCTATTTGCATTGAAACTCCATTTTGAACTTCTGCAAAATCAAATCTCCATCCAGTAATTTCTTCTTTATTTTTAACATTTTCATTACTCCATAAGTCAATTAGTACATTATGCCACTCTCCATCTTTTTCTAATTCATTCGTTATAGCATAAGTTTCGTCTATTGGGTTCTCTATTAAATAGAATTTCACATTACTATTGTTAATTGTTCTATATTTCATTTCTATATATCTGTATTCCATTGGATTAAATTCAGTTATATTATACATATATATCATTGGATTTGTAGTTATTGCTGTTATATCTAATATACTATTACTACAAGAATTTATTGTTGTTCCTTGTTCATTATAATTATATTCATAAAAATCTTCTCTAAAAATTTCATTTTCTTCATGTATCCATTTTTGTACTATACTACTATTTCCTGCACTATCTGTAAAGCATATATCATATAATCCTGGTTTTGTAACTATAAAATTTGTATTTTCACCGTTTAAATTCCAATTAGTATCACTATATAATTTATATTTTACAGTTCCTCCAGTTACATTACTATTGTATACTATATTTTCAATTTTAATTCTATATTCATTTTCACCTAATTTAGTTTTTGAAACTGTAAATTCTGGTGCTTGTGTATTTGAGTTTATATAGTTTACATTATGCCCTATATAATTTGGAATATCTTTCAATTTATAGTACTTTATTCCATTAATTTCACATCCAGTTAAACTTACTATTTCCCTTGTATCATAATTTATTAATACCTCTTGATTTATATTATCTAAATCTAATCTTTTTAAGTCACTTGAATTAAAATATTTAAATCCAGCTTTGCCAGTTTCTCCTAACACTTTATTTAAATGCTCTTGTTCTACATTAGATATGTCTTGTCCAATTGAATTATAGTAATCTATGTTTTCAAAACTCTCCTTTCGCTTCTCATAAATTATATTTACTTTTGCTTGTATCATTTCAAGCTCAGCTATAAATGCTGTCTTTTTTGAAGTATTAATAGATTCCATTCCGTTATTCATAATTACTCCTGTTAATATAAGCAATATAACTATAGTAATTACTAATGTTATTAGGGTAATTCCTTTTTGATTATTCAAATATACTTCACCTTCTTTTGTAATATTATAATTCTATATCATTAAATTATCAAATACAAATTGTTCTTGCATTCTTTTTAAAGATTGTTTAATTGTACGTGCTCTTACTTCTCCGATTCCATCTACATCATCAAGTTCTGGTATATCTGCTGATATTATATGTTGTAAAGATTTAAATTTCTTTATTAAGTTTTCAACAATGTTATTTGGCATTCTTGGTATTTTATATAGTATTCTATATCCTTTTGTATATACTCCAACTTCTTCATAATTATCAAATATTTCATATCCTAGTAATTTCGCTATTATTTGTGAATTCATTAAATCTTCATATTCTAAATTTATTACTTCATTTAATATTTTTTCTGGCGTACGTTTTCTTGATGATACTATATAATCTTTTATAATTAATAGTTCTTCTTTTTCTAATCCGCCTATTAATTCTTCAAGTTGCATCTGGACAAGTCTTCCTTCTTCTCCTAACTCGCTTATATTTCTTTGTACTTCAACAACCATTTTCATAACCATTTCTGCTCTTTGTATTGCTGTTATTACATTATCTAATGTTACTATATCATTAAATTCATACTCATTTAAAATATTTAGTTTACTATCAAATACTTTTTTATATTTTTCAACTGTTTGTAAAGCTTGATTTGCTTTTGTAAGAATTTTTGATGTATCTTCTATTACATATCTAAAATCTCCTTTAAATACTGTAATTATGTTTCTTCTTTGTGAAATACTAATAACAAGTTCACCTGTTTGCTTTGCTGTACGCTCTGCTGTTCTATGTCTTGTTCCTGTTTCTTTGGTAACTATTCCTGCATTTGGTATTAATTGTGCATTTGCAAATAAAATTCTTTTTAAGTCTTTACTAAGGACTATTGCTCCGTCCATTTTTGCAAGTTCATATAATCTTGAAGAAGTGTATTCTTCATTTATGCTAAATCCACCATCTACTATATCTAATACTTCTTTTGTATCTCCAATTACTATTAATGCACCAGTTTTTGCCTTTAGTATATTTTCTAATCCTTCTCTTATATCTGTTCCAGGTGCGATTAGCTTTAGTATTTCAATAGTATCTACTTCTTTTTCTAGTCTCACTTGCAACACCCTTTCTGTTTTATTTTAGTCCTACTTTTCTCATAGCATCATTTATATCCATTACGCCTATTATATCTAATTTGTAGTTTTCTTTCAAGAGTTTTTTGTTACTTTCTGGAATTATACAACATTTGAATCCTAATTTTTCAGCTTCTTTTATTCTCTTTTCAATTAGATTAACACTTCTTATTTCTCCTGTTAAACCAACTTCTCCAATTGCAACATATCCATTTGGTATTGGCTTATTTTTATAACTTGATGCAGCTGCAAGTACAACTGCTAAATCTATTGATGGCTCATTTAGCTTTATCCCTCCAACTACATTTATGTATACATCTTGATTTCCAAGTGGTAGCCCTACTTTCTTTTCTAATACTGCAGTTAATACTGTTAACCTATTATAATCCATTCCATTTGCTGTTCTACGTGGCATACCAAAGACGCTAGGTGTTGTTAAACTTTGTATTTCTATAAGTAATGGTCTTGTTCCTTCCATTGTTGCTACAATAATGGAACCTGGTGGATTATCTTCTCTTTCAGATATTAATATACTTGATGGATTAGTAATTTCTACCATTCCCTTATCTTGCATTTCAAACATTCCAATTTCATTTGTTGAACCAAACCTATTTTTTACTCCTCTTAATATTCTATATGAAAAATATCTTTCTCCTTCTAAATATAAAACTGTATCTACCATATGTTCCAAAACTCTTGGTCCTGCAATGTTTCCATCTTTTGTAACATGTCCTATAATTATTGTAGTAATCGCATTTTCTTTACACATTCTCATTATTTTAGCTGTTATTTCACGTACTTGGCTAACACTTCCTGGTGCAGATGTTATCTCGTCTGAATACATAGTTTGAATTGAATCTATTATTACAAGTTTCGGTATTGTTTTTAATATTGAATCTTCTATTAAACTAATATCTGTTTCTCCTAAAAATAATATGTCTTTATTATTTATTCCAAGCCTATCTGCTCTTATTTTTATTTGCTCTGCTGATTCTTCGCCTGAAACATATAGTACCTTACCTTCTCCTTTTATTTTATCGCAAATTTGAAGAATTAAAGTAGATTTTCCAATTCCTGGTTCTCCTCCAAGAAGTACAAGTGATCCATTAACAATTCCTCCACCTAAAACTCTATCAAGTTCTAAAAAACCAGTGGAATTTCTTATAACATCTTTTCCTTCTAGTTCATTTAAAACAGTTGGTATTACATCTCTTTTCTTTTCATATTTTGTTCCTACAGTTTTTACAAATTTTTCTTCATAAAAACTATTCCATTCATTGCATCCGTGGGCATTTTCCCATCCATTTAGGTGATTCATATCCACAGTTACTACATACAAATACCGTTTTATCCTTAGCCATTATTTTCTCCTTCCAACCGTATTCTGCTCTTCTTAATTTCAAAGTGATTATATAAATATAAATACAAAATGTCAATAGATTTTAGAAATATTGCAAACATTTTTTCGCATGGTCAATTTATGACCACCCATCGATATAAAGTCGCCTATCTAAACTATTAATTTATTAATAATTTAATTGCTTTACATCAAAAAACCACCTCTATCCGAGCTGGTTTTTGTATTATGTTTATATTTTAAGCACTCTTTTCTATTTTTGTACCAATTCTATTTTTTCTTGTATATCATTTAAACTTACATTTAAAAATATTCCTTTATCTAAATCATCTTTGCCTATACCAAATCTTACACTTAATTCTCCATTTTCTGTAGTTGTTCCAAATTCCGTTGCTGTATATATATTGTCATCTCCATCAGATATATAAAATGCTGCTTTACTTAATGTTCCAAATTCTTCACTGCCCATATTCATTCCGCCTAACATAAAATCTTTTAATTGTTTTATATTTACAATCATGCTTAATCCTGTTTGTGTCAATTCTGCCTTTTTTATATCTATACCCTCTACTTCTTTGCCAAGTTTTAATTGTGTTTCTGTTCTTTCATAAAATTTTTCTGGTATATCTATTTCAAATTGCCATTCACTATTAGATAAATTAATATCATTACGATATATCACTTCCATTTTTTCATAATCAATCTTGCAATCTTCGTATCCTATATCAAATATTCGTATATAAAGTTTTTTACTCTTTGGAAATCCTTTTATTGATGTCATAGTTACTTTAGATTTACTATACTGTGCTGTATTGCTTAATTCTTTTGATTGATTCTCTTTTATTCCTAATTCTTTATATAATTTTTTCCAATATGTTAATTGTTTTTCATTTTTATGCCATCTTTCACTAATATTGTATATATTATTGTTTTCGTCATAAACTACCATTCCATATTGAAGATTGTCTTCTCCTATTTGTATTTCTTCATCTAATTTAATGTCCAAATCAATCTGACAATAATCATTTGCTATAATAAGCGAATTTAATTTTATTCCTATTTTATCTTGGTAGATATAATCCATATTAAGATTTTCCCTATATTTGTCTTTTGCTTTTTCATCTAATGCTATACTTCTTGTAATTACATTTCTATTTTTATATTTTTCATAAGAAATATTCCAAGCTATTTTTGCATATATGTCTTGTGCTGTATATCCTATTACTACAATTAACAATACTGCTACAATTTTTAATATTTTTTTCTTCATATCAATCACTCCTTTTATTTTAGAAGAAATATCAGTATAATTTTTTTCTTTGTTATATACATTTTCTAACAACTCTCTAAATATTTTATTTTCATGCATTCTTCTCTCTCTCCTTTATACTGTTTTTTAATTCTTTTATCGTTCTATAAATGTAGTTTTTAGTAGCTGATTCTGTTAGATTTAATTCTTTTGCAATATCAGTTATCTTCATATCTAATCCATAATATAAGTAAAATATTTTTGCTATTCGTAAATCTTTATTGTTTAATGTTTGCCAAATATGCAATACATTATCTTTTGTAATAAATTCTAATTCTATATCAATATTAGATTCTAATTGCTGTTCCTCATTTTCAAAAATCTCTATATTATTTTTTTCTTTATATTTTAAACGATAATACTTCTTTAAAACATTTTTAGCAATTCCTTTTATGAATGCTTGCTCACTTTCTAATTCAATTCTTTTCTTTTTTTTCAATGTCTTATATAATAACACATATGTATCTTGAATAATGTCATTAACATCATCTAAATTACTACAATGTGCAATTATATATTTTAAAATGTCTTTATATGTTTTATTATATATTCTTTCAAAATTTTCAATTGACATCCCGAGTACTCACATTTTTCATCACCTTTCATCTAATTAGTGTACTGTTTTTTAAAAAAAGTTTCAATTTCTTTACTTTTTTGTGTAATTATATAAAAATAAACTAGTCAAATAAAAACTTTAGTCTATTAAAACGATTAGAGTGCTAGTGATTTAAATCACTAGCACTCTTTGTGTCAGTAATAACAAACTGACTGTAATAAAGGTAGATAAATTTAATCTAATTTACAGTATTAAAGATCAAAAAATCCAAACTCCAATCCAGCCTCCAGCTTCTCCTGAATGGAATGTACACCGAACCTTATATGTTCCTGTTGCTTTTGTTGTATTGATGCTTATGCTTTTAGTTTCATTCTGTCCTACGATTAAATACTGACGATTTATAAATGTGTCATTAGAATCGTAGACATCTGCCATCAAACTTACAGGACCTGTAAAATCCCATGTCTTTAAAGTAACACCGGATACAGAGCTCGTAACATTTACCTCAACCTCTACTGTTCTCTGCCCTGGATTACGATAATTAGCTCCCCAGAAAGGTTCTGCCGCCTTAACTTTAATCCTCCCTATTTCCATAGCAGTTATTAACAAAGCTACTGCCATTACAAAGCAAATAGTTGCTCTTTTAATTTTCTTCATATAATGTCTCCTTTCATACTATCTACCTTTATTACTATACAACAAAAGTTGTTTAATTATATTACCATTTTTTTACAAATTAATCAAGTATTTTTTCTAATTTTTTCCATTTTATACCATATTTTTTAAACTTTATATTTTCAATTGTAAAAACTTTTTGGTAAATAGAGAAACAGTAGGGGGGTGCATGGTATGCAACCCCCTACTGTTTCTCCATTAATTTTTCTAATACTAAAATAAACATCGCATGACTCCAACCAAGGCCTATTACCCAGTTTCCAGTCATTGTGTTATTATCTACTTGTTCTGCTAAAAATCCATGTTCTGTACTAGAATTTATTACAAAATTAAAGCATTCTTTTGCTTCTTTAAATTTCTTTACTTCTATATAATATAATGCCATCCAAAGTGTTGCAATTACCCAAGGATTACCATTTCTATAATGGTCACCTTCAAACCTTTTATATCCCCCTGTATATGTACGTAAAGTTAAGTTTATTTTTTCTACTGTATTTATAACTTTTTTTTCTTTACTTGTAAACATATTAAATGGAACTATTGCTCCTAATATACTTATATCCATTAATCTATCTTCCATGTTTCTTACAAATGTTTTTGAATTTTCATCATATAAATTTTCTAATACATATTTTTTCATTATTTCTAGTTGTTTTAAAATTATTTTTTTATGTCTTATTATACTTTCTTGTTTTAACCTAATTCCTGCACCTTCTGTATCTTTTTCTATTACTTCATATATTTTAAGCATAGCCTGATACGCTCCATATATACTTGCTATTGAATATAGACTTACTCCTTCATGCATTTCCCATAAATCATAGCTTACTGGTATTTTATCTAGTTTTTCTTTATATTCTTCTTCTAATTCTTTTTTTACTATGTCCTCCTCTTCTTTTATATCCATAACTTGTGCTACATATTTCTCTAGAAAATGTACAGCTTTTTCACACATTTTATATGTATCTTTCAAAAATTTTTCATTTTTTGTTTTTTCATAATGATTATATGCTCCATATACAACACTTGCAGTTTCATCTATTTGATACCCCCAACAAGGTGCAAGTCTTCCATCTGTGTAAAAACGTTGTTCCCACATTCCAGATTTACTTTGAGTATTTTTACAAAAGTTTTTATAAAATTTTTCTGTTTCTTTTTCCATATTTAAAATATCTAGTGCTTTTGTAATAAATACTGCATCTCGTGGCCAACAATAAGAATATCTACCACAAGTAGTTAAATCCTCATCTATTTCCACACTTGCAGATATACCCCCAGTTGTATCATTTGTAAGAAGTGGGTATAGTAATATTGTTCTTGTGTATATATTTTTTATTTTTCTTTCTTCTTCAGTTTTATCTTTTAGCTCTATTGTAGTATGGTCTTTTACATATTTATTCCAATATTTCTTTGTACTAGCAAGTTCTTTATCAAAATCAATTTTGCTTATTTTATCAACTTCATTTTCTATTTCATCCATTTTGTAGTTTTCATTATTTTCGTTTATCCAGATAAATATTTCAAGAGTTTTTTCTTCATTTGGCTTAATTTTTCCTATATCAAAACTAATGCTTGAATCATGTGACATTCCTATATAGTCCTTATCGTTAATTACTCCTGAGGAAATATTATTACTTGTATCATTTATTTGATGTCTATATAATTTAGTTTTTCTAGATGATACTACAAATGAATAATCATGTGTATATTGAAGCATTCCTTGTTTTATTACTTTTGCACTTACAAAGTTATTTTCGTTTGAAAGTAATTTTGAATGTAATAAGAACTTGACATCCAAATCAATATTATTTTCATTAATGAATTTATATTTTTTTACTAATACATTTTCTTTGATTGGAATGAAGTCTAATTGTTTAATTTTTAAATTAAAATATGTATTTTTTATTTCTGTATTTAGTATGTTTGTATTTTCAGTATAATATTGATTATATTGATTATTAATATCATCATGTAAATTTACAAGACCTGAATCATTTATTTTAAGCCCTGCATATAAATAATCAATAAATTGTTTATAATCTGGTGACTTATAATATAACCTTAATAATTCCCCATTTTTAGTGAAACTTGCTACCATCTGTTTATTTCCTATTATTGCATCATTATAATACTTTGTTTTCATATTTCATCTCGTTCCTTTCGCAAAGTACACATTGGTTTGAAAAGAATTAAATTCTTTTCAAACTCTTATCCTTCTAAAATTCTTACAATTTGTGCTTCTAATTCTTTTATTTTTTCATTTATAGAAGCGACTTCTGCATCTTTTGCTTTTTCTTCAATTATCTCTTCTTTTATAATTTCTGTCATGTCCTTAACTTCATCTTTTAATTTTTGCATTCTTTCTAAAACTTCTAGCCTTAATGGTTTATATCTTGTTGTAAGTTCTACTTGGTTTGTTACTTTTATTTCGTCACTTAATTCATATGTTTCTCCAAAATCTGGTATTGTCACTGGTATATCTGTTGTACTTAGTATTTTTTCTTTTAATACTTCTTGGGCTTCTTCTTCACCATGTACTAAGAAGATATGTTTTGGTTTTTTTATAAATGAATATACAAAGTTTAATAGCCATTCTTGGTCTGCGTGTCCTGAATATCCTTCAATATATTCAATTCTAGCATTTACAGATATTTCTTCTCCAAATATTTTTACTTTCTTTTCTCCATTTACAAGTTTACTTCCTAAAGTTCCTGGTGCTTGATACCCAACAAATAATATTGTACTATTTGGATTCCATAAGTTATGCTTTAAATGATGTTTTATACGTCCTACTTCGCACATTCCACTTGCAGAAATAATTATCGAAGATTTATTCATTTCATTTAACGCTTTTGATTCATCTGCTGTTTTTGTAAATTGTAATCCTAGAAATTCTAGTGGATTATCTCCTTTTTCCATTTCTTCTTTTACATCATCATCAAATAGATCCATATTTTCTCTAAAAATTTCCGTTGCAGATATTGCAAGTGGACTATCTACAAAAACTGGTACACTCATTAATGTTTTATATTTTTTAATAAATTCTTCATCATCTGTATTTTCTTTTAATTTATTTAACTCATATACTATTTCTTGAGTTCTTCCTACTGCAAATGATGGTATTACTACTGTTCCACCTTTATCTAAAGTTTCGGCCACTATGTTTAAAAACATTTCTGCTTTATCGTCATTTCTCATATGTAATCTGCTTCCATAGGTTGATTCCATTACTAAATAATCTGCTGATTCTATCATTGTTGGTGATGCTAAAAGTGGAATATCATTATTCCCTAAATCTCCTGTAAATACTGCTTTTTGGTTTTTTCCATTTTCAGTTACCCATATTTCTATAATACTTGAACCGAGCATATGTCCTGCATCATTAAACCTTACTTTTATATTTTCGTCTATTTCTATTATTTCATCGTATTTTACACCTCTAAATAACTCTAATGATTTAGTTGCTTGTTCTGCTGTATATAATGGTGGCAATTCTTTTTTACCTTCTCTTTTTCTTTTTTTGTTTCTCCATTCTATCTCCATTTCTTGAATATGTCCACTATCTGGTAACATTATTGTACAAAGGTCGCAAGTTGCTTTTGTTGCATATATTGGGTTTTTATATCCCTCATTATATAGTTTTGGTATTCTTCCTGAATGATCTATATGTGCATGGGTTAATAGCATAAAGTCTATGCTTGACACCTCAAACAAAAACGGATCTTCATTTTCTTTTTCCTCTGTTGCTTTTCCTTGATACATTCCACAATCTACTAAAAATTTTTTTCCTGCTGCTTCCACTAAGAAGTTTGAACCTGTTACAGTTTTCGCTGCTCCTAAAAATGTTATTTTCATAGATACCTCCTATAATTCTTGTATTTTGTATGTTTATTATATTCCTTTTGGGCGGACACGAGGTCTGCCCCTACAACGTTTGCATTGGATTTATTGCTTTTGCTTCACAGTCGGACATAGGGTTCTCCCCTACATCGTTTGCATTGTGTGTTAGCTAAATATTTTTTGTATTTTTCCAAATTTCATTTGCATACTTTTTTTATCAAATCTTGGTACAGTAATTGCTTTTTCAAAAACATCTCCATCATATATATTTACTCCCAAACTTTCTTCGTTTTGTTTTAGTTCAATTCCTATATTTTCTAGTGAGATAATTTTTGTTTTTAAAATATTTATTATTATTTCATCGTTTACTTCTTTTTCGTTTGTTATGATGTTAAATACTTTTAAATCATATGCTTTTTTTATTAAAGCTTCTTCTATAAGTCTTAAATCTTCCTTTAACTCTTTTATATCCTTTATTTGTTCTATTTCTGTAATAAAAATCAAATTATAATATCTTAACATATATAATAAATTTATTATTTCTTGTTTTTCTTTTGCATTCTCTATTTTTATACAAAAGCATTTTATAAATAATTTTTGTAGGTGTATTAAATATTTAAAACTATTTTCTTCTTGTTCGTCTTTTCCTATATCCTCTAACAATTCTAATTGTTTCTTTAAATTATTAGTTATTTGTATATAATACTTTGGTTCTAATAAATGATTATTTTCTTCTATTATCTTAATTTGTTTGTACCTTTCTTTATTTAGAATTTCTGTTAAATGACTTATATTAAAAATTTTATTATACTTTGCTCTTTTTTCATTTCTATTTTTATATTCTTCTTCTAATAGTTTCTTATCACTTAATATATTGTCTATTTCTTTTATTTTACCTAATGCTTCTTTTTTTATAGTAGATATTTCATTTAGTAATTTACATTTATCTTGTAATCTTTCTAATTCTTTTTCTAAAGCTTCTTTTTCAGCTAGTAAACGCCTTTTTTCCACTTCGTTTTTTTTAGTAACAATACTAATCGATATTTTATAAATTTTATTCAATATTTCATTTGAATTATCCTCACCATAAAGAGTTGTTAATTTATCTTGAATAACTTTTATATAATCTACTACTATTTCTTCATGTACTATTTTTTTTATAAAATCAATTCCTAAAAGATAAATTAAATTTTGATAAATAAGGTTTGTAGTAATTTCAGGAATTTCTCTATTTAAAGTATTCCAATTCCATCCGTTAAAATCACGTATCACTTCTATATTGTTAATATTTTCCCCTGCATTTAAAAGATTTGATAATGCATTTCTAATTAAATTATATTTTTCATCTAAATATATTGGTTTATCATCTATTTTATAAAGTGTATATAAAAGTAGACTTTCATTTGGATACATTAGATGAATTGTGTTTTCTAAATTATTTACAAAGAATTTTATTTTCTCTTCTTCTAATTCTTTTGCCTCGTTAGACCCCTCTTCTACAATAATTATTTTTTCACACTTTTGGTTTATAATTCTTAAAATGTCTTCAATATAAGTTTTTTTATCATAAACTATCCTTTTAACTATTGTATAGTCTTTATATCCACTCTCAATTTTATATAACATAGAAAGGAGAAGATTTTTTACATTTACAGAAAAATCTTTATTTTCAAGTATTGTTTCTAGTTGATTATTATAATCTTTTGAATTTAATTTTGAAAATAATTTTTCTGCATCCATATTTTTCTTCTCCTTCCTATTATTCTATCATGCAGTGGTCGATGATTGCGACCCTTGGGCAGTATAACATACTGCCCGCATTATATTTATCTATTTCCTTTTTGGGCAGACACAAGGTCTGCCCCTACACCTTTTGCATTATATTTTCTATTCTTCACTTGGTGTTTTTGCCATATTAAGTTCTTGCCATCTTTCTTTGGTCATTAATACCTCTCTTGGCTTGCTTCCTTGATAACCTGAAATAATCCCTCTTTCTTCCATTTGGTCAATAATACGACCAGCTCTTGCATATCCTACTTTAAATCTTCTTTGTATAAATGAAGTTGATGCTTGTCCTGTTTCTATAACTGTTTCTATGGCATCATTTAAAAATGGATCTGTATCATCTTCACAATCTTCTCTTTCTAAGTCTTTATCTGTAGAATTTGATTTTTCTATTGTTTCTATTATATCTTCACTATATTGTACTTCTCCATTAGATTTTAAGAAATCAACTATCTTTTCAACTTCTTTATCAGATACAAATGCTCCTTGTAGTCTTGTAGGTTTTGGTGCTCCTGATGGATAAAATAACATATCTCCCTTACCTAATAGCTTTTCTGCACCTACCATATCAAGTATTGTTCTTGAATCTACTTGTGAAGATACTGCAAATGCAATTCTTGAAGGGATATTTGCTTTAATTATACCTGTGATAACATCTACAGATGGTCTTTGTGTCGCAATAACAAGGTGCATTCCTGCAGCTCTTGCCATTTGTGCTAATCTACAAATAGCATCTTCAACATCTTTTGCCGCTACCATCATAAGGTCTGCAAGCTCGTCTATAACTATTACGATTTGTGGTAATTTTTCAGCTGAGCCCTCCTTTTCTATAGCCTCATTATATCCACTTAAATCTCTAACTCCTTTTGCTGCAAATAAACTATATCTATTAACCATTTCTTGTACTGCCCAAGCAAGTGCACCAGCTGCTTTTTTAGGATCTGTCACAACTGGAATAAGTAAATGTGGTATTCCGTTATATACAGATAATTCAACTACTTTTGGGTCTACCATTAATAATTTTACTTCACTTGGTTTTGCCTTATATATGATGCTTGTTATTAAAGTATTTATACATACACTTTTTCCAGAACCTGTAGAACCTGCTATAAGTACGTGTGGCATTTTTGCAATATCTGTTACTACTTCATTTCCTGCAACATCTTTACCAAGTGCAAATGCTAATTTTGATTTATGATCTACAAAGCTATTTGTATTTAATATATCTCTTAAATGTACCATTTCTGTTTCTGTGTTTGGTACTTCTATTCCTACTGCTTGTTTTCCAGGTATAGGTGCTTCTATACGAATAGATGCTGCTGCAAGATTTAGTGCTATGTCGTCTGCTAAGTTTGCAATTTTATTTACTCTTACTCCTTCTGCTGGTTTTAATTCATATCTTGTAATAGCAGGTCCTACTGATACATTTTCTACTTTTGCTGATACTCCAAAACTATATAAAGTTTTTTGAAGTTTTGTAGCATTATCTGCTATTGCTTTTTTTCCACCTCTTAAGTTTCTTCCTTCTCCCTCACTTAATAGTTCTATTGGAGGAAATTCATAATTTTCATCTTCTACTGTTATGGCATGCTCTAATTGTAATACTTCCTTACTTTTATCTTCTTTTACTGGTTCTTCTGTTTTAAATAAATTTGCCTCTAATTCATTTGGAGATGGTTTCTTTTTTTCTTCCATACCCAAAGGAAATAAATCATCTTCATTATGATCATATTTTTTTAATTTTTCTGGTTCGTCATTTAAATTTATTGTTATTTGGTCATCATCTAATGGAATATCTATTGACTCTTTTTTACGACTTTTCTTTATTTCTCTTTGATTTATCTTTTTAGGTTTTTCTTCTATAATTTCTTCTTCATATTCTTCTTCGTCATCTTCTAATCTTCTTTGTTTTCTTTCTTCTTTTCTTTCTTCCATTTTTTCTACTGTATTTGTAATATATTTTGCAGGATGTATTCCAAACATAAATATTAGAACTAGAATTGCAATTCCTATTGCAAGAATTACTGCTCCTGTACTTCCTAGCAAATTAACCATTGGCATACCTACAATTGCTCCAATTGCTCCACCACCAATGTTTTTTTGTCCTAATTCATAACTTTGTTTTAATATTGTTCCAAATTCTGTATTTACATCTATATTTCCTACTGACAATTGATATATAAACATTATAATTGCAATACACATTAAGAAAATTCCATATTGTACTAATTTTGGAGATAATGTTTCCTTTTTTTCACAAGCTAGATTTATTGCGATTGCAAAGGTACCAATTGGTAATATGTATTTCATCCAACCTATAATTCCACCAAGTAATGGGCTTAATGTTTTTCCTATATAACCTGAACTTGTATATATTAATACTGCAAGTAATATGCTAATAATTATCATAGATACTACTGCTAAATCTATATCTACTTTCTTTTGTTTTTTTCTACTATATTTTTTTGATCCTGTTGTAGTTTTCTTTCTTTTAGCTTGTGCCATTTATTATTTCATCCTTTCTATTTATTCTAATTCTTCCCTTTATATTATATGATTTTAATTCTATTTTGGCAGACAAGAGACTTGCCCCTACATTATAATACAATCCATCATTCTTAAAAAAACAGAAATCGGCTGGTCTAACCTACGACCTATTTCTTTTCCGATTCCTGACGTCACATTTATTTTAATTCTTTTCTATTATTTTGAACTGTTTTTAGAGCTTCTTCTAATACTACTTCAATTTTTTCTAGAAGATTGTCAGCATAATCTTTTGTTCCTTTTGATATTTCTCTAGACATTTCATTTGCTGTTTCAATTATTTGAGCTTTTTGTTCATACGCTTTTCTTGTAATTTCATGTTCATCTATCATAGATATAATTCTATTTTCTGCTTCTTTTACTATATCATCAGCTTCTTTACCGAGCTTCTGCAAGAATTCTTGCTCGTTCCTCTTTAATCCATTTTGCTTGTTTTAATTCATCTGGAAGTTTTATTCTTATTTCTTTAATAATATCTAAAAACTCTTCTTTATCTACAATACATTTATCCACAAATGGTAATGTTTTGCTTTTTTCTAATTCTTCTTCTAAAGTTTCTAGTAGCGTAAATATTTCCATTTTTTACCCCTTTCGATTTAAGAATATAAGACTAACTCTTCCATATTTTCTTAAATCATATACATTAACATTTAGTTTGCTTAAATTTTCTAGCTCTCTTTTCTCATTGTCTGTTTCTAAAATAATAATTCCGTTGTCTTCTAATATTTCTAATTCTATAATCATTTTAATACTATCCACAGCTATATTTAGGTCATATGGTGGATCAATGAATATTAAATTGAATTTTTCTCTTTGTAACAGTTCTAAAGTTTTTTTATAATCGCCTTTTATAATTTTTGCTTTTTCTTCTAAATGTGTCTTTTTTACATTTTTATTGATAATTTCTATTGCTGCATAAGATTTATCACACATTATACAAGATTTAGCACCTCTACTTAAAGTTTCAATTCCTAAAGCACCACTTCCAGCAAATAAATCTAAAACATTTGCATTTATAATTTCACATTGAATGATATTAAATAATGCTTCTTTAACTCTATCAAGAGTAGGTCTTGTATTGTTGCTTTCAAGCGTTTCTAAATTAGTTCCTCTAGCTGTTCCACTAATTACTCTCATTTTAAACCTTCCTATGATATATCTATTTTATTCTTTTTTCTTAATAAGTCAATAGTAATAACGGAATTGTAATATACATTTAACAGTTTTGTAACAGATAGCAAAAAAATATAAAGACATAATCTTTATATTTTTCTTTGGCACTATTCTTTATTAATCTCTTTTAAAATTTCTAATTGTGAAATAAGTAAGGATTCCATTTTTGCTTTATATACATCAAATTGTTTTCCGTGCATCTTCTAATTCTTTTCTCTTTGCTAAAATATCTTGTTCTAACCTTACAGCTTCATTCTGTGCAAAATTTTTAGCATCATTTATTATTTGATCTGCCTGTTGTTTTGCAATATTTTTTACTTCTTCTGCTGTAGACTGTGCCATAAGTAATGTACTTTGTAATGTACTTTCTATGGTTTTATAATGTGCTAAATCATCATTTAATTGTTCTATTTTTTCTTTATATTCAGTGTTTTCTTTGTACAACTTTTCATAATCTGCTGTTACTATGTCTAAAAATTCATCTACATCTTCCACATTATATCCATTAACCATTTGTTTTGCAAATTTCTTATTTTCTATTTCTAGTGGTGTTAGCATAAGCTCTCCTCATTTCTAATTGTTTTTTAACCATGATACAGATAATCTATTTTTTATTTCTTCTCTTGCCATCTCATTAGCAATTTCATAATTAATTGGAGCAATTAAGAATATTGAATTAGATATTTTTTGAATATGTCCATCTAACGCATGAACAGATCCACTAATAAAATCTACTATTCTTCTTGCTACATCTTTATTTACATATTCAAGGTTAACAATCACAGATTTTCTTTCTTTTAAATAATTGCATATTTCTTCTGATTGTTCAAAAGTAGTTGGTTGTGATATTACCATTTTTATGCTTTGTGTTTGTGGCATATTTACAACTTTTGATTTTCTTCCAAATAATTTATTTATTCCTTCTGATTCTTGTTCTTGTTCATCATCTTCATCATATTCATAATCATATGCTCTATCTTCTATTTCTTCTTCTGGTTCTTCACTTTCCATTCCTAAAAAGTCCCAAATTTTATTCATTACAGCTCCAGCCATTTATAAAACCTCCCTATATTTCTCCTTGGTATTCGCTAATAGTATCTTACTTTTTTAGGTAAAAGTCAATACCTTTTTGGATTGTAATTTATTTTTAATAGCTCTGTAATATTGCTGTAACATTATATCTTTGGATTAAGAATAATTTCGTCATGCAGTACTATTGTTTTAACTTGTTTTAAATCATTCTCTGTATACCCCATATTTTCTTTTAATTCCTCATTTGTATAGTTTGTAATTATAGAATATGATTCGTTTTGTTTTAGCACTTTTATTAATATCTTATCTGTATATCCCATTCTATTTCTAACTATATAGTAAATATCTTGTCCTGCTATAGTCACTCCATTTGGTGCTGTTTCTTTAATTAGAGCCTCATTTGGAACTTTTAAGCCACTATAACTCCACCAAATCACATCAAATGTTATTTTTCTATAATTTGCAAGCAATTCTAAACCATTATTAATTTTAAATACGAGTAATCTTGAATGCTCTTCTTCTACAATATATTCTATCTCTCCACTTATTACTTGCGAATTCGACAATCTTATATTTACATTATCTCCCACTTTTGCTTCTTTTGATTTTGGTGATTCAAATGATGATATAATATATGCTTCGAAGTTATCTATTATTTTCCCACTTTCATTACTTGTTGCAACAATTTCACCTGTTTTTAATTTTAAATCTTCTAAAAATTTTTTGTTTAAGCTAGAAAAACTTTCTTTAGTTAATATATTTTCTAGTCCATCTACTCGATATGATACAATTCCGCTTTCTGGTGCAGTTACATATTCTGCACCAGAATTTAAACTATTTTCATATCCACTTCTTTCTTCAATTAGTTTTCTTATATATGACCCCTGTGGACTTAAATCTCCTGCAATTTTTGCTTTTTTTGTTATCCTTGTATTTATGTCTTTTTTATATTCGGTTATTTTTTGAATATCTTTTAATGTTGACGCTTCATTTAATTTTTGACTAATTTGATTTTCTAAAAGTTTTATATCACTAGAAAATAAACCTGTTTCATTTTCCATTGCATCTTGTATTTTAATATCTAATTCTTCAATTTTTTTTACTAATGTCTCTTCATTATTACTGTAATATCTATAAATTGAATCTCCTTTTGCTACTCTTTCTCCTTCTGTTTTTATCTGTATCATTCCGTTTTTATAATTATTTCCTTGTACTACTGTTTCATTCCTTATAACATATCCTAATGCACTTTCTTCTAAAGATAATCCTCCATTTTCAATCATAAAAACGTCTGTTGGATTTTTTATAAGTTGGATTATTGCATACACAAAATATACTAGTACTATTAAAGATATAATATAAGCGGTAATTACTTTTTTCATATTCTTTTTAGGAGTTATATTATCATTTTTTCCAATTTTCTTCAATTTATTCCCTCCAAAATAATATTAATATTATTTTGCCTATCATCACTTGCATCTAACCATATTGTTTGCTTGTTTTTTCTAAACCAAGTTAATTGCCTTTTTGCATATCTCCTCGTTTCCTGTTTTATCTTTTCAATTGCTTCTTCTTTTGTTAGTACTCCATCAAGATATTCCTTTGTCTCTTTATATCCTAAGGCTTGCATCGCTGTTGGATATTTATTATATTTTTTACATATATTTTCTGTTTCTTTTATAAGTCCTTGTTCTACCATAATGTCTACTCTTTTATTTATTCTATCATATAAAACTTCTCTATCCATATTTAATGCAAAAACTCTATAATCATATGGTATTTCATTTTTTCTTGATTCTATTTCTTGTTCTGTTTTTGTTTTACCTGTTGCTTTATATATTTCTAATATTCTAATAATTCTTTTTTTATCATTTTTGCTTATATTTTTTATTGCTTGTTCATCAATTTTTTTTGCTTCGTTATATAATTTTTCTAGTCCTTCTTTATTTGCTATTTCTTCTAGCTTATTTCTGTATTCCTCATCAAATTCTATATTTTGATATTCTATCCCATATATTAAAGAATCAATATATAATCCTGTTCCACCTACAACAATTGGTGTTTTTCCCTTTTTTAATATTTCTTCTATTGCATTAATTGCTTGTTTTTTATAATCTGCTACACTATATCTTTCATCTGGAGATACAAAATCTATCATATAATGTTTAATATCTCCCATTTCTTCTTTTGTAGGTTTCGCACTTCCAATATCCATATCTTTATATATTTGCATTGAATCTGCTGATACTATTTCTCCATTTATTTGTTTTGCAAGTTCTATTGATAGTGCAGTTTTTCCGTGATGCTGTTGGTCCACATATAACTATTACTATAGTTTTTTTCAATTTCTTCTATTCACCTCAATTTTTTAGTTTTATACTAGCATTATTTATTAGTCCTATTTCAAAATCTTTAATATATGCCATTTCAAATATAAAGACAAAAATTAGTATAATAGAAAATATTAAAATCTTTCTTTTTAGCTGTGATTCATTAATTCTTTCGCCTTTATGCATATTCAAATTATTGCATATATATGGTAATGATATTATTGCATTAATTGGTGCAAATATTAATATAGAAGTATTTTTAGCAATGCTAATATGTTTAGCATTTGCATCTATTCCATTGGTACTTACAAAACATATAATTAATGTTGCAATAAATGTTATTATAAAACCAATTGCCATTAACTTTATTTTGCTTGGTTTATCATAGTTATACATATTATGATAAATCATAACTCCTGCAACAATATATATAATTATTGATATTATAAATATTAGTAACATTCTTTACCTCTTTTACATTTTATGTTTTGTAGGGGCAGACACAGGTTCTGCCCCTACATCATAATTAATATTAATATTTTATTTTCTTCTTGCAAATTTCTTTTCCATATCGCTTTTATCCATTTTTATTGCTGTTGGTCTTCCGTGTGGGCAGGTAAATGGATTTGGTAATTTTAATAATTCATCCATTAAGCTATCTACTTCTTCATTTTCCAAGTCCATATTCGCCTTTACTGCTGCTTTACATGCTACTGTCGCTATAAATCTTTCTTCTATTTCTTGTTTTGCTGTTCTTGCAACTTGGTTAATTTCATCTAATGTTTCTAAGAATAATTCTTTAGTATCCATGTCTAAGCAAATATCTGGTACACCTGTTAATTTTATTGTATTATCTCCAAATTCTTCTAATGCAAAACCTGCTTTTTCAAACATTTCAATATTATCTTTTAATATATCTATTTCTTTATGTGTTAAAGTAATAATATCAGGTAATAATAGCATTTGTGAATTTTTATCTTCATTAGAATAATAATTCTTTTTCACTTTTTCGTACATTACTCTTTCATGTGCTGCATGTTGATCTATCATATATAATTCGTCTTTTATTTCTATTATAATATATGTATTAAAAGCAATTCCTACTAGTTTGTATACTGGTTTTTGATATTCTGGTATATCTTCAAAAACAGAAATATTATTATCCTTAATTAATTCATATGCACTAATTTTTTCTTCTTCTTTTTTCTTTTCTTCTTCTACTGATGCAGGTAATTTTCCAAATATCTTTTCATACATATTTGTAAATTCTGGACTTTCTTCTACATTTTTTATAGTTTCTAATTTATCAATCATATCTTGTAATTCTTGAGATGTAAATTTTTGTGTGTTTTGTTTTTCTTGGATGTTCTCTAATTCATTTACGTTGTTTATATTTTCTTCATTTAAATTTGCATTTTTATCTCCATCTTTTGCTAAATTTATATTTAATGTTTCTATTTTTTCATCATTATTTTTTGTATCTACATCTTTAATACTATTTTCTTTAATTAGTGCTTCTAAACTACTTTTTTCTACTGTATTATAAGATTCCTCTTTTTCCATTAGGCTTTCTACTTGTTGCTCATTTCTTATATTTTCTTTATATTCATTTTTTCTATTGTCTTTTTCTATATACTCTTTTGTTTGTCCAACATTTTCTTGATATATTGGATTTGAAGAAAATGTATTACTTGTATCTTGATTATAATTTAGTTCTTCTCCAAATTGCAGTTTTTTTGTATCATTTATTAGAGTATGAATGTTTGTTTGCAATTTAGGATCTTTTTCTGCTTCTTCTTTCAAACGTTGTTGCATTGCAATTAATTCTTTAAATACATCCATTTTTTTATCTTGTTTAGGCATTTGTTTTTCTTCGAGATTTGAATATGTTTTTTCGTATTTTGGTTCTTCTTTATGTATTTTCATTGTTTCTCTATTATTATATATCTGTTCAATAACACTTTCTTTAGGTTTTTCTATTTCTTGTGATTTTATTTTTCTAAATAAATCTGTTATGCTAGATTTTGTATTATTATAACTTTCTACTTCTTCAACTGTTTTTTCAGTATTTGCAATTAATTCAGCTTTAAGTAATGTATCTTTTATTGCATGATATATTGCCCTAAATACCTTGTTCTCTTCTTGAAATCTTACTTCTAGTTTTGCTGGATGAACATTAACATCTACCATACTTGGATCCATATCTATATTTAACACTAAAAATCCATATTTTCCTATTGGAAGCAATCCTTTAAAACTGTTTTCTGCTGCTCCCATTAAGGTTTTATCTTTTACAAATCTTTCATTTACAAAAAATATTTGATTAGCTCTATTTGATCTTGCTATTTCTGGTTTTCCAACAACCCCTTTTATGTGCATATCCTCATATGTATAATCTACTTCTAAAATATTGCTTGCAATATCTTTACCATAAATTGAATAAATTACATCTTGTATTTTTCCGTTTCCTGAAGTTTGAATTATTGTTTTTCCACTATTTATTAACCTAAATGCAATATTTGTATGGATTAATGCAAGTCTTGTAACTGCATCTTCAATATATCCAGATTCTGTATAATCTTTTTTTAAAAATTTATATCTTACAGGTGTATTAAAAAATAAGTTTTGTACTGTTATAGTAGTTCCTACACCACATCCTATTTCTTCAAATGAAAGTACTCTTCCTGCTTCTACTACAATTCTATTTCCTATTTTTTCATTATTTGTTCTAGATATCATCTCAACATTTGCAATGGCTGCAATACTTGCTAATGCTTCTCCTCTAAACCCCATAGATTTAATCTGTTTTAAATCTTCAGCACTTCTAATTTTGCTTGTTGCATGTCTTTCAAATGCAATTTCCATATCATCTTTTTCAATACCTTTTCCATTATCAGTTATACGAATATAAGATATTCCACCATTCTTTATTTCTATATTTATAGATGTTGCTCCTGCATCAATTGAGTTCTCTACCATCTCTTTTATTACAGAGGCTGGTCTTTCTACTACTTCTCCTGCTGCAATTTTATTTATCGTAAGCTCATCTAATAAAACAATATTCCCCATATAAATATCCTCTCCTAAATATGTTTATAACTTCATATGGAATTATATCATTTATTGTTGTTTTTTGTATAGTTTTTTGGAATAATTTCTTGATTTTTTAATTATATATTTAAAAATATTGTAATTGCGTGAATAAACTTTATTTATAATAATTTTAGAATAAAATTTATAAAATATATTTTGAATTTATTTTGAATTAATATTTACTTTTAGTAAAAAATTTAATATAAACAAAAACGAATCCCCCGCTTCGTTTTAGTTTTTTTCTTCCCTTTTCATAATTAGACTATTTTTAATTCTTCTGCCTTTTTATCTACTGTTTCTACATCCATCAAAACAGCATCAATTCGCTCGTCAAGATGTTTTACTGTACGTTTTAAATAAACTACATCTTTTTTCATTTGTGTAACACTATGTAGTATTATAGTTTGTCCTCTCTTTACACTTGTGATTTCTTGTTGCATTATAGATTGATTTGCTTTTAGTTCAGCTATTTCATATTGCATTATTGTTTGGTTAGCTCTTAATTCTTCTTGTGCTGCTTTTATAATTTCTTGACTTAACCTTAGTTCTTCTTGTCCAACTTTCAATTCTTCTTGCCCTACTTTTAATTCTTCTTGATTTACCTTTAGTTCTTCTTGTCCTACTCTTAATTCTTCTTGAGAAGCATTAATTCTGTCTAATCTGTTTAAGATTTCTTGTGCAAATCTCTCATTCATATTTTTCACCTCTCTTTCATTTGTCATATTGATATATTACCATATAATAAATTTTAACGCAAGTACTTTTTTAAAATTTGTAACACTTTTTTTAAACCAAGAATAGTATATACCATACAAAAGAACAAAAAACTTAGTTCTTTATAGGGAGGTTGCTGAAAACATGAAAAATTGTTGTAATTGTGAGGTTTTGTGGTTCATTATCTTATTTTTACTACTTTTTCGGTAACTGTGGCAACAACTGTTGTAGATGTAACAATAGTTAGTCCCCTTAACGGAAAAGTACATTTATTATTCTAGAAAGGGGGGAATTCATATGCCAGAAAACAGAGGTTGCGGATGCGGATGTGGTTTCGGTGGTGATAACTGCATTTGGATAATTATCGTTATATTAATAGTATTATGTTGCTGCGGTGGTAACAACAATTGTGGATGTTGCTAATAGCAAGTAAAAAGAAACGGCTAAGCCGTTTCTTTTTATTTGCTATTAGCAACATCCGCTTTGAAATTAATACATTCCACCCATATCGCCTGGCATATCATTATGTCCACAGCTACATGATTTTTCTTCTTTTTTATCTGTTACAATAGATTCTGTTGTAAGTACCATACTTGCTATACTTTCTGCATTTTGTAATGCACTTCTTGTAACTTTTGTAGGGTCTACTATTCCTACTTTTTTCATATCAACATATTGTTCAAGGCTTGCATCAAATCCAAATCCTTGTTCACTCGTTTTTACTATTTCTAATATAACTGCTGGCTCAAGTCCTGCATTTATTGCTATTTGTTTTATTGGTTCTTCTAATGATTTTAAAACAATTTTTGCTCCTAGTTTTTCGTCATCTTTTAAAGTATTTATCATATCTTCTAATTTTTTACTTATATTTACATATGCTGTTCCACCACCTGCAACTATTCCTTCTTCAACCGCTGCTTTTGTTGCGGATAGAGCATCTTCTATTCTTAATTTCTTTTCTTTCATTTCTACTTCTGTTGCTGCTCCTACTTGAATTACCGCAACTCCTCCTGCAATTTTTGCAAGTCTTTCTTGTAGTTTTTCTTTATCATATTCACTCTGTGTTTGATTTAGAGCAGATCTTATTTGGCTTACTCTTTCTGCAATTTTTTCTTTATCTCCTGCACCATCAACAATTATTGTATTTTCTTTTTGTACTTTTACTTGTCTTGCTCTACCTAATTGTTCTATAGTAGTTTCTTTAAGTTCAAGTCCTAAATCAGATGTAATTACTTCTCCACCTGTTAAAACTGCTATATCTTCTAGCATTTCTTTTCTTCTATCTCCATATCCTGGTGCTTTAACTGCAACAACATTTAAAACTCCTCTTAATTTGTTTAGTATTAATGTTGATAATGCTTCTCCTTCAATATCATCACATATAATTACTAATTTTCCTGATGATTGCATTAAGCTTTCTAATAGTGGAAGTATTTCTTGAATATTACTAATTTTTTTATCTGTAATTAATATGTATGGATTCTCCATAACTGCTTCCATTTTTTCTGTATCTGTTGCCATATAAGGTGATACATAACCTTTATCAAATTGCATTCCTTCTACTACATCTACATATGTATTTGAAGTTTTTGATTCTTCTATTGTGATAACACCATCTTTAGATACTTTTTCCATTGCATCTGCAATTAAAGTTCCTATTTCTTTATTGTTTGCAGAAATTGTAGCAACTCTTGCTATATCTTCTTTTCCATTTACATTTGAACTAATTTTTTTAAGTTCTTCTACAGCAACTTCTACTGCTTTATCCATTCCTCTTTTTATTGCCATTGGATCTCCACCAGCTGCTACATTTTTTACTCCTTCTTTTATCATACTTTGTGCAAGTACTGTAGCGGTTGTTGTTCCATCTCCTGCTACATCATTTGTTTTTGTAGATACTTCTTTAACAAGTCTTGCTCCCATATTTTCATATGGATCTTCTAATTCTATTTCTTTTGCAATTGTAACACCATCATTTGTAATAAGTGGTGCTCCAAAACTTTTATCTAGTACTACATTTCTTCCTTTTGGTCCAAGTGTTACTTTAACAGTATCTGCTAATTTATTAACACCATCTAATAATTTTTTTCTGGCTTCTTCGCCATATTTAATTTCTTTTGCCATTTTATATCAAATCCTTTCTTTTTTGAGGTTGGAGGTTTGATGTTAGAGGTTGGATTTCTAACTTCTAACTTCCAATTTCTAACTTCTATTCAACTACTGCTAAGATGTCACTTTGTCTTACTATTATTAAGTCTTCTCCTTCGTATTTTATTTCTGTTCCTGAATATTTGCTTACTACTACTTTATCTCCTTTTTTTACATCCATAGGAACTAATTTTCCATCTTTATCCATAAGTCCTGGTCCAATTTCTAAAACCTCTGCTATTTGTGGTTTTTCTTTTGCACTAGATGCTAAAATTATTCCACTTTTTGTAGTTTCTTCACCTTCTATCATTTTAATTACTACTCTGTCTTGTAATGGTTTTAACATTTTGATTACCTCCTTCAAAATTCCAAAGAAATTTTGTACTTTTCATTTTTGGGTTGGACTAAAGTCGTCCACCCTTACATTTTTGTTTTTAAATTATTAGCACTCTATTTCTTCGACTGCTAATAATTTATACCCATTTCTTAAAAATGTCAATAGAATTTATAAAAATTCACACATTTTTCACAAAAATAGATGTACCTATATAATTTCTCTGGTACATCTTATTTTCAATTATATGTTCTTTTCTTCTATTATAGAACTTTATTCTATATCTTCTATAATTCTATCAACTAATTCCTTAATTTTTTGTGGACGATTATAACTCGTATTAATAAATGGTAAATTATACTTTTCACATTCTTCCCTAATAAATTTGCTTTCATTAATTCGTTGTTCTATCAATTCTTTTAAATAATCATCTGAATACTTTTGCGTATATTCTTCTACTTTTTTATTTGATCTTAAAATATTAAATTCTTCTTCTACTGAAATATCTGGATATGCTAAAAAATACGCTTTAATATAATTTGTTTTCATATATTTGACATAATCTTCTGGCATTAGTTGATACACATCAAATACTACACTATATGGTAAATATTCCTCTTCCATACATTTTGCTAAAGTAAGTAATAATGGCGAAAAATTTTTACTTGTTTTTTTCACCTCTTCTGTTGGCTCATTTTGATTAATTCCTAATTCTGGAAATATGTGTTCTAAACTATAAACTAAGCTATCACATGTAAAATGACTAAATCCCTTTTTACAAAGTTCATTACAAACTGTGGTTTTTCCTGCCCTAGCTGTACCTGCTATAATAACATTTTTCATATTTAACTCCCTATTTCTTACATTCCTTTGCTGCTTTTACTAATTCTTTAAATAATGGTGCTGGACGATTTGGTCTTGATTTGAATTCTGGATGGAATTGTCCTGCAATAAAGAATGGGTGAGATGGTATTTCTACTATTTCAACTAGTCTTCCATCTGGAGATGTTCCAGAACATACCATTCCTGCTTCTTCAATTCTTTCTTTATATGCATTATTAAACTCAAAACGGTGTCTATGTCTTTCATCAATTTTATCTGTTCCATATATTTTTTCTGCTAAGGTTCCTGGTTTTATAGAACATGGATATGTTCCAAGTCTCATTGTTCCACCTTTTTTGTCTATTCCAATTTGATCATCCATTATATGTATTACTGGGTTTTTACATATTTCATCAAATTCTGCTGAATTTGCATCAGTAATTCCTAAAACATCTCTTGCAAATTCTACAACTGACATTTGCATTCCTAAACATATTCCTAAGAACGGAATATTATTTTCCCTTGCATATTTAATCGTTTGGATTTTCCCCTCTATACCACGATTTCCAAAACCACCTGGTACAATTATTCCATCTAATCCTTTTAAAATTTCTTTTGCATTTTCTTTTGTTACAGTTTCTGAATCAATAAATTTTACTTTTGTTTTTACATTATTTGCAAATCCTGCATGTGTGATACTTTCTGAAACTGAAAGATATGAATCTTCTAGTTGAATGTATTTTCCAACAATCCCAATAGTAACGATTTCATCTTCCTTAATTTTTCTAATATTTGAAATCATTTCTTCCCATTCTTTGTTATCTGGTGTTCTTTCTTCTAAATGTAATTTCTGACAAACTTCTTTAGCAAGCCCTGCTTCTTCTAACATTAATGGTACTGCATATAAGCAATCTGCTGTTTTATTAGGAATAACACTTGATTTTCTGACATTACAAAATAGTGCAAGTTTATCTTTTATACTTTCTGGTATATCACTCTCTGTTCTACAAACTAAAATATCTGGTTTAATTCCTAAACTTTGTAATTCTTTTACAGAATGCTGTGTTGGTTTTGATTTTATTTCATTTGAACCAAATATGTATGGAAGAAGAGTTACATGTATATATACTACATCTTCTGGATCTTTTTCTAAACCAATTTGACGTATCGCCTCTAAGAAAGGTAAACTTTCTATATCTCCTACTGTTCCACCTATTTCTGTAATAACAACGTCAATATCATCATTTTCAAAGCTATATACATTTTCTTTTATTTCATTAGTTATATGAGGAATAACTTGTACAGTTCTTCCTAAATAGTCTCCTCTTCTTTCCTTTTCTATTACGTTTGAATAAATTCTTCCTGTTGTAATGCTTGAATTTTTTGTTAAGTTTTCATCAACAAATCTTTCATAATGTCCTAAGTCTAAGTCTGTTTCTGCTCCATCATCTGTCACAAAAACTTCACCATGTTCAAATGGACTCATTGTTCCTGGGTCTACATTTATATATGGATCAAATTTTTGAATTGTTACTTTATAACCTCTATTTTTTAATAATCTTCCAAGTGATGCTGCTGTAATTCCTTTTCCAAGTCCTGATACAACTCCTCCTGTAACAAATACATATTTAGTGTTCATTTTTCTCTCTCCTATCTAAAAAACAAAAAAAGATTAAAAAAATTACTGAAAAATCGGTTTTTTTTTAATCTATTTTCTAACTCTATGTATCTAGTTTATCATTTCTAAATACAAAATGCAACATTTTTTTCAAAAAGTTTTATAATTAATATTACATTCTGCCTTAAATTAGCATCGAAATATCGACATATGAATGTAGTACTATAACGGACTCTATACTTATAGACTGAACATTAACTAATTATTGTTCAAGCTATAATTCCATGAAAATAATATATTAATTTTGATAGTTTTCAACTTATTCAATCATTGTTATCTTGAATTCTCCTTCTCCTGTATGTGTTGATACAAACGTATTTGCATCTTCTAAATAATTATCATTTATATACCCTGATCCGTCCTCCACCAGCAGTATATCCTGAATTTCCACCATATAATCCTGCACCGACCACCACAAGCTAGCCCTTCTCTTGCAATCGAACTTGTACTTCCTTCTCCGCCTTTACCAAAACTTCCAATATTATAATCAACTGAACTTTCAATTGTAGCTACACTATTATATTTTCCACCTTTTACATATTCAGTATTTTTATATATTGCTATTCCATCTTCTCCATTAATGCCTCCTCCATTGCCTCCAATTCCATAAGAATTGGCTTCTATATTAGTACCAGCACCTCCACCTCCACCAGCAACCATAATAATGCTTGATTTATTATTTTCTAAAGTAGAGAGTAAGCCGAGGCACTAACGCAATATGCGTTGCACCTCCTCCACATGCTCTTCTTTCATTTCCATCCGCCCAATTTTCAACAATTGAGCCACCTCCATTGTATCCTCCTGTTTTTTTATCTTTTGTTAAGTTTCCACTTCCTTCTCCACCAATATATATATATAGTATTACATCTTTATTAGATTCAAATATTCCTAAAGAATATCCTCCATATCCACCATGTATTTTACTTGAATATGAACCTCCTTGTCCTCCAAAACATTGGATAAAATACTTTTTATTTGCTTTTGCTTCAAATGTATAATATGGATTTTCTACATTTATAAAATTAGTTGTTTCCGTTGACTCTATGTTCATAATTGCTTCTCTAACACTATCAAGTTCCAAAGCTTTTTGAAAAGTTTCAAATTTAGTTTCATCTATTCCTGCTAGATTTAATACCTTTTTCCAATTACTATTTACTTGTTTATCTTTATTTATATCTGCTTTTATTTTATTATTTAATTCTTCTATTTCATTTAATTCGTTTTTTTCTGCATTAACATAATTTTTCACTGCTTGTTGTGCAGTTTTAAATATACCATTATCATTAAATATTATACTTATTGTTACACCTGCTAATATTAATAAAATTATAATCATTATTAGTAGGGCTATTAGAGTAATTCCTCTTTGGTTTTTGGTAAGCACAAGACCTGCCCATATGGCGTTTGAATTATATTTGTTCTTATTTGGAGCAGACACAGGGACTTCCCCTATATTATTACATTTTTCATTATTAATTATTAATTGTTTACTATTCATTTTCTCTTGTTTCTCTCCTATTTTTCATTCTTCTTTTTTTTACTAATTTATCATTTATAGTTTATATATTATATCAACATATATTATTTTGTCAACATATAATCTTTTACACTGGACTTTCAAAATATTTAGATATTGTTTTATTATTTCTTCTAAAAGGATTTCTCTTTTTTTACTTATATGCTATAATAATTTTATAAATTTAGTTAGGAGTTATACATATGATAAAAGAAACTTACGATTTTTATAGTCCATTTAATTTTAAATTATACAATTTAAATCAAAAAATACAATATCAATTAGATTTACTTGCATCACACGATTTAATCACCAGAAAGCATAGCGAAAATGTTGCAAATTTGGTTTATAGACTTTGCGAATATTTACATTGTAACTCTAGATTTACTCTTTATTGTACATGCTGTGCATATATGCATGATATTGGAAAATTATTTATTCCTCTAAAAATTTTAACAAAACCTGGTGAATTAACTAAAGAAGAATTTGAAATTATGAAAAATCATACAAAGCTTGGTTATGATTTATGTTATAATGATTTACAATTACGTCCATATGCAGATGGAGCTTTATACCATCATGAAGCTTTAAATGGAACTGGTTATCCAAATGGTGTTACCAAAAAAGATATACCTTATATGGCTCAAATTCTTCGTGTTGCTGATGAATATGATGCTCTTGTAAGTAAAAGACATTATAAAACTCACGTAAATATTTCTCAAACTTTGAAAATATTGATAAAAGAAGCCCAAAGTGAAGAACATACAAAAACAATCGCATTGGATCAATTATCAGAAGATTCTAAATTAGGAAAAATTAATCCTAAAGTTCTAAAAAAACTATTTAGGGTTGTTATTGATGACACTATGTATGAAATCTCTTGTATTAAAGAATATGTATCTCACTTATTAAATGAAATTGAAAGATTGAAATTAATAGACAAATTTAATGATAAAATGCTTTCAGCAAAAAAGGAAAAAAAGAAAGATTACTATTTAAATGGAATAAAAGTACTTTTTAAAAAAGGTGAAACTTTAGAAAATTATGAGAAAGTACTAGAGGAATATAAAACTACCGTAGAAAATAAAAAGTTTATGATAAATAAACTTTACGATGAAATTGGTATTATAAAAAAATTAAAAGTATAAGACTAAAAATCTTATACTTTTTTAATAAAATCTTAATCTATTTTCATAAAATCTTAAAATCTAATTGCAAAAAATTTTATATAATTACTTAAGAGGTGAAATAGATACTATGAAAAGAAAGAAAAAGAAATTGCATATAAAGTTAATCATTTTTATTATACTTTTTATAATATGTGCGTTTTATATAGGAAATAAGTTCTTCTCAAAATACACACTAGTTTCAACATCTAGTAATGTTAATTATTCAGGAATTGGTCAAAAATCTATTTCTGGAAAAGATGGATATGTAACTACTTTTACAACTTCTAACGGAAAAACTTACAAAGAATATAAACAAAATGGAGATAGTTCTTGGGCCGAACATTATTATTGGGGTGGAACAATGGCTGAAAATGGTTGTGGAATTACTTGCCTTGCTACTCTTGCAAGTGGATATGGTAAAAATTATACTCCTGAAGATTTAAGAAAGAAATATGCACCTAATAAAAATGATCATTTAGCAGGTGACCTTATTGCTTTTGAATTAGAAAATTTTTTTGAAATTGATAATTCTAATTTTAAATATGCTAGTACTTATTTTGAAAAAGATTATATTTTTAGTTGGTTAAAAGAAGACAAGCCTATTTTGATTTGTGTTTGGGATAAGCCTAGTAGTAAATGGACTACTTCTTCTCATTATATGTTACTTCTTGCAACTGACAATATTTCTAAAGTTTATGTGTCTAATCCAAATGGTGATGAAAATGGGCCTAGAAAATCTGGTTGGTATGATTACAATGATGTATTACCATACATTGCAAAAGCTCTTTTTATTATGAGTTAGAAAATTTAAGAATACCCCAGAAAGCCATTAATTTAGTACAATTCTAACTTTTCTCTTTGGCTTTTTAGTATCTGTTAGTGTACGAATTTTTTGCTAGAAAATTTCTGTACAACGTATTTTATATAATATAACAATAATCAATGAAAACATTTCTTGTTCATTGATTATTGTTATATTCATTATTTACTATATATTACTTTGCTACACCCACATTACCACGTTCAATTACCATTTTTTCAATAGTTTTAACTGTTTCTTCTATTCCAAATTTATCTACATTTATACTAAAATCATAATTATCTAAATCTTTCCAAACTCTTCCTGTATAGTGATTATAATGATTTTCTCTTGCTTTATTTATCTTATTTATTTCCTTTATGGCATTTTTTTGTCCTAATCCATAATAATTTACTGCTCTTTTAACTTTTCCTTCATCATCACTATATAAGAAAATTTTAAATACATTTTCTTGCTCTTTTAATATATAATCTGCACATCTACCAACAATTACACAAGAACCTTTTTTTGCTATTTCTTTAATGGCATTTGTTTCTGCAATAAATAAATTATCGTCATTTGTTAAATTATTATAATATTGTGAATTAAAGTTTGATAACAATTTATCTGTTATACTTTGTTCTTTTTCTTCAATATATGATGCTGATAAGCCACTTTCGTTTGATACCATCATTATTAAATCTTTATCATATAATTTTATTCCTAGTTTTTCAGCAAGTAACTTTCCAACATATCTACCTCCAGAACCATATTCACGGTTTATTGTAATTATTAAGTCACTTTTTTCATTTGAAGTTTCTTCTTTTAAATTTTCAATCTTTTCTTCTTTTTCATTTTTATTTTCAATCTTGTTAAATTTCTTTACTTGAAGAATTAATAAAATAACTGCTATTAAAAATGCTAGCCCATCTGCTATTGGTCCTGCATATAAAACTCCCATAATTCCATAAAATTTTGATAGTATTATTGCTGCCGGTATATAAAATAGAATTTGTCTAGACAATGTAAGAAAAGCTGATTTGGTTGGTTTTCCTACTGCTTGGAAGAATATACCTGATGAAATTTGTATTCCATTACATAGTGTTAACATTAAGAAAATTCTAAAAGTTAAGCAAGCAAACTCATTATATAATTCATCTCCAGAACCAAATATACTAATTAATTTTTCTGGTATTGTTTGAAATAGTATAAATGATACTACTGATACCATAGTACTTAATACTAGAACATATTTTAACGCTTGTTTTACCCTATCATATTTCTTTGCTCCATAATTATATCCAACAATTGGTTGACTTCCTGCTGAAATTCCTATAATAATGCTTATTAAAATCATATTAACTTTCATTACAATTCCATGAACAGTGATTGGTATTTCTGTACCAAATCTGCTACTTGCTCCATAAATGTTGTATAGAGTATTTTGTGCTGTAATAACAATTACAATTGCCATTTGTGTAATAAATGAAGAAATTCCAAGCATTGCTACATTTTTTATTAATTTAAATGATACTTTAAAGCTATCTTTTGTAATTTCTATACTTTTAAATTTCTTTAAATAAAGTACATTAATTAAAAAAGTCACCATTTGACTAATAATAGTTGCAAGTGCTGCTCCTTTAATTCCCATATCAAATACAAATATAGAAATTGGATCTAATATAATGTTTAAAATAGCACCAATAATCATTGATGTCATTGCATACTTTGGTGAACCATCTGCTCTTATTATCGAGTTTAAAGTAGTTCCTATCATCATAAATGGAATACCAATAGCAATTATATAACCATAGTCCATAGCATATTGTCTTAAAGCATCTGTTCCTCCAAATAAAGTAATTAAATTTGGTAAAAATATTAGAATAGTTATTCCTAATATGATAGATAAAATAACAGATGCTATAATTCCATTTCCAACACCATGTTCTGCCTCATTTTTCTTTTTCTCTCCTAGTTTTAAACTTAAATATGCTGATGTTCCATCTCCAAACATTAATGCAACCGATAAACATATAACTGTTATTGGAAAAATAATATTTGTTGCACCATTTCCTAAATAATCTACTCCCCATCCAATAAATATTTGGTCAATTATATTATATAGTGCATTTACTACTAATGAGATAATACATGGTACAGAAAATGCCATTAATAATTTTCCTATTTTTTCTTTTCCTAAATCTAATTGTTTCATTTCTTCCTCCTTGTTTTAGTATGTTTTTGCACAGTAGAACAACAAGGGACTTTTATAATTTGCAAAAATTTATGTTTGTTGCAAAGTCCACGCCTGTTGTTCTCCCACGAAAAAATTCTTAAGAATTTTTTTAAGTGGAATATTAGCGAAGCTGTTTTTGCTTAATAGAAAAATCACAGTTTTTTCTATTAAGCAAAAACAACACATTTAATGTGTTGTTCGTTAGTCACTATTTTTATAGTGTGCGTTTCCATTACTTATTTTAGATTTATATTTTACAACAATTTATAGAATATTGTCAATGGTTTTTTATACAAATCATATTCTCTGTTACTATTCAGTGTTAAACTAGTATCTAAGTAGCGACACGTGGACGAGAGCACTTTTTGTTTTTCGAAGATTCCTAAGAAAAATAAAAATGTCCTACATCCAGCAAGATGGAGCGGAAATAAAAAGGGATAGACTGAACATTAACTATATTCTTCTATTTCCCCAACTAAATCATAATCTCTAACCTCTGTTATTTTACAATTTATAAATTTGCCTATTTTATCTTTATCTCTATTTTCATTTTTTATAAAAATTACTCCATCCATATCTGGAACATCCATATATGTTCTTCCTATATAATATTTTCCGTCAAACGAAACTCCTTCAATTAAAGTATTATACACTTTACCAATCTTGTTTTCTAAATTATTTTTTGATATTTCTTGTTGTACTTTCATTATTTTATTATATCTACTTTTTTTGGTCTGATGGTGAATTTGCTCTTTTAATCTTGAAGCTGGTGTTCCATCTTCTTTTGAATACATAAATGCACCTAATTTATCAAATTTAGTTTCTTTAATAAATTCATAGAGTTTATTAAAATCTTCTGTAGTCTCTCCTGGAAATCCAACAATCACAGTAGTTCTTAGTATAACTTCTGGTATTTCTTTTCTTATCTTTTTCATTAAAGCTTTTATAGTTTCTTCATTACTTTTTCTATTCATTCTTTTTAGTACAGTACTTGCTATGTGTTGAATTGGTATATCAAAGTATTTGCATATTTTATCATTGTTTTTTACGACACTAATTAATTCATCTGTTATTGTTTCTGGATAAGAATATAAAAATCTAATCCATTCAATTCCTTCTATTTTACAAAGTTTATCCAAAAGTTCTGCAAGTTTTGGTTTGCCATATATATCAATACCATATTTAGTTGTATCTTGTGCAATTACTATTAATTCCTTTATTCCTTTATTTGCAAGCTCTTTTGCTTCTTTTAATATATCTTCTATTTTTCTACTAATGAATGGTCCTCTAATATTAGGAATTGCACAATAAGTACATCTATTACTACATCCTTCTGCTATTTTTAAATATGCCATTTTATCACCTGTAGTTATAACTCTTTTATCATATTCTAAACTACAACCTAATGTTTTTTCTTCTGTAAGAATAAGCTTTTCTACTTCTTTCCAAAATTTATTATAGTCATCACATGATATAAATAAATCTACTTCTGGTAATGCTCCCTCAAGTTCTTCTTTATATCTTTTAACCAAGCACCCTGTAGCTATTATGTATTTACATCTTTTATTTTTATATTCTGCCATTTCAAAAATCGTATTCATTGCTTCTTCTTTAGCACTTTCTATAAATCCACAAGTATTTATTAATATTATATCTGCTTCTTTTGGATTATTTACAATTGTATAGTTATGCTCTTTAAATAATCCTATCATCATTTCTGTATCTACTAAATTTTTACTACATCCTAATGATACAAACCCTATATTCATTTTCTTCCTCTTTCTTTATAATATATATAATTTTTTAATGTTCAGTTTAAACTAATCTGTAAATAACGACACATGAACGAGAGCCCTTTTTGTTTTTTGAATCTTAAAGAGAAAAACAAAAACGTCTTACATTCAGCAAGATGGAGCAGTAATAAAAAGATATAGTTTGAACAATAATTAATTTTATCATATTTTGTCGCCTTTTTCTAGACTATTTTATAATATTTAGTATATAATAATAGTTGTTTTAAACTAAAAATGATGAATTGTTTATATAAAACAATATATTATAATATTCAAGGAGGTTTTTATGACACCACATATTGAAGCAAAAAAAGGAGAACTTGCAAAAACTGTATTAATGCCTGGAGATCCGCTTCGAGCAAAATTGATTGCTGACAATTTTTTAGAAAATGCTAAACTTGTAAATTCCGTTCGTAACATTTTTGCATACACAGGATTATATAATGGAAAAGAAATTACTGTTATGGCTTCACGGAATGGGAATGCCTAGTATGGGAATTTATTCTTATGAATTATTTAAATTTTATGATGTAGAAAATATAATAAGGTTAGGTTCTTGTGGAGGATATAATAAAGATTTAAATTTATTTGATTTAGTACTCATAGATAATTCTTATACAGAAGGTAATTATGCTTTAAGTATAAATAATTCTGATTGCCATCTAATAAATTCAAGTGCTGAATTAAATTCTGTAATTGAAGATGCTGCTAAGAATATAAATATTCAAGTTAGAAAAGCTAATATTGCTTGTGGTGAAGTCTTTGATGCTTATATGAGTGATATGTCTAAATATTTAGCAAGATTACCTAAAGAATATAATATTGCTGGTGCTGAAATGGAAGCCTTTGCATTATTTTATAATGCAAAATTATTAAATAAAAAAGCAAGTTGTATTCTTACTGTAGTTGATTCATATTTTTATAATGAAAATATATCAGCTGATGCTAGACAAAACTCATTAAATCAAATGATTAAACTTGGACTTGAAAGTGCTATTAGATTATAACGATGTGTAGTTGTGTCTTAGCTTATATAATAAAAATCCGCTTCATCTTGCTGAATGTAGGACGTTTTTGTTTTTCTCTCAAGGTTCGAAAAACAAAAAGTGCTATATTCACGTGAATCTACTTAATACTATAAATAGCTGTAAACTATAATTATCTAGTCACAAAATTTATAGAAAAAATGATTAAAAACTTGATTTTTAGTCATTTTTTTTGTATAGTATAGGTTAGAATTTTATTATAAAGGAGATTTTATATATGGAAAATAAAACATTAATTTTTGGACATAAAAACCCAGATACAGATTCAATCTGTTCTAGTTTAGTTATGGAAAAATTTGATAGAAATTTAGGATTTGAAGTAGAAGCTGTAAGACTTGGTAATGTTAATAAAGAAACAGCTTATGTACTAAATTATTTAGAGATTGAAGCACCAAGAATGATAGCTTCTGTAGAAGAAAGACAATCTGTAGTTTTAGTAGATCACAACGAATTTTCACAAAGTGCAGATGGAATTGAAAAAGCAAAAATTGAAACAGTAGTAGACCATCATAGAATTGCAAACTTCCAAACAGCTGAGCCACTATATTATAGAGCAGAACCCGTAGGTTGTACCTCTACTATTCTTTATAAAAAATTTAAAGAAGAAAATATGAAAATTGAAAAAAGAGAAGCTGTACTAATGCTTTCTGCGATTATATCAGATACATTACTATTTAAATCACCAACTTGTACCAAAGAAGATAAAATTGCCTGTGAAGAACTTGCTAAAATTGCTGAAATTGATATTAATACATATGGATTAGATATGTTAAAAGCAGGAACTGATTTAAGTGATTTTACACCTGAAGAATTAATTAATATTGATTCAAAAGAATTTGCTAATGAATTTTTTAAATTTCAAGTTGCTCAAGTAAACACTGCTTGTATTGAAGATGTATTAAAAAATAAAACAGAAATCGAAGATGTTATTAAAAACTTTATAAATTCTAATGGATTAAATTTATTTGTATTTTTAATTACAGATATTATAAATAGTAATTCTCAATGTATTGTTTTAGGTGATAATACAGATACATTTGAAAAAGCATTTAATACAAAATTAGATAATAATATGGCATTTTTAGAGGGTGTTGTTTCTAGAAAGAAACAAGTTGCTCCAGTTATTTTGAATAATATATAGTTTTAAAAAAATTAAACGTATTACCTTTATAAGTAATACGTTTTTTATTATGTTTTTAGCTAAACCTTAAAGAATTGGTATGAACTTTGGTGTTTTATTTTCTATTTTGCATATACGTCTTTCGTGATCATTTATCGCCCTTTCTACTGATCTACGTTGTTTTTCTACACTTTGTATTATTATTTCGCAGTTTTCCACTACTGCACTTTGAGTTTCTTCAATTTTAGTTTTAACTTGTGATATTTCTGCTTTAAATTCTGCTCTTAATTCTTCTTTTGCATCTCTTATTTCGTCTTTTAGCTCTTCCTTAATATCATGCATTTCTTCCCAAGTTTTGATTTGGTTTCTATACAACTCTTTTATTTGTTGTTGCATACCTCCCATCTGATTTTGCATTCCATCCATCTGATTTTGCATTCCATCCATTTGGTTTTGCATTACATCCATTTGGTTTTGCATTCCATTAAATTGTCCTTGTAAGCCATCCACTTTGCTAGCAATAATGCTTACTTGTGATAAAATTTGTTTTGCTAAATTTTCTTCCATAAAAATTCCTACCTTTCTATATTTGGGGTTAAATATTTTGTTTTAGTAAATTTGACAAAATATTTTTGTATACTTATTGTAATACATGAATTGTCAAATTGCAAGTAAAAATCAAAATATTTTACAAGAACTTTTCGACAAATTTTGACACTTATAAAATTTTTCCTCCACCAACTAATATATCTCCTTTATAAAATACAACAGATTGTCCTTTTGTTATTGCTCTTTGTGGAGTTTTAAATTCCACCTTTATTTTGTCTTCTTCTATAGGTATAATTTTTGCTTCTGCTTCTTTTGCTCTATATCTTATTTTAGCTGTTACTTCTACCTCTTTTTCTAATTTATCAAATAATAAAAAGTTAAGCTCATTTGCATATAATTCTTTTTTATATAATTCTTCTTGTATTCCTACTATTACTTGGTTTTCTTCTTTTTTCAAGTCTACAACATATAATGGCTCTTTATAAGAAATTCCTAATCCTTTTCTTTGCCCTATTGTATAATATATTAGTCCATTATGCTTTCCTAATATTTCTCCTTTTTTAGTTACTATGTCACCTTTTTTAGGAGCATTTTTCATATTTTGTATTAAAAAATCTGTATATTTATTATTAGGTATAAAACATACTTCTTGACTATCTGGTTTTTTAGCTATTAACAATCTATATTTTTCTGCTATTTCTCTAATCTCTTGTTTATGATTATAATTTTCTAATGGAAATATAATTTTAGATATTACCTCTTTTGGTATTCCATATAAAAAGTAAGTTTGATCTTTTGCTACTTCATTTGATTTTTTTAAAACATATTGATTATATTCTTCATTAAATTCAGTTTTGGCATAATGTCCTGTTGATATATAATCACAGCCTAATTCCATTGCCTTTTTATAAAATAAATCAAATTTTATATGTTTATTACATTCAATACATGGGTTTGGAGTTTTTGTACACCCATAACATTTGATAAAATCATCTATCACATATTTCTTAAACTCTTCTTTACAATTTAATGTATAATGAGGAATTCCTAATTTATCACACACTCTTTTTGCATCATAAACAGCACTATAAGAACAACATCCACTTTCTACATTTGATGTTTCGTCTTGCCACAGTTCCATTGTAGCACCTATTACTTCATATCCTGCCTCTTTTAATAGAATTGCAGATACAGAACTATCTACTCCTCCACTCATTCCTAATAATACTTTTTTCATTCTATTTCTCTTTTCTTTTTTATTATATATGTAATTTTAATATCAATTATTTAGTTCTAATTAATAGCAAAAGTAATCTTGTAAATCTACATTTTTTCAATTATTCTATGTGTTGTAACAACTTCTCTAATTCTTCTTTACTAAAATTATATTCTTTATTACAAAAATGACATACTGTATTAATATTTCCTTGAGTGTTAATAATATCTTGTAATTCTTTCTTTCCTATTGCAATTAATCCTCTTTCTATTTTTTCTTTACTACAGTCACATTCATAAATAGGGATAATATTGTCTTCAATTATTTTAACATTTACATCACCTGTAATGTCTTTTGCAATTTCCTCTAAAGTCATATTATCATCTAACATTTTGCTTATAGGTTTTGCTTCTTTTATTCTATTTTCTAGAATGAATATATCATCTTCAGTAGCATCTGGCATTGGCGTTACAATATATCCTCCACTTGATTTTACACCATTACTATCTACTAGTACTCCTAATGCAACTGCTGTATTAGTTTGTTCAGATGTAGCAAAATAATTTGTAAAATCTTCTGCTATTTCTCCTGTTACAAGTGGCACCATTCCTATATATGGCTCTTTTAGTCCTATATCTTTTATTATATTTAAGTATCCAACTTTTCCTACTGCTCCACCTACATCTAATTTACCCTTTGTATTTAAAGGTATATCTAATAATGGATTCTGTACATATCCTTTTAGTTTTAAAAATTTATTAGCTACTACTACAATTCCTCCAAGTGGACCATTCCCTTTTATTTGTATAGTTAGTTTGTCTTGTTCATTTTTCATATTGCTTGCCATTATGCTTGAAATGGTTAATGTCCTTCCAAATGCAGCTACTGCAACTGGGCTTAAATCGTGTGTAAGCCTTGCCTTCTCTACTAAATGTGTGGTATTTGCACATATTATACTTACTCTTCCATCATATGCTAAAAATTTTATAATCTTATCCTTACTCTCCATTTTATATCTCCTATAAATAATTTGATAATGCTCATTATACCATATATAGCAAAAAAAGAAAAGGTTGCCCTTTTTTGTCTTGGAATTAATATTTAATTTATATATTACAAATCCGTTCCACCTTGCTGAATGTAGGGCATTTTTATTTTTCTTTCAAGTTCGAAAAATAAAAATGCCCTACATTCACGTGGAACTAGTTAGAAATAAATTAAAGACTGAAGATTATTGTTCTTCAAACATATCTTTTCCTACTCCACATAATGGGCATACCCATGTATCTGGTAATTCTTCAAATGGTGTTCCTGGTGCTATTCCATTGTCTGGATCACCAATTTCTGGATTGTATTCATATCCACAAGCTAAACATTTATACATTTCATTTCCTCCTCTCAACTTAAATATATTTTTAAACCCTAGAGCAATTACTGCAACTACGATTAATGCAAATGACAGTGCTTTCCATATTCCACTTTCTAATAATACTATTGCAAACATTCCAAGTGTTGCACTAATTCCATATAATACTAAAACTGCTTCTTTTTGAGTAAAACCTCTTTTTAACATTTTATGATGTAAATGCCCTTTATCTGGCATTACTACCGCTTTTAATGACTTTCCCTTTATTAATCTTCTAACAATTGCAAATAATGTATCAAATACTGGAAGTGCAAGTACTATTAATGGTGCTACTATTACTATTAAAGTATATGTTTTTGCAATTCCTAATATTGATATTACAGAAAGTGAATAACCTAAAAAATTTGATCCTGTATCTCCAATAAAAGTTTTTGCTGGATTAAAATTAAATGGTAAAAATCCTGTTAATGCTCCTGCAAGTGCTGTTATCATAATTATTGCTATTAATGGTGAGCTATTTAATGAAAATATAATTATTAATGATAAACATGATATTAATGATATCCCTGAAGATAGTCCATCTAATCCATCAATTAAATTAATTGCATTTGTAATTCCTACTATCCATCCCAGTGTTAATATTGTAGAAAATACTTTGTTTAATTCCATTAAATCTTCTGTTTCCAAAAATGGTATGCTAATATGCTCTATTACTATTCCACTTTTTATTACTAAAATGGCTGCAAGTATTTGACCTGCAAGTTTTATAAGTGGTGAAATTCCTTTTAAATCATCTATAAAACATATTATTATTATAACCAATGCGCCAAGAAAAAAACCTACTAATTTTATATAATATTGTTCTTCTCCTAAATTAATTGAGTTTTCTATCCCCATAATTGTAAGTAGATATATTATAGACACCAAAAATCCTGCAATAACAGCAAGTCCTCCTAGACGTGGCATTACTTTTTTATTTATTCTTCTTTCGTCTTTTGGGGAATCAACTGCCCCTACTTTTTTTGCTAGCTTAATAGTATATGGTGTAATAACAAATGCTGTAATAAATGCAAGTAAAAATGCAATTGCTATGTCTCCCCACATAAGTAGCCCCCCTACTATATTCTTAATTTTATATTTACAAATATATCACAATAAGATGTATATTACAATATTTTTTTAATATATATGTAATAAATGTGTTACAGTATAGACTTTAATTATAAGAAACTTCGAAGAATTCACAAAAAACCTCCTTTAACAAGGGAGGTAGCAGTGCGAAGTACTGATGGAGGGTTCTTATTATTTCTTTTTTAGAACCCCCCAGTCACCTATGGGTGACAGCCCCCTTATTAAAGGGACTATCTTGCACATCTTCGTGAAATATTTAAGACATAGGCTGAACAGTAACATAAAATGATTTTTAGTTGTCAAAATTCTCTGTCCCTATTGACAACTGTTGGAGGTAACTAGATGAAGTCACGTTTTTTCTTTTTGTCCATAAAAAAACACATATTACCAACCTTATTTATACTTTTTACTATATGTCTAATAATATTTTCTAAAGAAAATTTGTCTGCTACAAAAAGTGGATTGCTACTATGGGCAAATTCTGTTGTTCCTGCTCTTTTACCTTTTTTTATAGCAACAGAACTACTTTCTCATACTTCAGTAGTAAGTTTCATAGGAAAACTACTTAATAAATATATGAAACCTATTTTTAATGTACCACGGTATTGGTGCATATGCTTTTATTATGGGAATTATAAGTGGTTATCCAGTTGGTGCAAAAATTGTTACTGAATTTAGAAAAAATGGAAATTGCTCAAGAGCTGAAGCTGAAAGATTACTTGCATTTACTAATAATTCTGGTCCTCTTTTTATTATTGGTACTGTTGGCGTTAGTATGTTTGGTAATACTTTAATAGGATTACTCTTATTTATAACTCATATATTATCTTGTATTATAGTTGGATTTTTATTTAGATTTTGGAAATATAAAGATAAAGAATTGGTATCTTCTAAAAACTCTTCTATCTCTTCTAAAAGTATTGCAACTTTTTCTAATTTAGGAGAAATATTATCAAGTAGTATTATGAATTCAGTTAATACAATTGTTATGATTGGTGGATTTGTTATACTATTTTCCGTAATAATATCTATTTTAAGCAATTCTGGTTTACTAGATATTATTTGTAAAATGTTTTACCCAATATTTAGTATGTTAAATATTGATACAAAATTTATTACTCCTATTATTTCAGGACTTGTAGAACTTACAAATGGATTAAACAACCTTGCTTTAATTAATACTAAATCATTTTCTATTTTAATTACTCTTGCAAGTTTTATTTTAGGTTTTGGTGGTATAAGTGTTGCCCTTCAAGTTTTAAGCATCACTTCAAAAACGGATATATCTATAAGTGCTTATATTATAGGAAAATTATTGCAAGGTATAATTGCAGCTATTTTAACATACTGTATTATTCACCTTTTTCCAATTTTCGACCTAGATTTAGTACCAATATTTTCTAATAATGTGAATAATTTATCTGCTTTCAACTCTTATATTAATCCATACAATATGGTTATTTTACTTTTAATTATTATCACTACTACATTTATTATTTTAAGTAGAAAAAAATATAAATTTTATAAAGGATAAAATATCATATATAGTATAGTTTTGAATATAAGTATAAAGAATTGTTTTTATAGATTGGAGTTGTTTATAATGGATAGAAATATGGAATTTAGTGGGTTTGATAATATGAATTTTGATCCTAATATGGTAAATGATAATATGTATAGAGATCCTATGTTTAACCCTATGCTACAATATGAGCAAGCATATATGTATTATAGATATTTATCACAGCAAATGGAGTATAAAATAAAATGTAAAGAATATGATAAGCTTTGCGGTAAAGAAAAAGAAAGAAGAATTGAGTAAAATTCTTCTTTCTTATTTAATTATATCTATTATTGTTTTTGGCTCTTCTACTTTTTCTTTTGAGATTTTATAGGTTTCTTTTAGTTTAGCTACTGCCTCATTTCCTAGTTTTTCACTGTTTGAATGTACGTAACAAAGAATATCTCCTATTTTAACTTCATTTGATACCTTTTTTAAAAGTACAATTCCAACGCTTTGGTCTATATTATCTTCTTTTCTTACTCTTCCTGCTCCAAGACTTCCTGATATAACTCCAACTTCTTTTGCATTTATTTTTTCTACATATCCTTCTTTATTACATATTACAGGTAATATAAATTTTGCTTTTTCAAATTTATCTATATTTTCTAAATATGAAATATCTCCACCTTGATTTTCTATAAGTTCTTTAAATTTGTTATACGCTTTTCCATTATGTATATTTTCTAATATTTTTTGTTTATTTTCTAAAATATCATCGCCAAATCCTGCAAGTTTCATCATATAGCTACCTAATTCTAATACTACTGCTTTTACATCTTTTTCTATATTTCCTTTTAGTGCTTCAATTGCTTCTATTACTTCTAGATTATTTCCAACACTGATACCTAGTGGTTCGTCCATATTTGTTAAAATACACACTGTTTCTTTGTTTGCAAGCTCACCAATTTTGTTCATTGTTTTAGATAATTGTATAGCATCTTCTTTATTTTTCATAAATGCTCCACTTCCACAAGTAACATCTAAAACTATTTTATTAGCTCCTGCTGCTATCTTTTTACTCATTATGCTAGATGCAATAAGCGGAATATTATCTGTACAAGAAATTGTATCTCGCAAAGCATATAATAATTTATCTGCTGGTGCTAAGTTTAAAGTTTGTCCAATTAGGCTTATACCAATATTTTTTACATTTTTTATAAATTGTTCAGTTTCAACACTTGTATTATATCCTGGAATTGACTCTAATTTATCTATTGTTCCGCCTGTAAAACCAAGTCCACGTCCAGACATCTTTGCAACTGGTATACCAAATGAAGCAATAATAGGTAATAAAATTAAGCTAACTTTATCTCCAACTCCTCCGTGTTGAATGTTTGTCTACAACATTTTTTCCAAATATAGATAAGTCTAACATATCACCAGAGTTTGCCATACTTAATGTTAAATTAGTAGTTTCTTCATCATTCATTCCATTTATATATATTGCCATAACTAGTGCTGCTGCTTGGTAGTCTGTTACTTCCCCATTTGTATATCCTTTAACGAAGTATTCAATTTCTTCTTTTGTTAATTCTTTTTTATCCCTTTTTTTAGCTATAATTTCTAAAATGTTCATTAGCATTCTCCTCGTATAAATAATAATATTCTATATATAATATAATTTCAATAAATTGGGCAGGCACAAGACCTACCCCTACATTTTTGCAATCTTTACTTTCACCATAACTTTACTACACAAAATTTTTAGTAAAACTTCTTCTATGAATTGGGCATAATCCATATTCTTTTATTGCTTGTATATGAGAGGCTGTTCCATAACCTTTATGGTTAATAAATCCATACATTGGGTATATTTCATCCCACTGTCTCATAATTCTATCCCTTGTTACTTTAGCAATTATAGATGCACATGATATCGAATAACAAAGTGCATCTCCTTTTATTATTGATTTATACTCTATTCCTAAAGTATCAATTTTATTTAGAGCATCTACTAAAATAAGATTTGGTTTTATTGTAAGTTCTTTTAAAGATGTAGTAAGACCAAGTTTTGTTGCATTTAATATATTTATTTCATCTATTTGTTCACAGTCTATAATTCCTACTCCATAACTTATCGCTTCTTCTGTTATTTTATCATATAATTCTTCTCTTTTCTTTTCTGAAACTTTTTTAGAGTCATTAACTCCTTCTATCATAGACTCTTTTGGCATTATAACACTTGCAACTACAACAGGTCCTGCAAGTGGACCACGTCCTGCTTCATCTATTCCACATATGTAATTTATATTAGAATTATTGCTATATATATCTTCTTCTATCTGCTTTAATTTTTTAAGTCTTAATTCTTCTTTTTCTTTCATTATTTATTCCTTCTTATTATATAGTTATTTCATTTGTTAGTCCGCTCCTTCTTGCGTGAAGTAGGGCATTTTCTTTTTTTCGTATACTCAAAAAAGAAAAGCACTACTTCACCGTGTCGCTAGTATATCCTATAAAAATTATTTTACAACTACATTTTTCATATCGTTTAATTTATAATATGTTACACCATCATTTTCATATCCTTTAACATATATAACTTCCTCTGTTTCATAATTAACTATATATCCATCTTCTATATCAATTTTTTCTAAGCCCATGCTTATTAAGTCCTCTTGTGAAAGCAGATAATATTTACTTGTATCTTCTATAATTCCTGTTTCTAATACTTTATCTACTTTTTTATTACCTGAAACCTCACTTAAACTTGTTCCTTTATAATTATCTTGATTATTATTAAATTTAGCTTGTTCTGCTATAGTTTTAGTTTTTGCCTGAATTAGCATCATATTTGTATTAATATTTTTAAGTGTTGCTTGTTTTATAACCCCAGTTCCTACTGTTACTGTAATTCCACCAATAATTAGTAATATTATGATTGTTATCACTAATGATACTATTGTTATTCCTTTTTGATTGTTGTTCATAGTAAAACCGCCTCTTTCTAACTTATTAATATTAAGATAATTTATTTTCATATTTATTATATCGATTAATAAATATATTTTCAAGTGTGAATTTCTATTTTAGTTAATTTTATATGTGTTTGTAGTCAATTTTTTATTTTTTTTGATACATTTTCATAAGTTCTGCTACACAGTCACTTTCCGTCATATTTTTCCAGCAAAAACCATAGCTTTCCATTACTGCCTTATCGTTTTCTTGATGTGCTTTTCTTAGTTCAGGTGGCATTGTTACTTCATTATATAAGTCTGCAAGTGAACTATTAGGATATAATTGTCTTGCGTCAAGTATTCCTTTTGCTGTTTTTTCTATTTTTTCCTTTTGTTCTTTTGTTGGATTACACCATGGAAAATTATTATATACTATATCTTTTGAATATCTATAATCACTTTTTAATCTTCCTGTCACTGTTCTCATCCAAGACATATGTACATTTGAAGTTAATATTCCAAATTCATATATTGTCGCATTTGGTATTATTTGAACTGCATCAGTAACAATATTGTCTCCTTCTAAAAAAGCCATTGGTACATATCTTCTTTTTTCAGAAGAAACTCTAGGAATAATTATAAAAGCTTCTCCAACAGGTTGAGTTATTTGTGCAAATAACATAGGAGTATTTGCAAATTTCCTAATCCCTTCTGCTATGCTTTTTTCCCTTGTTTCTTTACATTTTCTAATTCTTTCTATTATTTCTGGATATTTCTTTAGCTCTGTTGGTTCTACTCCCTCTAACCATAAACAATATCTTTTTTTATTATGTAAAAATTCAACTGTTCCTAATAATGGCTTAATATACTTTGAAATTTCTGGTTTCTTTTCTATAAGGTTTTTATACTCCGATTCTTCTATAATTAAATTTCCACCATCTGCTGGCTTATTTCCATATATCATTTTTGAAACATTACTTATAGGACTATTTCTGCTGGTTACAATAATATTAGGTGCATCATATAAATAATAATTTATATTTTTTGCTTTTACTTTTTTATCTCCTTCATATAAAAATTTATTATCTTTATTTATATTTGAAAATCCAATTATTACACAATGAACATGAGCTTTTTGACTTGCTTCACTATCCCAGATAAAACTTTTATATGCAAAATTAATATGTATGTTTAATTTTTCCCACATACGTGCTACTGTTTCACCTTGAGTTATACTATTGGTAGAAACAAAACAACTCTCTATACTTGTATTATTTATATAATCACTTGCTTTTTTATACCAACAACTTACATAATCTATATTTTTAACTTTTGGGTAAAGAGTTTCAACATCTTTTTTCTGTTCTTTGGTCATATAAGTAAATCCTACAAATGGCGGATTTCCCATTATGTAGTTTAGTTCTTCTTTTGGTACTACTTCTTGCCAGTCTATTCTTAAAGCATTTGCTTCTATTATGTTTGCATATGTTTTTAATGGTAAAAAGTCTAAGTTTATATGTAATAGTTTCTCTGTTTCTTTCATCATTTGGCTTTCTGCTATCCATAATGCAGTTTTTGCAACTGTTACTGCAAAATCGTTTATTTCTATTCCGTAAAATTGACCTATTGATACTTGTATTGGCGATATGTTTTCTTCTCCTATTCCTATTTGTCCTTTATTTAGGGTTTCTATTACTTCATTTTCTAATTTTCTTAATGATATATATGTCTCTGTTAAAAAGTTCCCACTTCCACACGCTGGGTCTAGGAATTTTAAGTTTGCTATTTTTTGTTGAAACTCACTAAGCTTTTTCTTTTTTGTTTTTATTACTGTTATTTCCTTTATTTCTTCTAGTTCTTCCTTTAATTCATCCAAAAATAATGGGTCTATTACTTTATGTATGTTTTCTATTGATGTATAGTGCATTCCTCCACTTCGCCTTGTTTCTGGGTTTAGTGTGCTTTCAAATACTGCTCCAAATATGGTTGGACTTATATCGCTCCAATCAAAATTTTCGCTTGCTTTTGTTAATAATAGTTCTTTTACTTTTTCATTTAACATTGGTATTTCTATATTTTCCTCTGCAAACAGTCCACCATTTACATATGGAAACTGGGCTAGGTCTTCTGTTAGATATGGTTCTCTTTCTTCTACTTTTGTATCTAATATCTTGAATAAGTCAATTAATGCACGTCTTAATTCTATTGTTTCAAAACGTTTTAAATAGTCGTGAAACATATTGTGTTTTCCAAATATTCCTGCGTCTTCTGCATATAAACAAAATACTAGCCTTACACATAACATATTTAAACTTTTTAGAGATTCTTCATTATTGGGGTCTTTATATAATGGCAATATTTCTTCATATAGTTTTCCTACTAATTCCCCTGCTTGTATTGATACTTCCATCTCTTTTTTTAGGTTTTCACTTTTACTATCTACTATAAATTGTAACCTATAATATTCTTTTTCTAAGTCTTTTAACAATATTTCTTCTGGCTCTCCATTTGGGTTTTCCATATTATATATTAAAAATGATTTAAAATTACAAGTTATTACATATTTTGGATGCTTTGAAAGTGGTAGTTCTGTAATGTATTTTTTAGCTTGTTGAAATGGAGTAAGTAAGTTTCCATCTGCTTGTCTTATTCCTTTTTTCAAATCTTTATCTATACTTTTTTGTTCTATTAATATTTTTGTACTTGGTATATATCCGTCTATAAATCCTGTACTTTTATCTATATGTACTTGGTCTTCAAATTCTATAAATTCTTCTGGTTTTTCAATTCCAAATACTTCTCTTAATAATTGTAACCAAAACTTTTGGCTTTCGCCCTTTTCATATCCTTTATCTTTCCAGCATTCTACAAATTCTTTTGCTCTTTTTTGTTGTTCATTTATTTTCATTGCTTTTCTCCTTGTTTTTCTCTTTTTCCTATGATTATATCATACTTATTTTTTATTGTGTTTCTTTTTTTATAATTCTTTGTACTAAAATTTTACACTATCATTAATTTTTATACTGAGTAATAATTGCAAAAGAAACATCTAAATATAAATATTAAAAATCAAAACAAGAACATTCTCTAGTAACAAATTTCTTAGTATAACTCAAACATTAACATATTTTTCACAAATATTTCACAATTCTATTGTATTATGATATAGAAATAGGTTATAGTATTTATAATCTTAATAATTGGAGGTTAATTATGGAAGATAATTCACAAAATAATAAAACTACTTCTTATAAAGTAGTTGATTTTTCTAATGATACAAATAAAGGAAAAAATAGCTTTTCAAAAACTGTATTAGTGCCATTTTTCTCTGGAATTCTTGGAACCTCTCTTGTAATAGGCACTTGTTTTGGCGTTCCTCGGAGTTCGTGAAAAGATAATAGGTAATACATCAGTACAAACTACTGCTACTACCCCAAATGAAAAGAACAATTCAGTTAATGGTAGCCTTACACAAATATCGCTTTCGAGTTATTCTGACACTGGTGTTAGTGTAGCTGAAAAAGTACGTCCATCTATTGTTGGTATTACAGTAGAATATTCTGTAAATTCAATTTTCTCTAAAAATGGTACTTCTACTGCTAGTGGCTCTGGTATTATTATGAGTGAAGATGGTTATATTTTAACTAATAATCATATTGTTAATTCTACTTCTAATAATTCTTATTATGAAGTAGCAAAAGCAAGTAAATTAACTGTTTACCTATATAATGACGAAACACCATATGAAGCAAAAATTATAGGTACAGATGAGCAAACAGATCTTGCTGTTATAAAAATAGAAAAAACTGGGTTAAAGGCTTGCGAACTTGGAGATTCTAATTCTGTAAAAGTTGGAGAATTTTCAATGGCTATTGGTAACCCACTTGGAATGCAAAGTAGTGTAACTGGAGGAATGATTAGTGCTGTTAATAGAGAAGTTACGGATTCTGATGGAAAAACATTCATTTTAATTCAAACTGATGCTGCTATTAATGCTGGAAATAGTGGTGGAGCATTAGTAAATGCTGAAGGAAAAGTTATTGGTATTAATACTTTAAAACTTTCTGGAACTGGCATTGAAGGTATGGGATTTGCTATTCCTATAAATTCTACTCTTAATATTTATGAACAATTAATTCAATATAATAAAGTTAAAAGACCATATATTGGAATTTCTGGAATTGACCTTGATGAAAAAACAGCTGACTATAATAAACTTGTTGTTGGAATCTATGTAAAATCTATTGATGATTTTTCTAGTGCTGAAAAAGCTGGTCTTAAAGTAGGAGATGTAATTATTGAAGCTGATGGTAAAAAGGTTACTACTATGAATGAATTAAATGAAATTAAAAATACTCATAAAATTGGTGATGAAATGACTTTAAAGGTTAATAGAAATGGAAAAGAAGTTTCTATTACACTAACTCTTGCAGAACAACCTTAAATAGAATAGCAAAGTGAACATTGTACAATTGTTACAATGTTCATTTTTTCTTAATACTTTATTTTCTAATTCTACACTATTCATTCACAAAATGGACAAATACGTTTTATATTATATAAACATACAAAGAGAGTATAAATGTTACTCCTTTATACTTTCTTTTCAATATAAGTAAGATTATATTGAACATCCCCTTTTATTTTCAAAACCGACTACAAAAGTAGTCGGTTTTTTATTTTGTATATTTAAATAATTGCATAAAAAAATTTTTTTACCAAATACTATATGTATGGAGGTATTTATATGAATGATAATAATTTCAAGAATAAAATAGCTGTTTCCAAAGAAAAACTAATACCAATTGATCCTTTAGAAAAATGTTTATGGGCAATGGAAGCTACTGGAAAAATTTCTTATTTTGGATTAATAACTAGAAGAAATTTAGATAAAGAACAATTATATGGAAATCACTATTGGGTTGTAAATCATGAATTAGGCGATTTAGAATATAAACTAAGAGAAAGTAAAATTGATAAAAAAGAGTTTGAAAATGGATGTAATATAATATATGATAAGTATAATGTAAATTTTGATATGTTAAGAGATCAATTAGCCGATTTAGAAACTTTAGAACAAGAACATACACCTAAGGATGAAGCTACTCTGTCTACCAAATTTAATACACAAACTACAGAATATTTATATAGAATGGAAAAACAAAAATTAATGGAACAAGAAAATTCTCTGCAACATGAAGACAATCTTGAAAATGAAACATAAAAGCAGTAATCTAAATAGATTACCGCTTTGTATATAGGCTTCCCATCTCTTGCCTCAAAAGGCACTTTCCTATCTTTTACTAAATTGTGGTGCTTTTCTTGCTTTTTTAAGTCCGTATTTCTTTCTTTCTTTCATACGAGGATCTCTTGTTAAGAAACCGTTTGATTTTAATTCTGGTCTATATTCAGTATTTGCTTCGTTTAAAGCTCTTGCTATTCCATGACGGATTGCTCCTGCTTGACCAGTATATCCTCCACCTACTACTTTACAAATAACATCATATTTTGAAAGTGTATTTGTAACTGTTAGTGGTTGTTTTACTATAACTTTTAATGTTTCAAGTCCAAAATATTCATCTATACTTTTTCCATTAATTGTTATAGCTCCTGTTCCTTCTACTAAACGAACTCTTGCTATTGAACTTTTTCTTCTACCTGTACCATAGAACATTATTTTTTCTTTACTTGCTTTAGGCATTTATATTTCCTCCTTAAATTCTTAGAATTCCCATTTTTCTGGTTTTTGTGCTTGGTTTTCATGCTCAGTTCCAGCATATAGTCTTAATTTTTTGATAGATTGTCTTCCTAAACTATTATGTGGAAGCATTCCTTTTATAGCAAGCATTAACGTTTTTTCTGGGCTTTTTGCTAACATATCTCTTGCTACTATTTCTTTCATTCCACCAATATATCCTGAATGACTTCTATAAATTTTTTGGTCTAATTTATGACCTGTTAAAATTACTTTTGCACAATTTATAATAATTACATGATCACCTACATCTAAATTAGGTGTAAATGTTGGTTTGTGTTTTCCTCTTAATAACTTTGCTGCTTCTGTTGCTACTCTACCTAAAGGCTTTCCTTCGGCATCAATGATATACCATTTTCTTTCAATATCATCTTTTTTTATGCTGTATGTTGTATTATTCATGGTAATAAATACCCTCCATTCATTAATTTCTCTTTACAATGTATTATAAAGTAAAATCTAAACTACCGGGGAGAAGTTTTATTTCTCTTTATAATAATGCTTAATTATTCTATTACAAAATATATAAAAAGTCAATATTTATCGAAGAATTTATTTACATTTCTATAAAAATAATGTTATAATTTTCATAGAAATATAAATTTAGGTTATAATTTATAATAAGGATGGATGCTAGTATGAAAATAAGTATGAGAAATGTTATATTTGGTATTATTATAGTTATTTGCATTTTTGCTATTAATTTCGGTGTATATTGGCAATTTTTTAGAAAAACTACTCCTACACCTGATGTGTCAACTATTGATGGAACATCAATAGACCAAAAAGAACTTGCAAAAGATTTTAAAAATATTTTTAATAATACTTTAGATTATCAAGGATATGATGTAAATATATCTGGTATTACAAAAATTAAGGCAGATGAAGACTTAATTTATACTTGGGTTACACGAGAGTCCAATATTGATAATAGATACGATTTAAACTTAACTATTCCTCGTGTTAATATATCTAGTGTCTCTGCTGAAAAGTTTAATGAAAATATAAAAAACATATATGTTAATAAAGCAAATGATATTATCTTACATTCAACAAGTCATACTATTTACACTGTTGAATATATGAGTTATATAAATACTAATATTTTATCATTAGTTATAAAGTCTACTTTAAAAGAAGGAAATAATCCTCAAAGAGTTATAATACAAACTTATAATTACAATTTAAGTACTAATGAAGAAGTTACTTTTAATCAAATGTTAGAAATAAAAGGATTAAATGAAACTCAAGTTAAATCTACAGTACAAAATACTGTTATGGAAGCAAATATAGAAGCACGGCAAGCTAAAAGAACTTGGATATAATGTTTTTATAAGAGATTTATCTAGTGAAATTTATGAAACTTCTAATACTACCACTTTTATATTAGGAAAAGATAATTATTTATACTTAATTTATCCTTATGGTAATTCTAATTTTACAGATGCTATAGATGTAGTTGTATTTTAATCTTTTATGTGATATAATTATACTAATTTAAATTTTGGGAGGTAGCACCTATGGAAGAAAAAAATTTTGTTCCTCCAATAAATTGTAAATGTACACCTAAAAGATGCATCCTTTGTCTTGCTCGGCTACGTTGTGAAAAATGTATCGGGAAATGCAAACGTTGTTTCTTTAATGTATGTTGCAAACACAGTAAAGAGCAGTCTTAGGCTGCCCTTTTTATTTTATATATATTCTATTAAACAAGTGGCAAGCACTGCTCACCTATGAGCCAAATCCTCTTTTATTTTACATTTTTCTAAATACCCCTGCAACTTTTCCAAGTATTTTACAGTCTGGTACTATTATTGGTTCCATTGTAGAGTTCTCTGGTTGTAAACGAATATGGTCTTTTTCTTTATAGAATGTTTTTACTGTTGCTTCATCTTCTATTAAAGCTACTACAATTTCTCCATTATTTGCTGTGTTTTGTTTTTTTACTAATATATAATCTCCATCTAAAATTCCTGCTTCTATCATGCTTTCACCTCTAACAGTAAGCATAAATGATTCTGAATTTCCTACAAAGTCTATTGGAATTGGGAATGTATCTGTTATGTTTTCTACTGCTAAAATTGGTGCTCCTGCTGTTATCTTTCCAATTACTGGTACTTCAACCATTTCTTTTCCAGAATAAAATTCTTTCATGGATGTTTGATTTTTATTTTCTTCTGAACCTCCCTTTAGTAGCTTTAAAGTTCTTCCTTTTTGAGATTCTTTTTTTATATATCCTTTTTCTTCTAATTTTGCTAAATATCCATGTACTGTTGCAGTTGATTTTAACCCTACTGCTTTTCCTATTTCTCTTACAGAAGGTGGATAACTATTTATTTGTATTTGTTTTTCAATGAATTTTAAAATTGCTTTTTCTCTTTTTCCTAGTTCGTTTGGATCTTTTTTATTCATATAAAAACCACTCCTTTTTTGTATTTGGCTATATGGTATCATAAAAACAAAAAAAAGTCAAACAAATTTTTCAAAAAAATTTGTTTGACTTTTTTATTAATCATACCATTCAAGTTCCCAGCCATCTAGTATAACTGTATCTTTTTCTTTTACCCCTAGCTCTTTTAATTTTGCTTCTATTCCTAATTCTCTTAATGATTTTTGGAAATAATGCATAGATTCATTATCTTCTAAGTTTACTCTTCCCATAAGTCTTTCTATTGCAGGTCCTTCTACTATAAATACTTTACCATCTTTTATTACATTAAATTTTTCTTTTTCATCATCTAATGTGTATACTATTTTTTCTTCTACTTCTACTAGTTGTTCTTTTGGTAATGTACTTAAAACTTTTGTTACTCTATTCATTAGCTTGTCTATTCCTTCACCAGTAGCTGCAGATATTTTAAATATCTCAATCTTCTTTTCTTTTGCAAGTTTTTCTAATTCTCTATATTGCTCCTCATTTTGCATTACATCTACTTTATTTGCTACAATAATTTGTGTCCTTTTACTTAATTTTTCACTATAACTTTCTAATTCTTTATTTATTGTATAAAAATCCTCTACTGGATTTCTTCCTTCTATTCCTGAAACATCAATTACGTGTAATAGAAGTCTTGTCCTTTCAATATGTCTTAAAAATTGAATACCAAGTCCTACACCAGCACTTGCTCCTTCTATAATTCCTGGAATATCTGCAATTATAAAGCTATCACCATAATTTGATTTTACGACCCCTAAGTTTGGTATAATTGTTGTAAAATGATAATCTGCAATTTTAGGTTTGGCAGAAGTTACCTTTGAAAGAAAAGTAGATTTTCCAACATTAGGAAACCCAATTAATCCAACATCTGCAAGTAATTTTAGTTCTAATATTACTTCTTTTTCTTTTCCTTTTTCTCCATCTTGGGAAAACCTAGGTGCTTGCCTTGTAGCTGTTGCAAAATGTACATTCCCTTTACCACCTCTACCACCTTGTAGAACTAATTCTTTTTGATTTTCATTTGATAAATCTGATACAACTCTACCAGTTTGGGCATCTTTAATAATTGTTCCTAAAGGTACACCTATATATAAATCTTCTCCTTTTTTTCCATAACAATTATTTCCGCTTCCATCTTCTCCATTTTCAGCTTTAAAACTTTTTTTATATCTAAAATCTAATAATGTATTTAAATCCTTATCAACAAAAAAATAGATACTTCCACCGGTTACCTCCATCACCTCCATCAGGTCCGTCCTGCTGCTACATACTTTTCTCTTCTAAAGGTTGCTGCTCCATTTCCTCCATTACCAGATTTTATTGTAATTTTTGCATAATCTGTAAACATACTTTTCTCCCACCTTTTTTATTACTCGTTCTTTCAAACGGACGAGCGATGCTCGCCCCTACATTTCTTTTGTATTTATTATTTTTCTTTAGGGCAGGCACAAGACCTACCCCTACATTTATATTATATCTTGGGTCAATTATAGCAACCTACGCTCTACATTTTTTTACTTGACCCAATGAGGGCGTCCCCCCTACATACATATTATTTAAAATAATCTAACTTCATAGCTTCTTTTACTTTTGCCATTGTATCTTCTGCTTCTTTTTTTGCTACTTTTGTACCTTCCATTAGTATTTCTTTTACAAGCTCAGGTCTTTCTTCATAATAGTGTCTTTTTTCTCTAATCGGTGCTAGATGCTCTGTTATATTTTTTATTAATTGCTTTTTGCAAGCAACACATCCACGCAATCCTTTTTTACATTCCTCACATATTGTTTTTACTTCATCTTTACTAAATAAATTATGATAATATGCTACCATACATATATCAGGATTTCCTGGATCATCTTTTTTTATTCTTCCTGGATCTGTTACAGCACTCATTACTTTTTCTTTTATTATTTCTTCGTCATCTGAAAGATATATTGCATTTCCTAAAGATTTTCCCATTTTCTCATTTCCATCTAGTCCTTTGATACGCTTGTTTTCTCCTAAATATGCTTGAGGTTCAAGTAATATTTCTCCATATATACTATTAAATTTTCTTACAATTTCTCTACATTGTTCTATTAATGGTAATTGATCTTCTCCTACTGGAATAATAGTGGCTCCAAAAGCTGTAATATCTGCTGCTTGGCTAACTGGATACCCTAAAAATCCATAGGTAACACTTTCTCCAAACAAGTCTCTTTTTTGTGCAATTTCAGTTTTTACAGTTGGATTTCTTTGTAACCTTGCAATAGTAACAAGATTAGAATAAAACACTGTAAGTTCAGCAATTTCAGGTATCATAGATTGTAAAAATATTGTTGCTTTATTTGGATCTATTCCTACTGCTAACTCGTCCATAACAATTTCTTTTACATTATTTTTTACTTTTTCAGGATTATTAAAATTATCTGTTAATGCTTGCACATCTGCAACTTCTATATATGTTTTGTATTCGTTTTGAAGTTTTACTCTATTCATAAGTGAACCAAAATAATGACCAATATGTAATTTCCCTGTTGGTCTATCACCTGTTAATATTCTCTTATTATTTTTTCCGTGTTTCCATATATTCTCCTCTTTTCGCATTTTGTAATAATATTATTATACTCTAAAATCTCCCAAAAAACAACCTTTAAATTGTATTGACTTTTATGTAAATCTATTGTATAATTTTTTAGGTATTTAGTGTACTATATATCAAAGGCAAATTGACTTTGATAGCCTAATATGAGTATACGCATAAATACACTCTATAGAAAGGAGATAAGAAACTATTAACAACATTAACATTAGACAGGAGGATTAAAAATTTATGAACTCAGCCTTATTAAAGTGTACACCCAAACAGATTCTATGTCCTTATTGTGGTGAATGGCATAATTCTCATTGTGATTTTGACTTAGACTATTATGATTCACCCTCTTATGCCATTAAGTTAAGTAATTGTATCACACCACTAGGATATAATGATGATAACAGTTATAATATTTATTTTGATAACAATAACTGTTACTATTCTATTAACCCTATATGCGGAAGGGCTAATCTATCGTTTAGTGGACACATACCAATTTCTTCTCTGGTTGAAAGTGAAGATGAGCCTATTGTTACTTTCAGTGTTGAAACCACCACAGACAATGATGTAGGACATCCTGTATGTTCTTTTTGCGATTGCAGAAAATATTGTAATTTGCTTAAATTGGGGGACCGTCACATAGTTGGCTTTAAATTTGATCAGGAAGATTATGACAAATTTGCCAAAGCCACCATTCTTTCACACAAGAAGAAAAAAATTCAGCAACATGAAAGCGAAGCCTCCATTCTTTCACGCAATAAGAAAAAAATTCAGCAACATGAAAGCGATTTGCAACGTAGGGAGCACTCTCTACAAGAACAGGTGAGCGATTTAAGAATTAAAGATAAATCTCTACAAGAACGTGAAACCATTTTGGCTGACAAAGAAAATCAAACACAGATCAAGGAGGAACTTACTATGAAAGAAACAACAAAAAATGGAACTACTATCAAAACCCTGCTTTACGAGAATTCTCCCAAAGAGAACCTTGAACTGATGATAACCTGGGCTGAGAGGTACAAACCTGTTTTGAGGTGGGCTGTTCCTGTAGCAGCTGTTTATGCTGCTTACCGGATTTTGAATTCAAATGAATGTGATCTCTCTGTTAACAACGTTGCAGAAACCTGCGAGAAAAAACTTGGTTTCAAGATTTCATTCCTTGAAAACAAGAAAGCTCTTAAGGAGCTGATGGTTCTTGGAGGAATTTCCGCTGGTGCTTATGGTGCTGTACAGGCAATTTCTGGATTTCTTGGCACTAACAAGGGGGAAGAAGTTTCTACAGATGTTTCTGTTGAAGAGGTTGAAGCTGGTATGACTCAGCTTGAGTCTATCAGTAAAAAGTTTTCTTTTCTTCAGCCTAAGACAGAGAATATGCTGCCCATTGCCTTGAGCGTAATCTTGGTTTATACAACCTTGCATAAGCCCAAGTTTACTGGTAAGTTATCCAAGAAAGTACGTGTTCTCACTGAAGATTTCCAGATCAGAGCGGAACTGTATCGTGATCTGGCTAAGAGCTTTATTCAGAACAAGTTTAACATTGATTTGTCTGATGTTGCAGAACAGAAAAAGGTGAAAATTTGCATCTTCTTGTTGGGCATAATGGGAGTACTTGCATTCCTGTATGGCAAGAAAGTACTGGGCAACAAGGTCAACTTTGAAGATGCTGGCAAAACTGATAATACAGATTTAAACAAATCTATTACAGTTTTCATTGAGCAGGCAAAAGGGATTGTTGAAAAACTTGCTCCCACCATCTATACCTCCCTCATTACACTTTTGGTTTCCAAGAAACTCTTGTCTCTCGAAGAAGAACCGGTAGTTTCGGAAGAGACTGATGTCGAGGGAATTATGGAGCAAAAAGATACTGCTGATGCAGAAAACGTACCCAAAAATGAATCTGGTAAGGATTCTGCAAATTAGGTACAAGCTGGATTCTCTGCCAAAGAATAATAGTTTTAATCTCTAATCTGTCCCTCAAGACTTTTGTCTTGGGGGTTGTCAAATATATTTTATAAAAATTTATTTATATACTCTATCTACTTGACGAAATTTAGCAAAAAATGTATTATATATTATATTACATTTTTGGAGGAAATATTTATGTTTAAACATATACCAAATATATTAACAATAATAAGATTTTTCTTAATTCCTGTAATTATTGCATACTTAATTGAAGAAAATTATATTTTAGCATTTGTATTTTTAACTATATCTGGAATAACTGATATTTTAGATGGATTTATTGCAAGAAAGTTTAATTTTATAACAAACTTTGGAAAATTAATTGATCCTCTTGCTGATAAAGCAACACAAATTTCTGTACTTACTGTACTTGCTCTTCAAAATATAATACCTCTATGGATTCTAGTTATAGTAGTTTTAAAAGAATTTGCAATGATTTCTGGTGCATCTTTTCTTTATGGAAAAGAATTTGTAGTGTCTAGTAGATGGTATGGAAAATTATCAACAGTATTATTTTATGTTGCAATTGTAAGTTCTTTCTTTATAAGGCAATTTAATACTACTTTATTAAGCCATCCAGAATATAGTATGCCTACGCTTCCTGCATTTGACCAATACTTATATTATCTAGCTTTAATTGCTACTGTATTCTCACTTGTAATGTATTTTAAAGCATTTTATTCTCAAGGATATTTGAAAAAGGAAAACTTAAAAATTGATCAGGATAAAGATAAAAATTAGGAACGCCAAATTTCAGCGTTCCTTTTTTGTTATATCAAAACATCCCCAAATCCTATAGGATTCAAAGCATACCCTAATGGCTAATGTTTGATATAACATTGTCTACAGTTTGATTTATATTACATATATATCTTTTTCCATTTTCTGTCAAATTTATTCATAATTTTCCAAAATACTATTTAATTCTTCTTTCCCATATACTGTAATTCCTTCTTCTATTTCCATCTTATCACTTTCAGTTAAATACTCTGTTACTATACCTGTTAATTCTTCTAAAACTTCTTTATCTTCATTCTCAATTTTATATACAGCTATAACTCCATCTTTTTCTTTTAGTACATAATGTTCATTACAAACACCCTCTGTCTCTTTTAGAAGTATTACTTCCATTTTTGAAAACTTTTCTATTTCCCAGTCATTTTCTTTCTCTATTAATTCTTTCTTAGTCAAATTTACTAATTCATCTGTAATTTTTTTATATTCTTTTATTATATGCCCACATTCTTTATATTTTCTTTTTAAAATTAGTGTTGCATTTGGAGATATTTTTTCTTCATTTGTATTTGTAGTAATGGTTATGTCATTTTTTACACTATAATTTACTTGATTTGAAATTGTTTCATTCTTTATATTTGTAGTATTAACTTGATTTTTAGGTTTATTACTTCTATAAAACACAAAAACACCAACATATACTGCAATAGCAATTATTATAATAGCTCCTATAATAATTCCCCATTTTTTCATATACTACCTTCTTTCTTAAATATTTTTAAGTTTTATATAGTATTTTCAAAAATAGGGATTTTTATACAATTTTGGTAGTTATTTTATTATTGTATTTATTATTATTTTCTTTCCATTAGTTTTTATTGTAATTTCACCACATTCATCTGTTCTATATGTTTTTACATTAAACTTCTTAAAACGTTCTATTACACTATTACTTGGATGTCCAAATGTGTTATTCTTTCCAACCCCGTATTATTGCAATTTTAGGTTCTATCTTTTTTATAAATTCTTCTTTAGAGGAACTTTTTGAACCATGATGTGCAACTTTTATGACAGTTGCCATAAGTATATTTGTATCTTTATATTTATTTAATAATTCTTTTTCTGCCTTTTCTTCAATATCGCCTGTAAAAACACAAGAAAAATTTTTATATACTAATTTACAAACTAATGAATTGTTGTTTATTGCATTATCACTTATCTTATTTTTAGAATCTGGCCATAAAATATTGAAATATAAATCTTCCTCAACATTTAGATTTTGCTCTGCTTCTACTATATCCACTTTAATTTTCTTTTCTTTAACAATTCTCACAAATTCTTCATAATTATCGCATATTTCAAATTGCTTCCCTATAATTACATTCTTAACACTTATTTTTTCCATTACATATAAAAGGCCTTGGCAGTGGTCTAAATCGAAATGTGATACCAGCATATAGTCTATATTTACTATCCCTCTATCTAGCAAATATGGAAGTAATGTACTTTTTCCGTACATTAAAATTATCTGCTCTGCTTCCTCCTCCATCTATTAAAATTGTTTTGTTCTTCGGTGTTATAATTAAACAAGAATCTCCTTGTCCTACATCTATAAAGTGTATCTTTAAGTCTTTTGGTATTAGCTTTATACTTTGGGCTAAAATAATTACTAATAATATTGATATAAAAAAATGTCTTTTATGAACTAACAACTTTGATTTAAATGTATCTACAACTGCTAAAAACATTATTTCTAATGTTCTTTTAAGTTGTTTTTTTCGTAAAAATATTATATAGAATATAAATATAATTATGATGTAATAGCATATTACAAATACTAAACTTGGTGTTTTCATAATTATATTAGAAATTGGTATTTTAGAAAATATATTGGCTATTTTTGTAAGTATACTTAACAAGATTTCCAAAATATTAAAGCATATTTTTAATTGGAATATAATAGACAAAAAACCTAATATGATTATTACACCTATTATGAGACTTACAAGTATATTGGAAAACAAAAATGTTAATGATATTTTATTAAATATTAACATACTTAATGGGAAAGTAAGTATTTGTGCTGAAATAGAGACACTTATAATTTCCCTTATTTTATTACAAAAATCTTTTAACAGAGTTTTTATTATTGTTTTGTTTCTTTTATTGTTCGCTTCTGTAATTTTTTCTAATGCTCCTTTTGATACAATCGCCTTTAAATAAATAGGCTTTTTCATAAAATTTAATACTCTTTTATAAAAAAGTACTATTCCAAGTGTTGCAAAATAAGATAAAATTAATCCTATGTTCATTATACTAAATGGATTTTGAATTAATATTATAAGTAGTGATGTGCTTATATTTGTTATAGTATCACTTTTCCTATATATTAAACTTGCTATAATAGACATTATCGCCATAATGCAAGCTCTTTTTACTGATGGTGTTTCTCCTGTTAGGAAAATAAAAAATATTAATAATATTATTGTAGATATTTTTGTTATTTTTTTAGGAAATTTTAGTTTTGAAAGTATTATGCTTATTCCTAATATTACATATGATATATGCATTCCAGATACTGCAAGTAAGTGTGAAAGGTTACTGCCCGCAAAGCTTTCTTTTATTTCGCTTTCTAAGTTATCATCATTTCCAAGTAATATTCCTAATAATAAATTTCTATTGCTTTCATTTTCTATATTTTTAGCTACTGTTTCTTTAATATAATTTGATACTTTGTTTGCAACAAGTTTTATTTTGCTAATATTTCCATTTCCTATAATTTTAACATGATTAGCATTAACACTTCCATATATCCCAATTGATTTTAAATATTCTTTATAGTTAAATCCTCCATAATTTCTTTTAATTTCTGGTTCTATAAATTCTCCTATAAACGTTACTTTATATCCTACTTTTAGGTTTTTATTTTTTGTGTTTAAATATAAGTATGTATTTTTAAATTTTCTGGTATCTTTATTTATACTTTCTATTTTTATCTTATATCTTGCTCCATATTGTTTTATTGTTGGTGCTTCTACTATTGTAGCCAAATACTGGACCTCTTTTATATTTTTAAATAATAAATCATATTTATTGTTTAGTATTAATACTATTGTATTTGATATAACTATACTGATTAAAAATATTAAAATCACTTTTTTTATATTAAATATATGAAGATAATGTTTCAGTTTTTTGTTTTGTATAATAGATTTTTTATATATAAATTTAATGCTTAAATAGATTACTACTATAGGTATTATAAAAATAGCTATACTGATGTTACAGTATAGCCCTATTATTATTCCTATAATATATCCAAGTAGTATAATTAAAATTGGTCGATTTATCACCGCTTACACCGCTTTCTATATTAAGTTTCCCCCAATTTTATTTATACATAGTTTATTCTATGTGTTTTACTTCTTCTATAGTCTTGCTGAATGTAGGACATTTTTGTTTTTCTCTCTAAATCTCGAAAAACAAAAAGTACTCTCGTTTAAGTGTCGCTATCTTTTACTAAAAACTTGATTTTTCTTACTCTAGTAAATAACAACTTAAAACATTCTTGTTGCTGTTACATATCTTCTACTATATGAACCTGATGTTATGCTAGATGTTATAACTCCTGTTTTTTCAGTAGATGCGTGTACAAATTGGTTGTTTCCAATGTATATCCCTACATGACCAATTCCCTTACCTGTTTTATAGTTTGAAAAGAATACTAAGTCTCCTGGTTGTAAGTCGCTCTTACTTACTTTTGTTCCTTGCTTACTTTGTGCTGTTGCTGAATGCGACAAACTTACTCCAAATTGTTTATATACATACATTGTAAGTCCTGAACAGTCAAATCCTCCTTTAGGAGTTGAACCTCCATATACATATCTATATCCTATAAATTGTTTTACATAGTTTGCTACTTCTTGCCCTTTATTTGATGAACTTGATGTAGTAGATTTATTTTCTTCTTTAGCTTGGTCTTGTGTTTTATTTTCTACACTAGATGTTCTGTCTATACTACTTCTTGATGTTGTCTCTGTTTTTTTACTAGATACATATGATTTTAATACATAACCTATTTGGTCATTGTGCTTAATTTTGTACCAATCACCTATTTCTTCAAGTATTGTTATTTTTGCATTTTGTGCAAATACTTTTAATACTTTTGAATCGGTATTTGGTTCTTCTCTAAAATTAATTCCAGTTGTTACAACATATGCAGTTTTATTTAATTCTTCTTTCTTATTATTTTCGTTATTACTACTTTCGGTTTTATTGTTACTATTTTCATTATTATTTTCTTCTTGCTTATTACTTTCATTATTGTTATTTTCTGGTTGATTATTATTTTCATTTTGGTTATTATTTGTATTTAGTTCATTATTTTCATTGCCACTTTCCTCATTTGGTAATATAGCACCAATACTTGTTAAACTAACCCATCCTGAAACATCATCAATATTTATATATGCCCAATTGTTTCTAATCTCGATAACATTTACGGTTTTATCTTTTTCAATAGTTTTAATAACTTTTGAATTAATTAGTGGTCTAACATAAATTTTAGCTTCTTTTTCTATTTTAAAAGTTTCACCTTTTTTGATTACTTTTGTTTTGCTTTCATTATTTTGTGTATCTTCATTTTGTTCTTTAGTATCGCTCTCTTCTATAACTTCAAGAAAGTCTTTAGCTACATATCCTTTAATTTTATTGTATCTTACTTGATACCAATCTCCAACTTTATCAAGTATTTCTACTTCCTCTTTCTTTGGTATAATTTCTAGTACAGTACTATCATTAGATGCTTGTTTTCTTAATTTTGCTTCTTTTTGTATTGTACCTTTGTTTGTAGCAAAACTAGCAATACATATCCCTATAATAGTTACTAAGATGATTATTGCAGCTAGTGTCGCCTTTTTTATATTTGTCATTTTTAAAACTCCTTTTTTTAGCATTACCTTTTTATTATACAATAAATATCAAAAATTGTCAATTTTTCCAAATTTTAAAGCATGGAAATGTATCATAAAATACTACAAATTGTAATAAAAGCTACAAAACCTTGCTTTAAGGTGTAGGAGCAATTAGTAATCGCCCACTCTTAGAAGAATTTGATTAATACCTCCTTTAATACCTTTGTAAGATATTCTAAAATATAGTCTAAACATTACCTATTCTTTCTATTATTTCATTACATTTTTTATATATTTGGTGTTCATCAATTCCACATACAACCCTATTTTCCATTACAATTTTCCCATTAATAATTGTAGTTTCGACATTTGTTCCTTTTATATTATATACAATTTGTGAAAATATGTTATTTATAGGGGTTGTTATTACTGTTCTTAAGTTAAGTATTATTAAATCTGCTGATTTTCCTTCTTCAATTGTTCCTATTTTGTCTTCTAATCCTAATGATTTTGCTCCATTTACTGTTGCCATTTTTAAAACTTCATATGCTGGTAGTTCTTTTGGATTTTCTAAAATTCCCTTTTGCAAAAGTGCTGTATATTTCATAGCTTCAAATAAGTCTAAATTAGAACCGCTTCCTTGCCCATCTGTTCCTATACTTACATTTATTCCGTTTTTCATCATATATGAAACATTTGCAATTCCACATCCTAATTTTAGGTTACTTACTGGACAATGTGATATATGTACATTTTCATTTGATAACTCTTCTATTTCTTCTTTAGTTAATTTTACTGAATGTGCAAGTATAACATTTAAACCTTTAAAATATTTTTTTATTAATTCTACTGGACTTTTTACATTATATGATTTTAAAATGTCTTCTCTCTCTTTTGTATTTTCTAAAAAGTGTATATGCACTATTTTGTTGTATTTTCTTGCTAATTTTGCACATTTTTCTATATATGGTGCATTTGTAGTATACAATCCATGTATTCCAATATTTAAAGTTATAATTTCACTTATTCCATCATATTCCTTTATAAAGTTTTCTAATTCTTCTAAACGTACAGCTCCATCACCTATTAAATCCATAAGAGTTCTAGTAGTTCCTAGCCTTACTCCTGAATGCAAAGCAGCTTTTATTATTTCGTCTCCACAAAAATACATATCATTAATTGTTGTACAACCTGTCTTAATCATTTCTAAAAATGATAGTAGTGACGCATAATATATATCTTCTTTTTTTAGTTTATCTTCCATTGGCCAAATTTTTTTCTCTAGCCAATCTTGCAAGTTATATCCATCTAATGTTTCTCTAAATATGCTCATTGGTACATGGGCATGTGTATTTATTAGTCCTGGCATAACTACTTTTCCTTTTGCCTCGATTATTTTATCTACTTTTTCATTTATGTTTTCACTTATATTTTCTATTTTTCCATTTTTAATTAATAGATCTATATCTTTTTCTAGTTTTTCTCTTTTATTGCTCATAGAAATTAGATTACAATTTTTTATTAATATATTCAAAATAATCCCTCCAAAATTAGCTTTTTTTTATTAATTGATTTTACTATACTATATAATAAAAAGCAAGAGGAACACATTTACCGTTCCTCTTGCTTTTTAACATTTTATAAAACTTCCTCTTCCTCTTTACTAGGTTCTTGATTTTCTAATTCTCCATTAATTGCTTGAAGTTTTGCGATTGCTTCACTCATATCAATTCTTTCACTTTTGCCTCTTTTAGCTTTTTCTTGCATTTTTATCATAAATGCTTTTGGATTTCTTTTCTTTATTGATTTTTCTTTGTTTTTTTCATCTTTATTTAATCTATATTCTTTTAATTCTTTACTCTCAATTCTCTTTTGGTATTGACGTTTTATGAAATCTCTTGCTTTTTCTAATCCTCCTATAATTTTAGCCCATATTCCTTCTTTAGACATTCCTTCTATAGTTGCCATTCCATATTTTTCTCCATCCTTAGCATATTTTTTACAAGCTTTTGCTATCTCTTTATAGTTTCCTAGTTTATTTTCTCTTTCATTATTGAAATCATATACAATATCATCAATTTTATCTGTTTGTCTATTAAAACTATTAATATATTCATCTAACAAATTTTTGTATATAGGTTTTTCTTCTCCTATTCTTTTTAATGCCTCTAATATTGCTGGATCACATCTATTAATTCCCATCTTGGATATTAACTCTCCTTCTTGTAATGCTTTTCCGTCTTCTATTAGTTCTAATAAGTTGTTAATTTTAATTGGCTGTTCTCTTCCTTTAATTGCTATTTTTATTGAATCAGTTCTTGGTTCAACTACTATTGTTGTAGATTTACTTTTCCATTTTGAATTTATTGTTTTTGCATTTATTAAATCATCTTCCATATCTAATAATTGTACTGCAACATCTTTTACATCTTTATATTCTTCATCAATAGCATTCATTTCTTCAATCCATTTTGCTTTTTCTTCTTCTGTTTCTGGTTCAATATTTCCAATATCACGTAATTTTTTGTAACATTCTATCATTCTTTTAATTGATTCTGTATCATCTCTATATTCATTCATAAGTTCTTTAGCAACTCTTGAATATCCCTCTTTATCTATTACATCTAACATATAATCAGTATGTAAATTAGCATATTCCTTTGCAAAATTAGTTAATTCAACTTTCGGAAATTCATTTACTAATTTTTCTAAGTCTAGATTTTCTGCCCTTTCTTCTAATTGTTTTATTATATTTTTTAAGTATTCTATTTCTTTAGGTATTTCTTCTTGAGCAAGCATTCCTTCATATATATCTAATATATTCTTTCCTTCTAAAGACTGTAATACCCATTCGATATCTTCAATACTTTCATAACTTCTCAAATTATTTTCTAGTGCTATATAATTTCCATCTACTTCTACTATATCTTCAAAACCAGCCTTAAGCTCTGCTAATCTCTGTTCTCTTTCTTCAATTAAAATTTGTTTTTCTTGCATATCAAAAACTGGATCCATATCTTCTGCTTGTACTTTCACTTCTACTTGTTCTTCTTCGCCTTTCGAAATTCCTACTCGAAGTGTTTCTTTACATGATTGTTTTGTTTCTGTTGGTTTTGCGTTTGTTGGCTTTGGATTTGCTCCTATTGGTTTTTGTGCTCCTGCTTTAGTTTGTGCATTTGCTTGCTTTTCAGTTGTTGTTTTTTGTTTTGCTTCTGCTGGTTTTTCATCTTTTTCATCATGTTTCTTCCATTCTTCTTCTATTTGTTTTTTATTTTTTTCTTCTTGTTTTTTATTTTCTTCGTCATATATTTCCCATGCTTTTTTCTCTTCTTCTTTTATTTGTTCTAAGTCTTCCATTGTTACAACTTTTTCTGGCTCTTCTACTTCTACTTCATCTTCTGTTAGCTTATGAATTTCGTCCTCTTCTTTATAATTTTCTACCATTTCTCCTATATATTGTATTGCATCTTCACTTTCAAAATCGATTTTACCATATGTATTATCAAATTCATTTAATCTGTTTACTAATTCTTGTAATCTTTCATCATTTTCTATAGAAAAATCTTCATATTCGAATTTTAAAGTCTCACATTCTTTTTCTAAAGCATTAATTTCTCTACTTAAATTTTCTTTTTCTCTTCTAGCTTGTATTTTTTCTTCTCCTACAGCCATATAAACTTTATCATCTTTTCCTAAATCATGTTCCATTAATTGTAAATATTTAGTTAATGCCTTACTTCTTTTATTCATATCTCTTCTTAGTTGTTGCTTTTGTTCTAATTCTTGTTGTTTCTTCTCAAAATTTTCTCTCTTTTCTTCTTTTTTCTCTTCTAGCTCTTGTCTTCTTTCTTCAATTTCTTGATTCATTTTTTCTTTAGAATCGTTTATAAAAGCCCCAACTTTTTTAAAAATTGTGCTACGCATTTGTGTCATTTTCGTTTTTCTTATATCTAATAATTCTTTTACTAATTTCCTTCTAGCATCCATTACTTCAAGCATTTTCATTATTTCTAATTCTCTATTTGATGTATAAACTTTTCCTTCTTCTCTTGATTTATCTGATATTTCTATATCTTCTAAAATATCATCCCACATATTTAGAGTTTCTTTATTCGCATATTCCTTATATTCTTCTATTAATGGTTTTATTTCTCCAAATAATTCTTTTTCTTCCATTATTTTTTCTCCTTTCGAGTTTACCTAAAATTAGGCAAAATAACACTTATGTTTATTTTAGCATATAAAAAACAAATTTACAATAGTTTTATGTAAATTTGTTAATTTTATTGTAACTAGATAGGTTTTAGATAAAAAAATCTTCGAAGATTTTGCTACAAAGCATTTGTATGGGCGAGCGATTTCTCGTCCGCAACATAGAAATTAATATTTTACTTATAGAAATATTGTACTGCCTATTTATTGATAAAATTATGTGTATATGGTTTGGCGTAATTACATATTCATCAAACAATTTCTTCGAAGACGGACGAGAAATCGCTCACCCTACAACGTTTGCAATAAATTTTCTTTTAAAACCATTATCTTGTAACATTTTATTGCAATTTTAACATTCTTAATTCCTCTAATGCCCTATCTGCTAACTTCCCGTACTTTAATTTTTTATCTCTTATTTTTTCTTCAAGCTCTGGCACAATTCCAAAATTTGCGTTCATTGGTTGAAATTTTTCATTTGGCGTTGATATGTATTTTGAAAGTGCTCCTATCATTGTATTTTCTGGAAATACTATCCTATCTTTTTCTTTATATGTTGATGCTTTCTTTGTTAAATTATCCTTTTCTTCAATTTCTTTACTTATCATTTGTTTATATTGCCTTACTGCATTTAGGCTTGCTACCATTCCTGATGCAATAGATTCTACATATCCTTCTACTCCTGTAATTTGCCCTGCAAAATAAATATTTCTATTTTTCCTTAAATTAAATGTTTCATCTAGTAATTTACTAGAATTTATAAATGTATTTCTATGCATTACGCCATATTTTATAAAATCTGCATTTTGAAGTCCTGGTATTTTAGAAAATACTCTTTTTTGTTCGCCAAATTTTAGGTTTGTTTGAAACCCAACAATGTTAAACATTGTTCTTAGAGTATCGTCTTGTCTTAGTTGTACTAGTGCATATGGACGTTTACCAGTTCTTTTATCTGTAAATCCTACCGGCTTTAATGGTCCAAATCTTAATGTGTCTATTCCTCTTTTTGCCATTACTTCTACTGGCATACACCCTTCAAATATTTCTCTTTTTTCAAATTCATGAAGTTCTACTACTTCTGCACTAACTAATTCATTCCAAAAATTTTCATATTCTTCTTTATTCATTGGAAGATTTATATAACTTCCTTCTTTAATGTTCTTCCTTCTTCCGTTCCATTCTTCTATGCTTTCTTCTTTTTTTCTTTCCTGTTCATACCTATCTCCAAAAAAAGCAATACTCATATTAATACTTTCTTTTGAAATGATTGGTGCAGCTGCATCATAAAAATACAACTTGTCTTCTTGTGTTATTTTTGCTATATTTTTAGCAAATTTGTCCGTTGTTAATGGTCCTGTTGCAATAATTGTGATACCTGTATCTTGGGCAGGTACAAGACCTGCCCCTACAATGTTGTCTCTTATACGTACTGTCTCTACATATTGCTTTTTTATAATTTCTTCTCCTGTATATTCTTCATTAATAATTTCAATATTTGGATTTTCTTTTATTGTTTTTGTTACTAATTTAGAAAATTCTTCTCTATCTACTGCTAATGCTTGTCCTGCTGGTACACTGGTTTTGTCTGCACATTTTATTAATAATGAATCAAGCATACGTAACTCTTCTTTTAATAAACCACAAGCATTTGTATGTAAGTTAGATTTAAAGGAATTGCTACATACAATTTCTGCTAAATTTTTATTTGAATGTGCTTTTGAAAATTTAACTGGTTTCATTTCATACAATTTTACTTTTATTCCTCTTTTTGCAATTTGGTATGCTGCTTCACACCCTGCAAGTCCACCACCAATTACTGTTATATAATCTTTCATATTTAATTTAATTTCATTCCTCTCATAATAATAGTACTAAACTAGTGAAAATGATAGTAATATTTTTACCTCATTTATTTAGATTGTGGGAAAGATTAACTCATACCTTTCCCACTTAAAATTTTAGCACCTAAACCTCACTACTTGATTTTCTCACATGACTGGTTTCCAACCGTGCAAGATGTCTTACAAGCAGACTGGCAGGAAGTCTGGCACTCGCCACAACCCCCTTTTTTCATGGACTCCTTCAAATTCCGTGTTGTTAATGTTCTTACGTGTTTCATAAATGTGTCCTTTCTGGAGATTAATCTCCTTGTGCTATTTTTTTATTACAATTTCCATAGGAAATCCCTATTATTATATATCTTTTTATTCAAAGTGTCAAAACCTGTGTTTATAACTAAAAGACAGAACACGTGTCCTGTCTTTAGCAAATATTCATGTTATAGAACAAAAGATAGCAATCCACTTGAATTACATTTGATTGTAATTTCTGTTCCTGGTGCAATCCTTCCAGCTTCTATATCTTCCCGCGTTTTAGTGAATTCTTCCATATGAACCACATATTGATTAACAATCCATTCATAATTTGTTCCATCAACTGTTTCTATATGGATTTTTTCTTCTTTAATTCCACTGTGTTTACACGGATCATAACTTGCACTTTTCACAGTTGCAAGTTTGAAGACATTTGCTTTCGGTTTTGCCTCTCCTTTAACTTGAATACTCATTTTTTTACCTCCTGCACTTTATTGTTACGCACTATAATTTTACCATATTATGTTAGCATTTGCAAATTATTCAAACAACTTCATAATTTCTTCTTTAGAAAGCTTACTAATAAATGATGCTTTTGTATCTAGTACATTATCTATAAGTTTCGCTTTTCTTTCTTGTAAGTCAAATATCTTTTCTTCAATTGAATTTTTGGTTATCAACTTATATACTTGTACATTATTTTTTTGTCCAATTCTATATGCTCTATCTGTTGCTTGGTTTTCTGCTGCTAAATTCCACCATGGGTCATAATGTATTACCATATCTGCACCTGTTAAGTTTAAACCTGTTCCCCCTGCTTTTAAAGATATTAAAAATACTTTTATATCATTATTTTTATTAAATTCATCAACTAATTCTATTCTTTTATCTACTTTAGTTTGGCCTGTTAATTTAAAATACTCTATTTTTTCTTTTTCTAATTCTTTTTCTATTATTTCAAACATTGATGTATACGTAGAAAACAATAATATTTTGTGCCCACTTGCTACCCCATCTTTTATAATTTCTACACATTGGTTTAATTTACTTGATGAGCCTTTATAATTATCTAAAAACAGGCTTGGATGACAACAAATTTGTCTTAATCTTGTTAGAGCTGATAATATTTGAATGTGACTATTTTCAAACCCATTTAATTTTATTTCTTCATTTAATTCTTCTTTTGCCTGTGCTAGATAAGTTAAATATATTTTTTGTTGTTCTTCAGTCATTTCATTATTTAATACTGTGACTGTTTTATCTGGTAGTTCTGTTAATACTTGTTTTTTTGTTCTTCTTAAAATAAATGGTTCTATTAACATTCTTAGTTTATCCATATATTCTGTATCTTCATTTTTAATTATAGGAATTTCAAACTTTTCTCTAAATTTATTATACGAAAATAGGTATCCTGGCATTAAAAAATCAAATATAGACCATAACTCTGAAAGTGAGTTTTCTATTGGTGTACCAGTTAGTGCATACTTAGTTATAGCTTTAATCTTTTTAATTGATTTCGCATTTTGTGTGTTACTGTTTTTCATATATTGTGCTTCATCTGCTATAACATATCTAAATTTATAGTTTAATTCTTCATATAAATCAATATCTCTTTTTAATAAATCGTATGAAGTTATAACAACATCATAGTTTGGAATATTTTTTATTTGCTCTTTTCTTATACTTGCATTTCCACTTATTACCATTGCTTTTATAGATTTTGCAAATTTTTCTATTTCTGCTTTCCAGTTTAGGCTAAGTGAACTTGGACACACTACCATTATTGGTAATTTATCTTCTTTATTATTTTCTATATATGATAATATGATTGATATAACTTGAAGTGTTTTTCCAAGTCCCATATCATCTGCAAGTATTCCACCAAATTGATAATAATCTAATGTCTTTAACCATTTGAATCCAATTTTTTGATAACCTCTTAATGTTTTATTTAAAGTATCTGGTATTCTTAAACTACTTATATTAGTTTTATCTTTCATATCATCTATCATTTGTTTATAATGCTCATCTTTTCTTATTGTTGTATTTTCAAATTTATTTATTATTCTATCTAAATAAAGTGAACGATACATTGGAAGTTTTATGCTTCCCTCTTCTATTTCTTTATAACTTACTCCGTGTTCCAGAAATTAAGCTATTTAAAAAGTTAATATCTTCATTTTCTTCTAATGTTAAAAAATCTCCATTTTTTAGCCTATAGTATTTCTTTTTTAAGCTGTATTTTTCAAGTATCTCTCTTAGTTCCTTTTTATCAAAATTAAAGTTATCTACATCTATACCTAATAAATTATTTTCTATTTTTACGCCTATACTTCCCATTTTAGGTTTTTTTATTTCTCTGCTTTTAAAATCATCTGTAGCAAGTACTTCAAATTTTTGCATATATTCTATTATATCTTCATATAAAAAATTATATATTTTTTCATCATCTGCAAGTATAAATCTTGCATTCTTCTTATCTAGCAAGAATCCTGTTTTTCTAAATTTATTTAAACTTTCCGCCTCTTCTAACACTTCTCTTGGAATATTTGGATTTTCTTTTAGTGGATTAAATTCTTCTTCTCCATAACAAAACATAACTTTTGCTACAATATAATTTCTTTCATTAAATTCTAAATATACTTTTACACCAAGTTTTTTGGGCATATATTGTTCTATTTCTTCTTCATCTATAGTATCTAAAGTTATACTATCTTCAACCTTAGGAAGTACTATTGAAAAAAAGTTTGGCATTTGTTTTTTAGAAAATTTTATTTCTCTTGTGTAATTTCTTTTAAATACTTCTAATAATTTAAGAGTGCTTTCTTTGTATTCTTTACTACATCTATATAGTTTATCTTCAGTTAAAAAATATGTATATTCTTTTCCTTCTATTATTTCATAGTTATTATAAGTATCTATGTTACATATTAATTTATATTCTTGACTATTAATCTTTTCTAATTCAAATTTTATGTCTGGAATATTATTTACAAATTCTATCTCTGTAATTATGTACTCTTTTTCTATAGATACTCTTTTATTTTGTAGTATCTCAAAAATCTCATCAAGTGCTGTATTACTAAGCACTATACTTCCTGTATTTAATACTTTTCCATAATATCTATATATACTATTGGAATTATTATTTACATATTTAATTGTTTCTGCGTGTTTCATAATAAAATTAAGTATTGGTATATCACATTTATCAAAGTTTTTTTCCTCATGCACCATATTTAATTTTGCACCATATTTATATTGCTCTTTATTTACCATTAAATTATAAAATTCTACTAAATCTCTAAGTTTATATAATTGTTTTTTAGTTCCAATTTTAAATTCTATTTTCATTTCTTTTGAATAAGAATCAAATATAATTTTAGGAACTAAATTTACATTTTTATCTAATGATATAATGGATTCTCCAATATCATCATCAATTAATCTCATTTCTTCATCATAAAATGTATTTATTAAATCTGTAAAGTTAGAATATCTCTCTTTGTTTTTTGATTTATTCTGTTCTTTATTATATTTTGGATTTCCATCTATTTCAAGTAATGTAGCTATAATATGTTTGCACGCACCATAATGTAAATTGTAATCTTCACATTCACACTGAAGTCTATCTAATTCCCCATTTCTTAATGATATATGTACTCTATATTTATCATAATTTCCATCTACTAAACTTTCTACACAAAAATTATTCATATTATTATAATCTATATGTTCTATACTTACTCTTTTTTGTTTTACATATTCTTTTGATGTTTGAAGTTTTGTATCTCCTACATCTTCATATAGTTCTTTTGCTACTGTTTGATTAATAAACATATTTATCTCCTTTAAAATATGATTAATTATTATATCATATTTTTATAGTTTATGGAAGTATTTTCAAAAAATAGTTTTTGTTTTTTTGTAAATTTTATATTGACTTTTTGTAAGTGTTATGATAAATTAATTTTGTTGTTAGAAACCTCACTTTTGACCCTATGATGGTATTCGCTAGTATTACTATATTGTAATACTAAATATGCTATTATAGGAGGTGAGGAAAATGGAGTTATGTGTTGGAATATCATTGGTAGTTCTTTCTATTGGTATTGCAATATTTTTAATTGGATTAGTTCGGTTATAATATTTGTATACATAGAAAAAGAATTGAAGTACGACCTAACGAATCTAACTTCAATTCTAACAACTACGAGGAGAAAGCTTAGCTTTCTTCTCTTTTTATAATTATATTATAACACATATTTTTAAAAAGTAAATACTTTTTGCCAATTTTCGCCATTTTCTTATTGACAATTTGTTTAATTTTATTATATACTCTTATAAGATAGTTGGTTAAACTTTAGAAGTGTGGTTGTCATCTCTATTACATAGTAGGTGATGCTTATGAATAAATTAATATTTAAATGCTTAATTTTTTCCATTGTTTTTAATATAATATTGCTATTCATAATATTTGCCTTAATTATCTTTTTAATTTTGGCATAAAAAAACTGCACTATCTGATTTAGCCGTCAATAGTGCAGTCTTATAATTTCAAACGTGATGGCTTCCACACTTACTGTGGTAACCTTCTATCTGTTTATATTATACCACATATTCTAAAAAAGTAAATACTTTTTGCCAATTTCATATTTTTATTTTGCCTTTTTCTTTGTTTTTGAAGATGTTTTTTTAGTAGCTTTTGTAGTTGTTTTTCTAGTAGTTTTCTTTTTGGTAGTTTTTTCTTCTAATTCTACTTTTTCTTCTGGATTCCACTTCTCACCTTTTTTTGGTTTATTCCATGAGATATAATCACATGAACTAGGATTGTTTTCGCAAATATAATAATTTCTTTTTCTTTTTGTTTTTCTTATTTGAACTTTTGCTCCACATTTTGGACAAGGTACATCTATTGTTTCTACAAATGGTTTTGCATTTTTGCATTCTGGGTATCCAGGACAAGCTAAGAATTTTCCATATCTACCATATTTTATTACCATCATTCTACCACATTTTTCACATGGAACATCTGAAACCTCTTCAACTAATTTAACATGTTCTAATTCTTTTTCTACTTTTTCTACTGTTTTTTCAAAAGGATTATAAAATTCTTTTATTACTTTTTTCCACTTCTCTTTTCCATCTGCTATTTTATCAAATTCATTTTCCATATTAGCTGTGAATTCTACATTTATTATATCTTGGAAATTTTCTATTAATAATTTATTTACTACCTTTCCAAGGTCTGTTGGAACCAATTGTTTTTGTGTTTTTTCTATATATCTTCTCTCTAAAATAGTAGTAATTGTAGGTGAATACGTACTTGGTCTTCCTATTCCTTTTTCTTCTAATGCTTTTACAAGGCTTGCTTCTGTATAACGTGGTGGTGGCTCTGTAAAGCTTTGCTTTGTATCTATTTTCTTTTTTATTACTTCTTCATTCTCTTGTAAATCTGGTATTTTTTCGTTTTCTTCCTCTTTTACTATATCTTCTCCTTCAACATATAATATCATAAATCCTTTAAATTTTAAGTTTTGTCCACTTGCTTTAAATGTATAATCATTTGCATTTATTGTTACAGTTAATGTATCATATATTGCTGTAGACATTTGGCTTGCTATAAATCTATTATATATTAATTTGTATAGCTTGTATTGATCATTTGTTAATGATGATTTTATATCTTCTGGATTTATATCTACATATGTTGGCCTTATAGCTTCGTGTGCGTCTTGTGCATCTTTTCCTGTTTTATAGTATCTATTTTCGTAATATTTTTCTCCGTAATTTTTAATAATTTCTACTTTTGCTGAAGCCCTTGCTACTTCTGATATTCTTGTTGAGTCTGTTCTCATATAAGTAATAAGCCCTACTGTTCCTTTTTCAGGTATTTTAACACCTTCATATAACCCTTGAGCAACACTCATTGTTTTCTTTAAAGTAAATCCAAGTTTCCTTGATGCCTCTTGTTGCATTGTAGAAGTTGTAAATGGTGGAGCAGGATTTCTTTTCTTTTCTCCTCTTTTTACCTCATCTATAATGTACTTAGCATCACTTATTTTTTCTAAAATCTTGTCTACTTCTTCTTTATTATGAAGTTCTAATTTTTTATTGTTTCTTCCATAAAATTTTGCTTCAAATGTTTTTTTAGATTTTTTATCTTGTAATAAAGCATATATATTCCAATATTCTTCTGGTATAAAATGTTCTATTTCTTCTTCTCTGTCTACAATTAATTTAACTGCAACTGATTGTACCCTTCCTGCTGATAATCCACGTCTTACTTTTTTCCATAGAACTGGGCTAATTTTGTATCCAACAATTCTATCAAGTATTCTTCTTGCTTGTTGTGCATCTGTTAAATTCATATCTATTTTTCTTGGTTTTTTTATTGCTTCTTGTACAGCACCTTTTGTTATTTCATTAAATGTTACACGTGTTTCTTCATTTTCATCTATTCCTAATATATGAGCTAAATGCCATGCAATTGCTTCTCCTTCACGGTCTGGGTCAGTTGCAAGATATACTTTTTTAGCAGAACTTGCTTCTTTTTTTAGAGATTTTATTAAATCTCCCTTTCCTCTAATATTTATATATTCTGGTTCAAAATTGTTATCTACATCTACACCTAATTTTGATTTAGGAAGGTCACGAATATGCCCTTGGGATGCAACAACTTTTGTATTTCCACCCAAAAATTTTTTAATAGTATTTGCCTTTGCAGGTGATTCAACTATAATTAATTTATCTGCCATCATTTCCTCCTTTATTCTTATATTAAACTATTCTAGACCATATTATTCTAATTTGCAAGTAATTTTGGAAATTTTTTATTAAAATAGGTTACTGTTCAGGCTATATCATTTGCAATCCGCTCCCATGTAGTAATATATTTATTTTGAAAAGTTTCGACACTCTCCAACGCCTCTGGAGATTCCGCATACTACACTTTTAAAAATAAATATATTACTACACTCACGCTAGTTACGAAATGTTGGACTGAACTGTAACTAAAATAGAAAAACCATATATTTAATCTTACTAAATACATGGTTTTTTATTATTTTTCTACTTTAACAATTCCTTAACCTTTTTTCTGATATTGCTTAAATTATTTCTTCTACTTGCTCATTTCTATCCATTTATTTATATCATACCATAATACTAAATCTCCATCTGCCTCAGTTATTTTTAATGAATATATTCTTCCTTTAAAATATTGATCAATTCCATTTCCAGACCAATTTGATTTACCCAAATAGTTTGATGTTCTTGATACATTATTTACTGTATAATTTGTTACTGTATTATATATTTCTTCTCCATTTTCATAAAAAGTAATCTTATAATTATTACTTTCATTCTTTTCATATTTTATCGCATACTTTGATTTTTCATTTAATGTAATAGTAGAAGTTCTAAAATCATGTGTTTCTTGACTAGCTCCATTTAAAATCATAAGTATTAAATTATCAGTAGTTAGACGATTTGCAACTAATATATTATTATTTGATGGTCCGTTTCCGAAATCGAATATTCTTGACCATTGATTGAATGCTTCCCATGTCGCCTCAAATTCTATACTAAATCCATTTGCCCAATCTATTGTTTCTTCTAATTCCATTATTTGTCCATAATCATCTTGTCCGTCAAAACTTAAATAGTACATGTTATTTTCATCTTTTTTTACTTTTGCTCCACTTTTTTGATGTAGTATATGTTCTTTTCCTGAAATATCAGCTATTTTTCCTGTATAATCCTCTCCTACTACTTTTATATTTTGAATTTCATACTTTTCTAAATATTTATTCATATCATACCACAATACTAAGTCCCCATCAGCTTCAGTTATTTTTAATGAATATATTTTTCCATTAAAATAAGCATTTTCACTCCAGTTTGGTCTACCTAAATAGTTCGATGTTCTTAATATATTCTTCAAAGTGTAATTTGTTATCTTGGTAAATATTTCTTCCTCATTTTTATAAAAAGTAATTTTATACATATCATCTTCATTTTTCTCGTATCTTATTACATACTTTGATTTTTCATTTAATATAATGCTTGGTATTCTAATATCCCACGTTCCCTGTTTATTATATCCATTCCAAATTTCAAATAATAGTTCGTTATTTGAAAAATAATTCGAAATTATTATATTATCATTTCCAGCTCCATTTCCAAAATCTAATATTCTAGACCAATCATTAAATGCTTCCCATGTTGCTTCAAATTCTACACTAAATCCATTTGCCCAATCTATCGTTTCTTCTAATTCCATTATTTGCCCATAATCATTTTGCCCATCAAAACCTAAATAATAATTTGCTTGTTCATCTTTTTTTATTTTTATTCCATTTTTTAAATATAAAGTATGCTCTTGTCCACTTAAATCTTCTATCTGTACATTGTCTATACTCTCTATTTGTGCTACTTTTGTTTCTTTATTATATGTTACTGTCCATTCTCCTACTGGTAACTCTTTTGTATTTTTTATTTCTATTCCATTATACATAAATTTAGTATTTGATGGCTTTTTTAAATATTCATATAATGGTATATCTTGTCCATATTCTATTATTTTTTCTACATTTCCAACTATTTTATCTTCTTCTCCAAATTCTTCTATAATTTTTGGTACTGTTCTATCTATTAAAAATTGCCATCCATTCACTGTTACAAGATCTCCATTTACTGTCATTTTATTTTCTTTTAATTTGTTATTTATATATTCATTCTCATTATAGTCTTCAGGTTTTGTTATTTTATCTGCTTGCAGTTCTATTAGTAGCGCCTCTAATTTTTCTCTTGCTCCTGCTTGTTGATATTTTTCTCCAGCATAACTAGCTGTATTAAATAATCCATTTTTTCCTATTAATACATTTATTGTTACTCCTGCAAGGATCAAGAGAATTATGATTGTTATGATTAGAGCGATTAGGGTGATGGCATGGTTATTTTTTTCACTATTCATTATCTTTTGTTCCTCCTTTGTTTCTTATTAAATTGTTATCATTTTTTCATTATTTATACTTCTTTTTTTCCGTTTATATATTATATCAACCAGTGTTATTTGTCAACACATTTCATAAATTTCACCAAAACTATACCACCTTTAACATATATAATTTTATTCTCTTTTAAAGTAAAAAAAACACACACATTTAACCAAAGTTAAATGTGTGTGTTTTCTACTTTAAAAATTTTTCAATCATTTCTTCTGATACTGCTGGTGTTATTTCTCCTTCTCTTAATTGTTCTAGTATTTTATTTATTATGTTTTCCTCATCTGTTATTTTTTCTATAAGTTTGTTTTCTACATTCACTTTATCTTCTTTATACTCCGTTTTTACTACTTCGATACCATAAAAAGATTTATAATTTTCTACTTCTTCTGTTTTATAGTATTCTAACCTTATTGGATAATAAATATTGTTGTTTGCTAAAGTGTCTTTCCCAACATATGTACCTCCAAAGAAGCTTTTCATTTATTTTTTACCTCCCTTTTATTTTGACTAACTATAATAATATACTATATATTTAGTAGGTTTTGCAAGTATTTTACACCGCATTAATTTACATATTTTTACAATTTTTGATGTGAATTTACTTTTTTATACTTTTTCCTACTTAATTTTTATGTTTTGTAATAAAAAAACTATATGGAGGTAATACGTTTGAAATGTAAACATTTACAGCATTTAACTTAGTGAAAATTTAGCATTTCACTAAGTTTTTTATTTCTTCATATATCTTATCTTCTACATTATTTATAGCAATTTTTCTTGCATTCTCTCCCATTTCTTGCATTTGTTTTGGATTTCTAATTATTTCTTCTACTAATGAATTTAGGGTACTTTCGTTTAGGTTTTCATTTAATAATATTTTTGCCGCTCCTACATTTTCTAATACTTTGGCATTGTATACTTGATGATTATTACTTACATTTGGAAGTGGTATAAAAATTGCAGGTTTACCTACTATTGATATTTCTGTTATTGTCATTGCACCACTTCTTGAAATTATTAAGTCACACGCATTCATTACTTCTTCCATATTATAGATATATGGCACTATTTTTACATCTTGTATTTTTGATATGTTGCTTATTTCATTTTTTACTATATCATACTGCATAGGCCCTGGTGCCCACATTATTTGATAATTTTTATTTAATTCTTTATTTACTATTTTAATTACATTATCATTAATTGCTTTTGCACCCTGTGAGCCTCCAAATATTAATACTACTGGTTTTTCAGGATTTAATCCTAACCTTTTTATTGTTTCATCTTTTTGCCCTTTAGTTAAGTTTAAATTTTTTATTTTGGTTGGCGTTCCTGTTAGTACTACATTAGTATTTTGAGAAATTCTATCTTTAGCATCTTCAAAACTTACAAGTATGGTATTAACTCTTTTAGATAGCATTTTTACTGCTTTACCTGGCCAAGCATTGCTTTCATGTAAAAGAGTTGGTATTTTATATTTATTAGCAGCAAGAATTGCTGCTCCACAAATATATCCACCTGTTCCTATTATAATGTCTGGTGAAAATTCTTTAACTATTTTTTTTGCTTCACTAACTCCTTTTAGAGTTTTTATATTCTTTTTTAAGCTATCTAAGCTTATTTTTTTGTTAAGTCCATATGCTTCTATTGTTTTTAGCGGATATCCAGCTCTTGGTACTAAATCATTTTCAAGCCCTCTATCTGTTCCTAAAAATAGTATTTCAGAACGAGGACTTTCCTTTTTTATTTTGTTTGCAATGGCAAGAGCAGGGTTAATATGCCCTGCTGTTCCTGCTGCTGCTACTATAACTCTCATAAATAATCTCCTTTTTGAAGTTTGAGGTTTGAGGTTGGAAGTTAGAACTTATAAAAAACAGGCTTACTCTCACAAACAGAAATCGCTTGCCACTATATTTAACTTAAAATAAAATATTTTCCTATAATATGAAAATTCTTCGAAGAACTTTCTTAATATCTAACTTCTAACCTCTAACCTCTAACCTCTAATTACACTTTTTCTGCTGACCTAGATATATTTAGTAATATTCCCATTGAACTTAGAAGTATTACAAGTGCAGTTCCTCCATAACTAAAGAATGGTAACGGAATTCCTGTATTTGGCATTGACGAGGTTACAACTGCTATATTTAGTATTGCTTGCAAACCAACAAGTGATGTAATTCCAACTGCAAGTAAACTTCCAAACATATCTTTTGCACGAATTGCAACTAATAATCCTCTCCATATTAATACTGCAAATAATATAATTACAACTATACACCCTATAAAACCTAATTCTTCTGCAAGTACTGAGAATATAAAGTCATTATGTGGTTCTGGTATGTATAAAAACTTTTGCTTACTTTCTCCTAGTCCCGCTCCAAATAATCCTCCAGAACCTATTGCATATAAGCTTTGTATAATTTGCCATCCGTCCCCTTTTGCATCACTCCACGGATCTAAAAAAGTGGTAATTCTTGCTAGACGGAAGTTTGCATCTTCTGAATCTTTAACTTTTATATATGTAAATAATGCTGAGCCTCCTACTAATGCTAATATTATTCCTGATATTAAAAAGTATTTTAGTTTTGTTCCTGCCATTAACATCATTATAGATATTACTACTACTATAATTATTGTAGCACTTAAGTGGTTTTGCAGAAAAAGAAGAATTAATGCAATTGGAACTATAAATAAAAGTGGTGCAACAAATCCCTTTTTAAAATCTTTTAATTTATCTTTATTTTTTGTAAGCCAAGCTGCATAAAATACTATTAGTGCTATTTTTGCTATTTCTGATGGTTGAAATCTTACAAATCCTAAATCTAACCATCTTACAGCTCCTTTACTTGATGAACCCAAAAATCTAACTGATGCAAGTATTACAACTGAGCCGATGTATGCAACTTTTGCAAATTTCGCATATATTTTATAATCTATTTTTGATATTACTAACATTGCTACTATTCCTATTATAGCAAATATTACTTGTTTTCTTACATATGAATAACTATCTCCATCTTCTGCTAATGCTTGTGGAGAACTTGCTGACAATACCATAATAATTCCCATAGCTAGTAATATTAGTATTATTATAAATAAGATAAAATCAAATGGTTTTTCTTTTGCTTGCGTACTTTTATTTTGATTTTTCAAATCTTGTTCTCCTTTCTCTATATTTACGAAATTCTTCTGGTTGGACGAGCAATGCTACCCCCTACACCATTTGCATTAGATTTTCTTCATTTAGGCAGACACAGAACCAGCCACTACTTCATTATATTATTCATTTTTCATCCTTACCGAAAGGCGAACTCGCTCCTACACCACAAATAATCCCACAATACAAAGTGCTAATGTTATAATGCTAAATATTGATACTACTTTGTTTTCTCCCCATCCTGATAGTTCAAAATGATGGTGTAATGGTGCCATTTTAAAGATTCTATTTCCTGTTTTTTTGAAGTATACTACTTGCAATATAACAGATACTGTTTCAAGCACTGGAATTAATGCTATTATTATTAAAATAAGTGGCATTTTTAAATATAGTGCAAGTGCTACTATAACTCCTCCTAAAAGAAGTGAACCTGTATCTCCCATAAATACCTTTGCTGGATGCATATTGAATAATAAAAACCCAAGACACGCTCCTATTACTATAGTTCCAAATATTACTACTTCTTTTACATCATAAATAATTCCTATTACTGTTAAACATGTAATTATTATTGCAGATATTGTTGGGCATAACCCATCTACTCCATCTGTTAAATTTACTGCATTTGTTGTTCCAAGTATTACAAATATTGCAAATGGTATGTATACCCATATTGGCAAATTTATGCTAATTTTAAAAATTGGTATAAATATATCTGTTCCGAGGTCAATTATTTCTATAAGATATATTACAAATAATACTGCTATTGATAATAATCCTATCATTTTATATGCTGGCTTCAAGCCTTTTGTATTATGAAAAACTAATTTTTTCATATCATCTATAAATCCAACTAATCCAAACCCTAATGACATTATAGCAAGTGGAATTAGTTTTTTTGCTAGTTCTAATTGATCTTTCGCATAACTTAAAAATATAAATACTATTAATATAGCAATTGATGCTGCAAGTATAACTCCTCCCATTGTTGGAGTTCCCTCTTTAGATAAGTGTGATTGTGGTCCATCTTCCCTTTCTATTTGCCCAACTTTTAGTTTTTTTAGAATTGGAATTGTAACTATTCCTAGTGCTACAGTTGCTATAAAGGATAGTAATAATATTTTTATTTGAAAATAATTCAAATTTCTCACCCTTTATTATATTTAGATAAACTACTGTTTATTCTAATTTCATTTTTCTAGATAATTTATTTTTAATTTTATTATATATTTTTATTATTTCATATTTTCTATTATATCTCTTACAATAATTCTTTCATCAAATGGATATTGCACATGGTCTATTTCTTGATATGGCTCATGTCCTTTTCCTGCAAGCACTATTATATCATTCTTGTTTGCCATTTCTATTGCTACTTTTATAGCTTCTTTTCTATCTACTATACAAGTATATTGCCCTTTGGTCTTTTTTATTCCTGTCTCAATTTCAGCTACTATTTTACTTGGTTCTTCTGTTCTTGGATTATCACTTGTTATTATTGTGTAATCAGCTACTCTTCCTGAAATTTCTCCCATTATAGGACGCTTATTAGTATCTCTATCTCCTCCACAGCCAAATACTGATATTACTCTTCCTTTTGTATATGATTTTACTGCTTGTAATATACTTTCTAGGCTTTCTGGACTATGTGCATAATCTATCATTATGTTCAAATCTTTTTTATTGTCTACTAATTCGCTTCTTCCTGGAACTCTTACTTCTAATAATGCTTCTTTTATTTGTTCAGCATTTGCGCCAAGTTTCGTACATGCACATATTGCAGCAAGTGAATTATATACACTAAATCTTCCTGGAATACAAGTTTTTACTCTTTCGTTTTTATTATCTATCTTTACTTTAAAGTCTACATATGAATTTGTTATTGTTATGTCTTTTGCAAGTATATGGCAAAAATTATCTATTCCATATGTTGTTATTTCTGGAGTACTAGCTATTCTTGCTACTTTTGCACCATATATATCATCAGCATTTGTGAATGCTACTTTACACATACTAAATAGTTTCATTTTTGAATTAAAATAGTCTTCCATATTTGGATGTTCATTTTTACTTATATGATCTTCTGTAAAATTAGTAAATATTCCTATATCAAAATCACATCCATATACTCTATTTAATTTCAAACTTTGTGAAGATACTTCCATAACTACAACATCTACATTTTCTTCTACCATAGAATTAAATATTTTTTGTAGTTTTATACTTTCTGGTGTGGTTCTTGCACTATCTTCTATTTTTTTATCACCAATATATGTCGCAATTGTTCCTATAAGGCCTACTTTTTTTCCTTGTTTTTCTAATATTTTCTTTATCATATATGTAGTTGTAGTTTTTCCCTTTGTTCCAGTTACTCCTATAAGTTTGAATTTTCTTGATGGATTATTGTAAAAATTACAAGCACATATAGCAAGTGCTATTCTTGCATCTGGTACAACAACTAATGTAATACTTTCTGGTATGCTAAGTGTTTTTAGAGCTACATTTTCTCCTACCATTATTACATTTGCACCATTTTCTATTGCTCCATTAATATAGTTTATTCCGTTTGTTTCATATCCTTCAATTGCTACAAACATTCCATTTTCAGTAATATTTCTAGAATCTGAATCAATATTTGTAATGTCTAAATCTAGGTTTCCTTTTGCTTTTATTCCTTCTATTCCTACTAATATCTCTTTTAATTTCATAAGTTTCGCCCTCCACTTATAATTTTTCGCTTTTATTATATAACTAAATTGAAAATTTGTATAGTTTTTAATGCTTTTTTTATAATTATTTTGTTAATGTTTCAGTCTTAGTGCATAAAAAATCTTCAAAGAATTTGCAAGAACCCTCTTTTATTATTTATTAAGTATATGCAATTATTCTATAAAAATGAGAAAGTTATTAAATAAACCTAGAAAAAGAGGCTTTGCCTCGCAGACGAGCAATGCTCGCCCCTACACTTAACTTAACATATCGTACTTTTCTATTAAAATAAAAAGAGAAAGTGATGCTAAAATACTTTCTCTTTTTTGATTATTTTTTAATTTATATTTCTTCTAAACCTATTAATACTAGTTTTATTACTGCTAAATCATTTATTGTAATAATATTGTCTGTATCAACATTTGCTGCTTTTAATTCTTCTCCTTGTAATAATTCTTGTTCTATACAATGTAATTTTAGTCTTGCTAAATCGTTTATTGTAATTTTTCCATCTCCATCTATATCGCCTTTTACTATAAGAGTATATTCTAGTTTTTCTCCTACTTTTAACTTCATACCTGTTACAACTCTGTCATTATCACCTAATTCTTTTCCATTTTTATCTAAGAATTGTAATTTTTGATTTGTTGTTACATTTTCCTTAAATTCTTTTACAGTTGTTACAGTGTTGTCATCAATTCCTGGTCTAATCATTGATATGAACTTGTCTTCTATTTTATATTTAGTAGATTCTAATACAATTTTATCTTCGTCTTTAATATTTTTATCAATCCAAGTTACTACTGCTTTTGCGATTCCTCTATTTCCTGCACTATCTACAAATTCGAATGTATATTCTCCGTTTTCACTAAATGTATGTGTATTTCCTCCTGTTACTGTTACATTTTGTTCATCAAAGCTAATAGTCGCTATTACATCTTTATTTGTTGGATTTGTTGTACTATATGTAATTGTTGCTGTTGGTACTTTTTTATCTATCCAGTTTACTACTGCTTTTGCATTTCCTCTATTTCCTGCATTATCTACAAATTCAAATGTATATTCTCCATTTTCACTAAATGTATGTGTATTTCCTCCTGTTACTGTTACATTTTGTTTATCAAAGCTAATAGTTGCTATTACATCTTTATTTGTTGGATTTGTTGTACTATATGTAATTGTTGCTGTTGGTACTTTTTTATCTATCCAAGTAACGTTTGCTTCTATTGTTCCTTTGTTTCCTGCTAAATCTTCAAACTCAAATGTGTATTTTCCATTTTCTGTGAACCTGTGTCCATTTCCACCTTTAATTGATACATTATTTTTGTTAAATGATAGCATTGCTATTACATCTTGGTTAGTTGGATTTGTTGTACTATATGTAATTGTTGCTATTGGTACATTTTTGTCTATCCAGGTTACGTAAGCAGTTTTAGTTCCTCTATCTCCTTGTTCTGTTATATACTCAAATGTATAGTTTCCATTTTCGGTAAATGTATATGTATTTCCTCCTGTTACTGTTACATTTTCTTTATCAAATGTAATTGTTGCTATTACATCTTGATTAGTTAATTCAGTAGTATTATATGTAATTGTTGCTATTGGTAATGTTTCATCAATCCATGTAACATGAGCAGTTGCTGTTCCTTCATTTCCTGCTTTATCTATGAATTTGAATGTAAAATCTCCATTGTCTGTAAATGTATATGTATCATTTCCTCCATTGTTTACAATTTCTATTTCTTCACTTGCATTTGTCAATGTTGCTATAACTTCTCCACTTGTAGCTTCTTTAGTACTATATGCAATTTCCGCTGTTGGTTTAACTTTATCAATCCAACTTACAATAGCTTCGTGTGATTTTACTTCTAAGTTGTCTTCATCTATTGCTTCTTTATATTGAAATGTGAATCGTCCATCTTCTGTAAATGTATGTGTATTTCCACCATTGCTTGTTATTGTAACATTTCCTTCTTTATCTCCACTTGTATTAATTATATATGGATTAAGTGTAGCTATAACATCTGTATTGGTTAATTTTGTAATATTATAAGTAATATCACTTGCTAAAATTTTAGCATTATTATCAATATAATCCACTTTTATACTTTTATATAATAGATTTTCTGCTTTATCAAGAAGTTTAAATTCATATTCACCACTTGTATCTAATGCATATTCTAATGGATTTGACCTTGTAGTTTGTTGTAATGTTCTTAATGCTTCTTTTTGTTCTTCTTGCTCTATTGTTACAGGATTTCCTTCTGCATCAAAATATTCTTCCTTAGCAACTATTCCATTTTCTAATGTTGTTATATAAGTTGCAACATTTGATACATTTCCTGTTGTATTTTTATATGTAATTTTTGTCGTATTTCCTTCTCCATCTTTATCAAGCACTTTATAGGCATTACCTTGATTATCTAAATATGTTATATGTGTTACTTTTTTATTTTCATTAACTTCAATGTAATTTATCTTATTGTTATTTTGATCTAATAAATAGACATCTTCACTAATATTATCAAATATAACGTGTAATTTTTTATCGTCATCTAAGTCATAATTTACATCTGCTGTTGGACCATCTTTATCTATCCAAGTAACCTTAGCAAGTGCTGAACCTGTATTACCCCTTTTGTCTTGAAATTCAAATCTAAATTCCCCATTTTTTGTAAATACATAACTATCTTTTCCATCATTATTTGTAATGGTTATGTCTGTACTTGGATTTATTAGTCTTGCTATTACTGTTCCACTTGTAGGTTCTGTAGTACTATATGCTATACCTGCTGTTGGATGAGGTTCTTTTGTTACGTCTTGGAAAAAGTTAAATGCTCTTGCTGCAAACCAATTTCCATTTGTTTGATGTGCAATAATTTTAACAAATTGTACTTTATCTTGTCTTTTTTCTTCTGGAATTTCAAAACTCTTGGTTAAAGTCTTTGCAGCCACATTATCATTAGCTTGAGTTGGCCAAGACCAAGGATTAGCATTATTATCTGTTAAACTAACCCAAGTTCCCTCTTCTCCTGTCATACTACCTAAAATCTCACCTTTAACAATTCTTCCATTTCCACCACCTGCTGGTACAAATTCTACAGCCGATAAGTAAACTGGTTTATCTAACTTTATTACTATAAAACGCTCTGTATCTGTTCCATTCCATGCTGAGTGATATCTTGTATTAAAGTTAGCATCAAGTGCATTTATTGCAGCACCACCATTGCTTGTAGCTTGTGTTGAAACTGATTGAAGATTTAAGTGTGATACTGGTATATATTTTCTTGTATCTGGCTGATTATCCTCAGTAAATGTAAATGTAACTGGTTCTTTGCTTGCTAAACTTGTTCCTGTTGCACCTTGTCTTAGTTGTATTGTTTTATTTCCTGTTAAATCTGGAGAAGCTTTGCTATATGGTGTCCATGAATCATTTTGCGAATAACGCCACTCTGTACTTAAATTTACAGCAATCATTCTATTTTCTAAGTCACTTGCAAATAAGTTTAAAGGAAGCCCCGCTGACTCTGTTATATCTATTTTATATATATTTTCAGCATCATAACTTGCACCAACAATATGTACATATATGTCATTTTCAGCTGTTATAGATTCTATTTCTCTTTTGGTTAATTGATGTGTATGATCATCTGCCGTTGAATTTACTTCTGTCCAATGATTCTTTCCATCTAAGCTATAATCCCAACGTACACCATTACCCTCAAATCTAGTTCCTAATTTAATTTTTCCTGCATCTACTCCATCAAATGAGAATGTTGCAAGTCTTGTGTCTGTATTACCCAATAAGTAATTAGCTAATGTTCTAGTAATACTTGGTTGTAATACAGTTGAACCTTCATTAGGATAATTTTTTGCTTCTGTTAATATACGTGTTTCTAATATTGAATATTTAAATTTATATTCATCTGATGTAAATTTAGATTTTACTGTATTTGATAAGTCTCTTACTGTATATGGGAAACATTTTAGAGCTTCCATCATATCTTTTACCAAATTATAATATTGTTCCTCTGTTTTAGTATTATCTGCTTTATATAAATTTATAAGCCCTACCCATGCATCTAAGTTTATTGATTGAGTACGTATAGCTTCTTTATAAATTTCTTCTTGTTTTTTCTTATCATCTTTATATACATCTACTGTCATTAATAATTCTTCAGCTTTTGTTAAGCTTGGCATATCATTTATTGCTTCTTGTGCTAATACAATATATGGTATATTATAAGTTCCTCTATAGCTTCTATCATTTCCCCAACCAAGTGGTAATCTTTCACCTTTTTCTGATAATGTCCAACCACTTACATCATTGTCTATTCCCCAGTATCCTTGTGCATTACCATTTCTATTATAATATATTAATGCTGCATGACCTGGTTGTCCAATAACTGCAGAAGCAATACCATTTACACCACGTATACAATGTCCACTTTTTGATATACCACCACAAACTGCTCCAGTACCAAATTTATTACGGAAATTCATCCATAATTTGTATATTGGCATTGAACCTTCTCCTAATTCTTCTCCTGCTCGTGTTAACTTATATTTTCCATTTTCCATTAATTCTGCTCGTGTTATTTCATAATCGAACAATCCTTTTGTTATTGTTTTTGTTGGATCATTAGAATCTTTTGTTTTTGTTTGGAATAATTCATTAAAATATGCTTTGTTATCTGCTGAATAATAATCTGCTCTACTATAGGTTGGCCATACATAAGCCATATAAGGGTGAGGTGTTAGTAAACTCCATACATTATTTGGTTGTGCATCTATACGTGTTTGTACATATTCATTAAGCCATATAATTTCCTCATCATCTATTAGTGTATTCATTACGTAACGCATTTCCTCTATTGTATATGTTTCAAACCACGAAGTAATATCTACATTATCAGTAGCTTTAAACATTCCCTCATTATATAAATATTTATAAATTTTATAACGATTAACTGCATCTGACTGGTTTGCAGGTATACTTGGTTGCATCCATAATGCAACTTGTGCTGAATGTGTTAATGACAGTGTTATTGCCATTCTTTTATATAAATTTCCTTTTGTTACTGGATAGTTTAAATGTCTTTTTTCAAGAGCACTTATAGCTAAGTCTGATATTGGTTCTTGTATATCAAAATCACTTTTATATTCTTTTAATAATCTTGTTAATACTTTTAAAGAATTGTAATAACCTCCAGTAGGTGTTCCACCTAATACATAGTAACGTAGATTTTCTACATCATTCATAAGCCAGTCTATTGTAGCTTGATTTTCTGGACTTTCATCAGTAAATCTTTTTAAAGCATACCCTCCTATATTACTTATAAGTTTTCTTTGTAAAACTAATTTTTCGTATTGAGGATCTGACAAATCTTTATTTTGATAGTCTTTTATTCTTTGATCATATTTAGATATATCTCCATAGTTATTTAGTTCTTCATAGTTATCTGTAATAAGCATTGGATCTATGTACACTGAATGATCATTTCCGTTTGATCCATTATCATAAGCTTGTAATCTAAGGTATTTAGCTCCTCGTATATCTACCTTTACAAAAACAGCATTTTGCCCTGGTAAACTTTCTGTTTCATTTTTTAATTCCCAACTTTCTGAACCTGATGTTACAAAGTTTTCATCATCACGTGTATAGATCCAAAACTTAACACCATTACCTGCATTTGATGTTCTATTTATTCCAACATACATTGTTAGGTAATGATATTTTTCACTATACTGACTTATATCATAGTATACATTTGATGTGGCATGTGCCCATATACCATAATCAAATTCATAATATGCTCCTTCAATTTTTACACTTAATTTTGTTCCATTTTCTGCTTTATTTTTTATAATACTTCTATAACTTGATCCAGATTCTTTTCTCCATTCTAAATCTGTTAAACGTATATATTCTCCTTTATTCGGATCATTTTGAGATGTACTGTCATTGCTATTTTCGTTAGTACTTGCATATACTTTATTTGAGCCTAAAAGTATGTATTGTATACAAATTAAAAGTTCTAGTATAATAATTATAGCAATTGCTTTATTTTTTACTGTTCTTTTAGTTTGTTTTTTCATAAGTTCCTCCTTTTATTTTAATATTTTCTAACTATTTTATTATACCACATTTTTCTAACTATGTAAATATTTTTATGATACAATTTGAGCTTATTTTACAATATTTATAATAAGCTCATTATCATATTTTTTTATTATATTATTATATATTTTTATTATATTTCCACACTAACTTTACTTTCTTTATTTACTTTTATTCCTGGCTTTGGTATTTGTTCTTTTATTATTATTTCTTCCTGTTTCATTTCATCTGTTATTTCTATGTTTGTTTCAAGTTCTAAACCTATTTCTTTTAATGTTTTTTTTGCATCTACAAGGTTCATTTCTCTTATTTCTGGCACTGTTACTTCTTCTTTTTCTTCTACCTCTTCCTCCTTATCTTTTTGCAATTCTAAATATGGAAGCACTTCTCCTAAAATTTGCCCTCCTACTGGTGCTGCAACAGCACCTCCTTGGTGTCCTCCTTCTCCTGTTGGATTATATAATGTTACAAGACATACTACCTCTGGATCTGATATTGGTCCCACTCCTATAAATGATGTTACATATTTATTTGTATTTACCCCATCTTCTGAGGTTCCTGTTTTTCCTCCTACTCTAAACCCTGCAACATATGCATTTTTTCCTGTTCCTTCTGCAACAACACTTTCCATCATACTTAACACATCACTTGCTGTTTTTTCATCTATTACTCTTTCTACTTCTTTTGGTGCAATTTCTTCTGTTTCTCCTGTTTTAGAATCTATTAATTTTTTTACTACTCTTGGTTTCATTCTAACTCCTTTATTTGCTATTGCGGAAACTGCTGTTACCATTTGCAAAGGTGTTACTTCAAATCTTTGACCAAAGGAAATTGTTGCAAGTTCTACTGGTCCTACTTTTTCTTCTTTTAAAAATATTCCTTTTGCTTCTCCTGGAAGTTCTATTCCAGTTTTTGATAAAAATCCAAATTTATTTAGATATTCATAATATTTTTTAACTCCTACTTTTTGCCCTAGTCCTATAAATACTGGGTTACAAGAATTCATTAATGCTTGCCTTAGGGATTCAGAACCATGTGGTCTATAATGTCTCCAACATTTTATACGAACACCTGCAATTTCTATTCCTCCTGTACAACAAAATTCTCCTTCCTTATCTGTGGTAGTTATTCCCTCTTGTAAAGCGGCTGATGATGTAATTGTTTTAAAAGTTGACCCTGGTTCATATGTATCCGCGATTGCTTTATTTCTCCACATTGCTTGTAAATTTTTTGACCTTTCTGTAGCATTTAAAGTTTCCCAAGTTTGCTTTAATGTTTCATCTGTTATTTCATATGGACTGTTTAAGTTATATGATGGATATGTTGCCATTGCAAGTATATCGCCTGTTTTGGGGTTCATCATCACAATATTTCCACCTTCTGTACATACATTGTCTATACATGCTTGTTTTAAATATTTTTCTGCAATTGATTGTATTGTCATATCAATTGATAAAACTATGTCTTTTCCATCTATTGCTGCAATGTAGTCTTCTCCCTCTTTACCTATTTCTCCTCCTTTTGCATCTGTTACTTTTATTATTTTTCCTTGTGAACCTTTTAACACATCTTCATATTTTGCTTCTATTCCGTCTAATCCTTGATTATCACTTCCACAAAAACCTATGAAATGTGCGGCAAGTTCATTATTGGGATAATATCTTTTTGTGTCCTCATCTATATTAATTCCTGCTGTTATATTATTTTCTTTCATCCATATTCTAAGTTTATCTGTCTTATCTTTATCTACTTTTTTCACAATTGTTTCTATTGAACTTCTTTTGCTTACTTTTTTTAATACTTTTTCATAATCTAAACTAAATATATCACTAAGGGCTCTTGCAACTTTTTCTTTATTTTCACTTAAAATATTTACAGGATTTACTGTAACTGTTTCTACTGTAGCACTTACTGCAAGTATATTTTTTCCGTGTGGCATCATATATTGTTCCCCTTTTTGGATTTATAAGCCTATCTAATGATTGTTGCTTATATGCCATAGTTTTTAATTCTTGCCCCTGTACAAATTGTATAACTCCAATTCTAACCGTAAGAAGTAAAAGAATAATAAATGCTACAAATAGTGCATATATTATTCTTTTTTTTCTACCAATATTTTCATTAGAAAGCATAATAAAATCACCTTTTTCTATATAATTTATTATAATTATATAGAAAAAAGGTGATTATTATTACTTACAATTATGGATTATCTTGTGCCTTTTTTACAATTGTTAATTTCTTTCCTGCTTCTTTATCTGTTCCATATACAAATTTGATATATTCTAAGTCTTCTGGTGAATCTACCATTGTATCGTCTATTGATATTCCTATATATTCTACTGCATCAATACTGTCATTTTCATCTAATGCTTGATAATTATCTCCTACTTTTTTATATGCTTTAAATAGAATTGATGAATATTTTGTACTTGTTTCAGGCGCCTTATCTGTTCTATCTTCTAATATTGTTAAATAATTTGCTGATAATTTATTAGTATTGCTTATTATTTCAGCAGAAGTTATGTCTATATCTCCATTAATTCCTTTTAATTTAATAGGAATTAATGTATAAACATGTGTAACCATTTCGCTATCATTATTTTCTTCTGTAATAATATGTTTAACTGTTTTTCCATCACTAGTTTGTTCAAAACGATCTTCATTTGTACCACTAATTACTTCCATTTTTGGATATAATGCTATTTCTGTTATATCATTTTCTTGTTCATCTTTTATTTCAATTTCAGGTGATACTACTTTTACTAATTTTTGTTGCTCTTTTTCTCTAATATCATCGTCTTTATCTACTGTAATTGTTAAAATTTGATTTTTTTCAACTGTTGATGCTTTTATAACTATGAATTTTACAGGTTCTTCTGGTCTTTCTGCTAAATTTATTTCTACTCCATCTTTATCTTTTAAATGTAAATTTACACCTTTAAACTCAGCTATAACTCTTCTTGCTGGTACATCTACTTCTTCACCTCTAGCATTTTTAAATGCAACTGGTATACTTATTTCTTGGTTTACTGTAACTTCAACTGGATTTAAATCGTTTATCTCTATTTCTTCTATTTTTGGGTTTATTGTTAATGTTGTACCTGTTTTTTTAGAAGTTCCATATACAAATTTAAGGTATTCTAACTCTTCTGGTGTATCTAGCATTGTATCGTCTATTGATATTCCTATACAATCTACTGGTTCTACACTATCGTTTTCATCTAATACTATATAACTTCCATTTTCTGCTTTTTTATATGTTTTAAATAAAATTGATGAATATTTTGTACTTGTTTCAGGTACCTTGTCTGTTATATTTTCTAATATAGTTAAATATTTAGGTGATAACTTATTTGTAGTTCCTAATATTTCAGAAGATGTTATTTTCACTGGACCATTAGTTCCTTCTAGTTCAATTGGAATTAATGTATAAATATGTGTAACCATTTCGTTATCAGTATTTTCTTCTGTAATAATATGTTTAAGTGTTTTTCCATCACTACTTTGCTCAAAACGATCTTCACTAGTACTATTATTAGTTGGTTTTTTTGTATATAATGTTATTTCTTTTATAGTATTTCCTTGTATATCTTTTGCTACTATTGTTGGTGGTATTACTTGTATTAATTGTTGTTTTAGTTGTTCTCTAATAGTATCATTTTTATCTACTGTAATTGTTATTGGTTGATCTTCTCCAATTTCTTCTGCTTTTACAGATATGAATTTTACAGGTTCTTCTGGATTTGTTACTACGTCTATTTCTACTTTATCCTTATCTTTCAATTTTACTTCTATTCCAGTAGATTCTGCTAAAATTCTTCTTGCTGATATTTCTACTTCTTTACCATTAATTTTAAATATAACTGGTAAATCTATTTCTTGGTTAGCTGTAATTTCAACTGGATTTGATTCATTTACTATTATTTCTTCTACTTTTGGATTTACTGGTAATGTAATACTTGATTCTGTAGAATTTCCATAATAAATTTTAATATCTTTTAAGTCTTCTGGTTTTGTTATAATGTCTTTATTTATTGCTATTCCTATATAATCTATTGTTTTATCAATACTATTTTCTGTAACTTCATCAAATGTTCCATTTCCTGTCTTTTTATATTTTTTAATTAAAATAGCATTTCTAGTAATACTTGTATCTACATTAGTACCGATTACACTGATTTTCCCTTCTTGTTTTGCTAACACTATATCTTCTAATGTTAGTGGTAATAGTCCTTCTTTACCTTTATATGAAATTGGAATTAATGTATAAATATTTGTTTTTCCATTTTCATTATACTCTTTTACCATATCATTTTCTAATGGTTTTTTAGTATATAAATTTATATCTGTTATGTTGTTTCCTTGTTCATCTTTTAACTCTATACTAGGTGGTGTTACTTTTAGCTTTACATCTTTTTCTACTTTTCTTTTAGCATCATCTTTATCTACTGTAATCTTTAATGTTTTATTTTCTCCTGCTACTTCTGGTTTTACAGATATAAATTTTACAGGTTCTTCTGGTTTTTTTGTTACATCTATTTCATTTTTATCTTTATCTAGCAATTTAAGTTCCATTTCAGTAGAGTTTAGAGTTAATCTTCTTGCTGGTATGTCTATTTCTTCATCTTTAGCATTTTTGAATGTAACTTGTATTTCTTTTGGTTGGTTAAGTGTAACTTCAGTATTATCTTCAATATCTACTAATATTTTATCTACCTTTGGATTTACCTCTAATGTAACACTTGCATCTTTAGAATTTCCATAGTATATTTTAATATTTTCTAAATCTTCTGATTTTGTAATAACATTTTTATTTATCGCTATTCCTATATAATCTATTGTTTGGTCTATACTATTTTCGTCAATTTCTTCAAATGTACCATCTTGTAATTTTCTATATGTTTTTACTAAAATAGCACTTTCAGCAATACTTGTGTCTAATTTAGTATCTATTATACTAATTTTACCATCTTGTTTTTCTAAAACTATATCTTCTCTTGTAACTGTTATTGGTTCATATCCTGCTAATGAAATTGGTATTAGTGTATAAATATCTCCATTTACAGTATCTTCTTTTACCATTTCATTATTTTCTGGCATTTCTACATATAATGTAATTTGTGTTATGTCTTTTTCTCCATCATTAACTTTTATTTCTGGATTTTTTACATTAAGTTTTAATGTTTCGGTATATATTGCTTCTTTGTCATCAATTGTATTATTTGTTTTATAAGTTATTGTTATTGTTTGTTCTCCAACTTTATTTGGTTCATATCCAGTGATTTCTAATTTTTCAAGAGCTATTACTGTACCTTCTTCTTTAGATGCCATAGCTTCTTTTACTACTATTTTAGTTTTATCTAAAGGTTCTCCATATGCATACTCTGTTTTTTCTGTAGTAGCTGTTATTCCTGTTACATAGTCTATTACTACAACAGTTCTTACAGCAATTGCTTCTTTTCCAGAGTTTTTATCTTTTACTCTATAAATAACTTTATATGCACCTTGCTTATCTTTTATTTGGCTCGCATCTATAACTATTTCTTTTTCATCTATTGCATTACCCTCAAAATCAACAGCTGTTGCTCCTAATTCTTTATATTGTCCTATTTTAACTGTTACTTCTTTGTCTCCTTTTAAAGTAATTACTGGTGCTTCAGGATCTGGTTCATATGGTTTCACTGTAACTTTAAAAGTAGCCTCAAAAGTTTTTTCAGTATTATCTGCTGTATTTTTAGTAGTATAAATAACTTTTACAGTTTGTTCTCCTTCTTCGTATGGATCATATTCACTTATTTCATATTGTGAAGATGTTAATGTTTTACCAACTTTTCCTGAGAAAAGAGTTTCTTTTACTATAATTTTGCTTGTGTCTATACCTTCACCAAATTCGTACTCTGTTTTTTCTGTAGTTGCTGTTATTCCTGTTACATAATCTCCTGGCTGTGGTATATCTGGTTTTTCTGAAGCCTCTGGTTCATTTAAAACAAGTTTCGTTTCAAGTCCAACATAAAATCTCATAATTCTATAAGCATCAAAGGTATCTGTCTCATTATCATCATTATCAACATTACCTGCTTCTTCATAAATACCTTTTAATTCATATTTTCCTTCAAATACATAATGTTTCATAATGCTATATGCATCAAAAGTATCAACTTCACCATCTTCATTTACATCGCCATATATTAAAACTGTATATGTTTTATCTGCTGTTTTTATTTCATCTCCTGTAACAATTATATCTCCAAGTTCTGATCCATTTTCAACTTTAAGCCCAGCTTTTTCAAACTGTTCTAAAAGATAAACTTTTGTTATTGTTTGATCAGAATTTTCAAAGATAAATGGTAAAATCGTTAATCCATTTTCTTCAAAAACATTTTCTAAAATATTCTCATACTTATGATTATACGCTTGTGCATAACTTGAAGAATTATTCTTTTGTAAGTCTACTATATTTTCACTTGCTAGCAAAAATATTACCATAATAGCTATAAGTATTCCTATAAATACCGCTCTCTTTGTTTTTTTCATTTTATCACCACCTATATTTTAATCTTGTTGCCTACTAATTTTTACTCTTTGTACAATAATAACTATAATTAATATTACAATTATTACATATAGTAAAATTGCATTTGTAAATACATCTCTTACTGTATCCATTGCAGAAATTTCTTGAGTTGGTTCATTTCCACCTACTTCAGCTTCTTCTGTTTTATCTACTAAGGCATATGTAGAGAAATGATTTGTTGTAAATGTATAATAATCTTCTTGTATCTCTCCTTGTATTAATTCATAACTAGAATTTTCTTCATTTATGTAATAAAGTTCTAACTTTTCTTTATTGTATTCTTGTGGTACTTTAATATATACTGTTACATATCCATTTGGTTGTATTTTTTCATTATCTTTTAATAAATTAATATCAAAATATCTTTTGTTTCCATTTATCTCTTTTAATATCTCATTAATTGTTTGATATTTTTCATGTTCACTATCTATATTTTCTACTTTTAATATAACACCATCTTCAAATGCATTTGGCATATATTTTATCATAACACTAATCTCTTCATATTTTAATGTTTTAGCATTTTCATTATCTAACTTAATTAGTTCATTTGGTGTTGGTTCTATTGTTTCTTTTGGTTCTTCTGCGGTTGTTGTAGTTGGTTTCTTTGTAGTTGTTGGTTTTTTGTTTGTATTGGAAGTATTTGGTTTTGTAGTACTTGTTGGTGGATTTGTTGTTGCTGGTTGTTCACTTATTGTTATTGATGTAGTAGAATTTCCTATTGGTATTGGGGTTTTCTTTTGTCCATCTTTCGCTGTTTCTACATTACTAATACTAATACTTGTTTGTCCTGTTGTTAAAGCTTCAAATGTAAAAGATATACTTGTTAAATCATCCACTGAAGAAGCATATGAATATTTTTTCGTAGCTTCACTATAACTAGCTGTTGGTGTACTCTTAGATTTGAACTTTAATTTACTCGTATCATAATTTAACTTAAATTGTACTGCTCCTACTTTATCTCCTAAAGATACTGTTACAGTTACATCTTTACCTTTATATACAGATTTTGATGATGCACTTATACTTGCGGAAGCTGCATTTACAACTCCTCCTAGCATCCCTATAATCAAAATCATAATTATGCTAATTGATAAAAACTTTTTCATTATTTTTCCTCCCTTAAAAAATAAATTTCCAGTATTATTATACTATTTTTGACCTATTTTGTAAACATAATTTGGATTATTTTTTGTTTTTTTGTTACTATTAAAAACCTCTTTATTCTGTATGTCCTCCACCCGTAACATTATCTTGACCACTACCTGGTGTTGAAACTACTCTTTCGGGTTCATCTTTTTCTGATTCAGTTGGCATTATTACATTACTATTATTACTTGAATTATTTGTTGTACCTGTTGTTTGATTTTGTGCTTGATTTTGTGTCTTATTTCCTATTGTATTTCCTTTTGATTCTACTTTGTCTTGTGAGTTTGTCATTTCATTTTTTCCTATAGCATTTTCATCTTTTTGCTTATTGCTTATAGAAAAAATAGCTATTCCTATTACGGAAATAAGTATTACAACCAAAATCACCCCTAAAACTATTTTTGTATTTTTGCTTTTGTTTTCCATTTTCTCTTCTCCTCTATATATATAATATCATTTTAATTATACGATATTAAATTTTATTCTGTCAACAAATTTAGACACAAAACAAAGCAATTTAATTAAAATGATATATCGTTGTAACATTTTAATTAAATTGCCATATTTTAGAAATATTGTAAACTTCTTTACACAACATACTTTCTGTATTTATTCAATTGTAAATGCTATTTGTCTAGTTTTATTACCTGCTTTATCTTTTACTTCTAATGTATAATTTCCCTTTTGTTCAAATGTGTACTTAATAGATTTAGTTTCTTCACCATCTTTTAATACTGGAATTTTTGTTCCATCTTCTAATTTTAAATCCACTTCTACTATTTGGTTATTATCTGTAATGGTCATTTCTTGTCCTATATTATAGGTTCTTTTATTAGCTATATTTGATACACTTGGTGATTTTGTATCAATATTAATTACTTTTTCACTAGATATACCATTTTCAGTTTTAGCTATAACTACATAATCTCCATCTTCTAAAGCCTCTCCATTATATTTTTCATAGTTTTTGTCATTTTCTTTTTTTATATATATAGTTCCTTTATTACTAATAATAGTTATATGTTCATTAATAGCTTGATTATCTTTTATTATAGTTTTTGAATTGTCTTTATTTATATAAGTAATCATTATTGTATCATCTAAATTTTGAGAGCTAAAATCATTTGTTTTATCTTTCTGTATTTTATATATTAAAGCTAAAATTCCTATTATGATAATTATAACAAGTATTAATATTATTATAAAATTAAAATTTACCTTATTCTTTTTAGAATGTTTTCCCATATTAAATATCATTCCTTTCAATATATATAAATCAAGCTGAAAATCTTTTCATTTCTGTAACTATTTTATTATACCCAATATTTAACAATTCTGTCAATTGTTATTATAATATTTATAAATTTTACTTTACTATTTTTTATTATTTGTATTAGTATGCTTAATATTATCTTTTTATATTCTAAATTATATACTAAAAAGGTTATACTTTTTAGTATAACCTTTTTATAATTGTTTTTATTCAATAGTAAATGCTATTTGTTTAGTTAGATTTCCTGCTACATCATATATTTCTAGAGTATAATTTCCTACTTGTGTAAATGTATAATTAATAACTTTTGCTCCTTCTTCAAAGTTTACTGTAACTGGTGTTCCATCTAGTATTAAATTAACTGTAGCTATTCCGTTATCATCTGTAATTGTCATTTCTTGACCTACATTATATGTTCTCTTATTTTTAACTCCTTCTACTAAAGCTGCTGTTAAATCTACTGTAAATGATATTGGTTCTGAAATTCCATTAGATGTTTTTAATCTAACATAGTAAACTCCCTCTCCTAAGTTTCCTGAATATTGTCCAAAGTTTGTACCATCTGTACTAATTTCTATAGTTCCATCTTTATATTCAGAGTTAGCAACTTCAATTACTGGTTTATTGATTATAGAATTATCCTTTATTAATGTTCCATTACCGAAAACGAATTTTACATCTTTTAGTATTTTTATTAAATTGCTTGTTGTTAATCTAGGTACTATTGCTTTGTACTCTTCTAAAGTTTCTGCTGCTTCTGCTTCAGTAATTGCTTCTTGTAATTCATCCCAAGTTTCTTTAGTATAATCGTTTCCATTCCAGTTTTCAATTTCCATTAATAATGCTGCTAGTTCTTTTTTAGATAGTTTTAAGTTGTCTTTAGCTACTACTATTTTTATTAATGCTGTATCATAAACATCTTGTTCTGTTGCATTTTCTGCTTCAGTAATTGCTTCTTGTAATACTCCCCATGAAGCTTCTGTATAATCTGTCTCATCAAGCTCAGCTACTTCTTTCTTCAATTCATTTAATTCTGATTTATTGATTGCACGTTTAAATACAAATCCTGTTACTTCACTTACTCTTGCATCAAATTTACTTTGTAGTTTTTCAGCTCTTACTGAGTTTACCACTTCCATGAAAGCATCCCAGTTTGTATAATCTGTTGGTTCTTTACTTGATACGAATGCATCTACTACACTTGTATCTAATGTTTTTGCTACTAGTTTTCTTACATCTGTTGTTTGAAGTATCTCTAAGTTCATTTCAAATGCATCATTATTTTTAGAATTTCTTACAACATCTATTCTTACCTCAAATGCTGTCCAACTTTCTTCTGTATAGTCTGTTTGTACTAATGTTTTTAAGAATTCATCTAATTGTGCATACAAGTCAGGATCAACTCCTTTGAATTGTAGACCGTTTATCGCTGCATTGATTGCTACTATTTTTGCTCTTACTTCTACTACTGTATCTTCAGCCATTGCTAATGCATCTGTTAATGCTTTATAGCTTGTTACTGTATAATCTTCTTCTTTATAATCTGCTTCTGCTACTTCTTCAATTAGTGCTATTAATTCTGTTTTGTCTACTTCTAATAAGTTATCTAATTCTTGTACTGCTGCTAATTTTTCTGCTACTTGGGCTACTGTGTCATCTGGCATTGCTAATACTTCTTCTAATGCTTCATTATATGCTGTTACACTATCAGCTGTATATCCTGTTAAGTCTTTTCCTGTAGCAGCTTCAACTGCTGCTGTTAATTCTGCTTTATCTACTACTAGTAATTTTTCTAATGCTTCTACTTTTGCAAGTTTTGCTTTTACATCTGCTACTGTAAGTTCTGGCATTGCTTTTGCTGCTACTAATGCTGTATTGTATTCTGTTTTACTTGCTTCTGTATACCCTGTTAAGTCTTTTTCTTCAGCTGCTTTAATTGCTGCATTTAATTCTGTTTTGTCTGGTGCTAAGTTTGTTCTTGCTGTATCTACAGCTGCTATTAAGTTATCATATTCGCTCTTTAATGTTACTGTATCTGCTATT
>CAPIEU010000006.1 GCA_948630815.1 uncultured Clostridia bacterium
AGAAAAAAACTCCACTAGAAGCTCTTGGCAGATAAAACTTACATCGTTTAGTTTAATTGCACAAACTGCGGACTTTCTATGGAGTTTTTAAACTTTATCTCTTATTCTTTTTTTCATATTTTACTACACTTTACTGAATATATCAATTTTTAAGTTGAAATTTTTATAGAATTTTAGTAAAATAGACATAGAGACCCCCCTCCCCAATAAAGAGGCAATTTTTGAGAGGGTATGAAATTGTAAATTATTATGCTGGACTAGGTCTTATTAAATGTCCAATTCCACAAACTGGACATAAATTAAAGTCTTTTCCAGACACTTTCTTTAGTATTTCGAGAGGGGAAATATTTTCTTTAGTTAACACTTTTGTATTTGTGAGAGATTTACAAAGTGTTAATTTTTTCGTTTTATTTCTATTTCCCAATAATCCAAAATGTCGTATCTTCATAAATCTTGGTGGTAATATATGTAATATGAATCTTCTAATAAATTCATCTGCATCTAATACCATTGTTTTCATCCTATTTTTATCTCTATAATCTCGCCATTTAAAATTTACTTTTCCATTGTTTATATTTAATATTCTACTATTTGTAATTGCTACTCTATGAGTATATCTTCCTAAATATTCTATTACACTATTTGCATTTTTAAATGGTGGTTTACAATATACAACCCAATCTTTAGAATACAATGATGATATGAATTTATCAAATTCTTGGCTTATTTTTAATTCTTCAATTTCTTTACAAAAGTCTAACTTTTCTTTTTTCATATAGTATATTAGTTTTCCTTTAAATACTTTTGATAAAACTTTTACTGGTATGAAAAACTTCTTTTTGCTATTTTTCCATTTTCCTAAACTATCAAGTCCGCCAGCTGGTACTATACAATGTATATGTGGGTGATCTTTTAAGTTTTGTCCCCATGTATGTAAAATTGTTGTAAAACCTATTTGTGCTCCTAAATATTTTTTGTCATTTGCCAATTCTTGTAATGTTTCTGATACTGCTTTGAACATTACATTATACATTTTTGTTTGATTGTAATATACAACTTTATTTAATATATCAGGTATTGTAAATACTACATGAAAATATTGCACATTTAATACATTAAACTTTTGATTATATATCCATTTTTCTTTTGCTGAAGTCTGACATTTAGGGCAGTGCCTATTTCTACAAGAGTTGTAACTGATTTTCTTGTGTCCACAATGGTCGCATATATCTTCATGTACTCCTAATTCTGCTGTTCTACATTTTTCTATTGCATTTAATGTTTTCTTTACATAGATTGGTAAATTATTTTTTTCCTTATATTCCTTTCCATATTGCTCTAATATATTTTGTAATTCAGGCATTTTCATCACCTGACCTATACAATCTATCTAATGGACTTACAATATCTTTTTCTACATTTGCAAGATGCAAATATTCCATTGTTGATCTTATTCCTGAATGTCCTAACAATTTTTGTAAATGTAATATGTCTAGTCCATTTTCTATTAAGTCTGTAGCAAAATTATGCCTTAATCCATGTACTGTTACTTTTCTTGTTATTCCTGCTTTTTTCTTTATTTCTCTAAATGCTATTTCTGGTCCTGATACAGTATATTTATCGTTTGTTTGTGGTGAAATGAATAAATAATTTTCCTTGTGATTGGGTCTATATGATTTAAAATATTCTCTTAATATTTCAAGATTAGTTTGTGATAACAAGGTATATCTATACTTGCTTTCTTTTCCTTCTCGGACTAATATTCTCATATTTTCGCTATCAATATCTTGTATTCTTAAATTACATAGTTCTGATACTCTAAGTCCTCCTCCATATATTGTCATAAACATGGCTTTATATTTTAGAGAATGCCTATAACCATCACAAGATTCAAAAAATTTCTTTAATTCCTTTTTTGTAAACATTTCTGGTTTATTCTTTTGTATTTTAAAAAGTGGTATTCTCTTTAAATTCAATACTTTATTTAGTGTTGTTCCATACATAAAGCGTATTGCACTATTATATGTATTTACATCTCGTCTTTTATTTTTACATTCTTCTACTAAATATTTTAGAAAATCTCTAATATCATCTTCTGTTAATTTTTCAATTTCTTTTCCTTTGTGAAATTCCATATACCTACTAACTCGCCAGATATATGATTTCTGCGTTCTTTCTGATAAACCTCTAAATGTCATGTCTTCTTCCATGTGTTTTATTATTTCTTCATTACACATAAAAAAACTCCTTTCAATAAATATTTGCAGATTTAATCTACATAATATTTATTTTAAAGAGTTTCCTCATATTTTGCAAACTATATCAATATTTTAAAACGAAAAACCAGCTCTCATTGAACTGGTTTTCGCCTTTACATTTGGGTTCTAAGTCTAGATATCCCTATGACAACTTAATACCAAAAGGACCAAATCCATTTTTCCATATCGTATAACCTTTGGCATCCTCGTCTTCAACTGCATAAAACAGAGTAACGTTAGGTTTAACCAACTTTGCATCGCTTGCTTCTATGCTAATCTTAACCTTTTCCTCTGTTTGATGCAATGCAAGTACGAAGTATGTCAAATTCTCTTTTGGGGATTCTTTTTCTTCTAAAATCTCCCGAATGGTTACTTCTTCTCCTCTCATGAAATCAAAATAATTGAATTTTTTCATTCTGGTTGCCTCCTAAAATTTATTGTAAATATATTATATCACATATTTTATGTTTGTTAAATGTAAATTTATTCCAAATGTTACGACTCATTATATCTAAACGACCACTGCGACAGCAGTTTAGTGCAATTACTATTTGTTATTCTAATTACAAGTGTGCATATCTTTTAGCATTTTCTTATTCTTTTAATAAACTTTCAAATTTATCACTAAATTCTTTTTTGTGCTTCTTTAAATTAATTGGTTTTAATGTTTTATCTGTAAAACAATGTTTTGTTTCTCCTATTAATACTAGTTTTTCACTTTTCTTATCTATTACTTCATAACCAACTGTCATTCTTACTCCTGTATATTCTTTCACATATGGTTTTATAATAATTGTATCTCCAAAAGTAACATGATATTTATACGTACAGTTTACCCCTAATACTGGTATCGTAATACCATTTTCCTCTAATAATTCAAATGGCATTCCTACACTTTTTAACCAGTAACATCTTGCTTCTTCTAAAAACCTTATGTAATTAGAATGATGTACTACTCCCATTTTATCTGTTTCATAATAATTAATATTTCTTTCAAAAGTAAATTCCATGTTCTTCTCCTTTTCCTATTGTTCATCAAATTTTTAATTTCTTACAGTAGGTTAATTACCCATCATTTTTAGTATAATAACATAAAAGCAAGTAATTATCAACTAATTACTTGCTCTAAAATTTAGGTTCTATTATTAATGTTCAGTCTTTAATTTATTTCTAATTAGTTCCACGTGGACGAAAGTGCTTTTTATTTTTCGAAACTTGTGAGAAAAATAAATGCCCTACATCCAGCAAGAAAGAACGGTAATAAAAAGATATAGCCTAAACGGTAACCTCCATTATCCACTTCTTCTTTTCTTTTTTAATACAATATTTGTAATAATTGTAAAACCTATTGCGAATAACAAAATAGTTCCCATATTTATTATAATTTCATTCATTGTTCCAATATTAATTTCTTCTATTACTTTTAATAATTCATTATTTTTAATATAATAATAAGATGGTAATATGTGTGCTATCTTTAACACAGTATCTGGTAACCATTCCATTGGCACAAAAGCACCACATAAGAAACTAGATCCAAGTGCTATTACATTTATAATTCCATTTATTGCATTTTTATTATTTACTAAATTTCCAATTAAGAATGCAACTGTAAGCGCACATATTGTAAACACAAATGAATTTATAATATAAACTAATCCATGCATTGTAAACATTATGTTTCCTATTAATATAAAACTTAACACTACATATATTCCCCATAAAACAATTGCAAATAAGCTGTTCGATAATAATAACTTTCTATTATGTGCTTTATAATTCATACTACTAATAACTGTTCTTTTTGCTATTTTTTCTTCTTTAAAACTAGATAGTATCAAGCAAATAACATAAACACATCCTGCAAGTATGCTGTAATTTGCAAAATTATAGTAAAAAGTTGCTTTTGATAACTGAGTTGTATCTAGCTTCGAAGTAATTTCTACTTTTGTTTCCTTTTCCAATGTATCGTTTATTCTATTTATTAATTCATTCTCTGTAATTGTTCTTTCTTGATAAATATTTGCTACTTTTATGTATCTTTCTAATAACATACCTGCCAGGCTCGACCCATAATCCCCTGTACTTTTTATTTTAATTTCAGGATTTTTACCTGCTAAAAAATCTTGTCTATAATTATTAGGTATATAAATTATATAATTTACATCTCTATAAAATAACGCATCATCTATTGCTTCTTCGCTTTTTTCTATTTCAATTATATTGCTATTTTTGCTAATATAATCAACTAAATTCTTTGTAACTCCTTCTTCTTTATCTTCGTTAATAATTAATATGTCTGGTTTACTTACAACAAAATTTGTACTGTTATCGCTAGTTTGCATATTAAATCCAGCAAAGAAAATTAAAAATACTGTATACATAATGATAGGTGCTTTTGCTTTATTTAATACTTTTAAAAAGGTTTTAAATACTGTCATATTTCTGCCTCCTTAAACAAATATAAGAAATTAGTATTGCAATTATGGCAAAAATTACTAAACTTATAATATTAAAGTAATACCTATCTAATGTATCATAATAATACAGTGAATAAAATCCATCTGTTATCATACTTGCTGGATTTATTTTATTTACAATTGGCACATTTTTATCTACTATATATTTCATTGTAATTCCCATCATTCCAGATAAGAAACAACCAAGCATTGTAATAGAAATCATAATTCCTGTTTTCAAATTTTCTCCTACTTTTAATACTGTCCCAATAAGAAGCCCCATAGCCAATCCTGCAAAACTTCCTACTGCACCTAATAAAATAATAAGTGGTAGATTTGTTCCATAATCTACTTTTAGTACAAACATAGTATACACAAACAAAAGTGCTAATCCTATTAATTGAGTAATATATCCTGCAAGCGTACTGCTTAATACTACTTTTCCTTTAGAAGTTGGTGCAACACTTACTCTTTTTCCTTGGCTAGACATATTTGCTAAATTTTGGTTAATTGCAACCATTCCAAGAATTCCGCCATATAAGCAATACATTGCAATAAGTGTATAAAATTCTATCATCGTATAACTTAAATTACTTCTAGATATGTTCTTAATATTTGTTTCTTCATTTTGTGCTATTTCTAATATATCTTTATAAATTTTTTCATAATCAATTTGATAGTTTCCAGCCATCATTTGATTCTTAATTTCATCTTCTGTAAGGCTTGAAACAATATGATTTGTTTGTACTACTTCTTGTGTTACTTGTTTAAAAATAGTTTGGTTAATTCCACTTGTTGTAAATACTAAATGTGGCTTCTCATTTTCTAATACCATATATCCATCTATTTTATTGTCTTGTAATAATTTTGTTGCTTCTTCCTTAGTAACATATTTTGTATTAAATAATCTATTGTCATTTTCTTCATCACTTAGTGTTTTAAATGTTTCTTTCCAGATTTCGCTATTATTAAATTCTTCATTATTAACAATAGCAATATTGATAATATCCAACTTTTCACTATTTTCAATATTAGAAAATGCCATATTGAAAAATGTTCCTAATATAATTGGAAAGGCAAAAGTCCAAAATATTAGCATTCTATTTCTAAAGAGAGTTTTTAAGGCATATTTAAAATTATGAATAAACATTAGTCTCTAAGTTCCTTTCCTGTTAGCTCTAAAAATACATCATTAAGTGTAGGTCTTTCTGCATAAATTTTATTATATTTAATACTCTCTTTTTTCAAATAATCTATCATAGATACTAAATTATTTTTGCCTTTTTTGTATGTAACAAGTAATATGTTTCCATTATATGTTACTTCATGTACATTTTCTAATTCTTTTATTTTTTCAATATATGTAGATAGTAAATCGTTTACTTCAACTGTAACTTTTTCTTCAATTTTTGCAAGTTCTTTTAGCTCATCAGTTGAACCAGTAGCAAGTACCTTTCCTTTATCTAAAATAATAACCCTATCACAAATAATTTCTACTTCTTCCATATAGTGTGTTGTATATAAAATTGTTGCTCCATTATCTCTTAACTTTTTAATTCCATCTAATATATTATTTCTACTTTGTGGATCTACTGCGACTGTTGGCTCATCTAAGAATATAATACTTGGTTTATGAGCAATTCCACAAGCAATATTTAATCTTCTTAATAATCCTCCTGATAATTGTTTTGGATGAAACTTTTTAAACTCTTCTAATCCTACTAATTCTATTGCATCTTCAATATACTGTTTTCTTTTTTCCTTATCTTTTATATATAAACCGCAAAAATAATCAATATTTTCATATACTGTTAATTCTTCAAATACAGCTACATCTTGAAATACTACTCCAATTTTCTCTTTTATATCATAAGCATTTGGTTTCATTTCCTTACCAAATATAGTAATACTTCCTTTACTAAAATTTAGTAAAGATAGAATGCAATTAATGGTGGTTGATTTCCCACTTCCATTTGGTCCGTAGTAAACCTAATATTTCTCCTTCATGCACTTCAAATGATAAATTATCAATTGCTTTTAACCCTTTATACTCTTTTGCTAAATTTTTAACTTCAATAATGTTATTCACTTTTGCTTCCCCTTTCTATTTAATTCCTTTCAATATCATCTTCTATTACATCTGTTTGTAGCTCTATCTCTCTTGCATCACAAGAATAAACAATTTTTTCATTTCCGTTAATAATTTCTTTTCTCATAGAATTGATTGATAAAGTAGTTCCTCTACCAAGCAATAACTCTTTTTCATCATTTGTTCCTTTAAACCATTCCAAATACACACATTTTGAACCTGCTGGTAGTTTTATTTCTAATACAACATCATATTCTTTAAAATAAGCATAACTATTTTCCTTAGTTAATGATGTACTCATATAACCTTCATCAACAAAATTTCTTCCTATTATATCCTCAAACTTCCAATCCATTCCATCTTTAGGTTTTAATGCACGATAGACTGTAGTATCTTCATTTAATTGAAACTTATCTATAACTCTATCTAATACTTTTACTGTATATTTATTTTCATAACTTAATGGTTTATTATTTCTTAATGCTTCATTAATTTCATAACTATTTGTTCCAATTTTTCCTCCATACCTTGAAAGAACTTGATATTCTTCTAATGTTATCTTTGCTAAAAATGGAGAAATAAATTCAAAAGCTTTATCCACATATTGTAATGCCTCTTCTTTCTCATTTTCATCTCTACAAAAACGATAATAGCTTTTTAATATCTTTTCTCTTAAATCTTTTACAGTAATTTTACCTTCTATTACATCTAAAACATTCTCCCAATTTATAATTTCAACATATTCATCCATTTAACTTACACCCAATTCTAATCTTTTTTATAATTACTTTCTTGCTAAATAATAGCTTAATTTTATATAGAATTGTATCATCTCCTTTTATTTTTGTATATAGTTTTAGAAAATTTTATTGTATGTAAATATACATAAATACAGATAAATTATCTGTATTTTTTATATAATAGAAAATACTCTATTTTAAGTTAAATGTAGGAGCTGGCATTGATCATCCGTTAGGCAAAACTTTCTCCTTATTATTTTATTTCAATTTTATATCTTTTAAAACGTTTCTAGTTTCTTCGCTTCAATTTTTCTATTTTTATACTTTAATCTATATTTACATTACAAATAATATTATAGTTAAAAACTGTAATATTGTAGCTAATAAGATAAATAAATGAAATATAGAATGTATATATTTATGTTTCTTACCTATACCATATAAAATGGCTCCTATTGTATATACTATTCCTCCTAGTAGTAATAATATAAAACCTGTTATGGTTAGCAATTCAGGTAATATGTGAACTTTTATTATAATACACCAACCCATTAGTAAATAACAAATCATTGAAAACACTTTATATCTTTTTAAATCTATTGCATTTAATATTATTCCTATTATTGCAAGTACCCATATAATAGCAAAAATAGTCCAACCTGTTAAATTATCATATTCTCTTAAACTACATAATGCAAATGGTGTATATGACCCAGCTATTAATAAAAATATACTACAATGGTCTAATACTTGTAATACCTTTTTTCCTTTTAATTTTGGACTCAATCCATGATATATACTAGACATTGTATATAGTAAAATTACTGTTACTCCATATATTATACCACTTACAATTCCATATATGTTTTTATGAATTATTGCTACTATAATACATAATATCATTGCTACAAGTCCAAACCCTGCTCCTACTATATGTGAAGTCATATTAAATATTTCTTCACCTTTTGTATATGTTGGTAATACTCTATCAGCTAATTTCGTTCTTTTCATAATACCTCCCATTATATAAATTATATATAAGTTATTATTCTATATTATATTCTTTTTACCTATCTTATGTAGTAATACATTTATTTTTTAATTCTATAACTTTAGTAGCAACATTCTTTATAAAAGTTTCGTCGTGTTCTACAAATATAAGAGTAGGTTTATATTTTAGTATTGTTTCTTCTATTTGTATTCTTGTTAAAATATCTATATAGTTAAGTGGTTCATCCCAAATATATATGTTAGCTGTTTCTACAATACTTTTTGCAATTAAAACTTTTTTCTTTTGACCTTCACTCATTTGTTCAATATCTCTATCAAATTCTACATTAGTAAGTCCCATTTTAGAAAGCATTGCTTTAAAAATACTTTCATCAATTTGATTTTTACTAGCAAATTCTTTTAAGTTTCCCTTTAAATGTTCTGTACTTTGTGATACATATGATATTTTTAAATCATTAATAATTTGTAAGTTACCATTATACTGTATCTCATTTCCCATAAGTAACTTTAATATACTAGATTTTCCTATTCCATTTTTACCTGTAATTGCAATCCTATCTCCTTCATTAATTTCAAATGATATTTTATTGAATATAACATTATTTTGATATTTTATTTGTAAATCTTTTGCTATAATTAATGGATTTCTTTTATTTTCTAATGGAATTATTTTTAAAGAATCATTTCTATCAATGTTTTTTAATAAACTGTTTTTTTCATCTATGGCTTTTTTAGTTCTATCTTCCATTACTTTAGATTTTTTCATCATTTTTGCTGCCATATGTCCTACATACCCTTTATCTATACTTGATCCAGAATTTGTAGTATTATATTTTGATTTTTCAACTTCATTTGACCATTTTGCAGTATTCTTTGAAGCTATTTCTAGTCTTTCTATATCTTTTTTCAGTTTTTCATTTTGTGTTAATTCAAAATTATCTTGTGCTTGTTTATTTTCTTGCCACGAAGAAAAGTTACCTTTTTGAACATCAATATTTGTATTGTTTATAGAAATTATATGGTCTACTACTTTATCTAAAAAATTTCTATCATGTGATACTAATATAAATCCCTTCTTCTTTTTCAAATATTTCACAAGATTATCTCTTGTTTCCATATCTAAATGATTTGTAGGTTCATCTATAAGTAAAAAGTTGTTTCCTTTTAAAAATAAACTTACTAAAAGTATTTTTACTTGTTCTCCACCACTTAATAAATTAAAACTTCTATAAAGAATTTCTGCATCAGTACTAAGCAAATTCAATTCTTTTATGATCTCCCAATCATCTGCATTTGGTGCAATTTCATTAACAATTTCAATTGACATTCTCTCTTTATCATTTATTTCAAAAGGGAAATAATCGAATTCTACATTTTTTGATATTGTACCTTGATATTCGTATTTACCTAATAACAATTTTAAAAAGGTGGTCTTTCCTTTTCCATTTCTACCAATTAAGCCTAATTTCCAGTCTGTATCTATATTAAAAGATACATTTTCAAACACATTATTTATGCTGCCATCATATCCAAAACTTAAATTACTTACACTTATTAAAGACATTTTCCCTCCTACTAAATAAAACTAAACTTATAAAACTAACGCTTTTTTAGGACAAAAATTTGAACATTTTCCACACCTTATACATTTATTATAATCTATTGTAGGTGCTTCAAAATCTTTTTGCGTCAATGCTCCTACTGGGCAAACATTTACAGCAGGACATTTATGATTTTGTGGACAATTTTCAATTACCATTTTTAATTTCTTTTCCATATAATTCTCCTTCTCTTTGAACAATTTATTTCTAAAATCTAAGTGATGTACTATTATTAATTAACATTGTACTATATATAAATAATATATCACTATTTTCAAATTTCACATATTCCTCTAATCTTTTTGGTGATATATATCTTGTATCTATTACTGTTATTTTACTATATCCTTCTACCAACAACGGTACTAAACTACTTCCATATGAATCCCTAAAAACAATTAACTCTTTATCCTCCTTACTTTTTGGATTATTAATTGTTAATAGTGGTACTGCTCCTGATAAATAAATATCATATTTATCTGGAGCATTTAATTTTTCCATATCATATATCTTAGTTTCTTTTTTAGTTTCATAATTGTACACTATACAATTTTCTATTATTTCATTTGTTAGTATTCGTATTTCATCATTATTTGCGTTTAGTAAGTATCTTCCTACATATACACCTTTAAAATCTGTTATTTTCTTTTCTTCATATTTGTTTTCTATTTCTATATTCATCTCATTTTTAATTTTATTTACTACACCCTGTAATTTTTCTTGTTTCCAATGTGAATCAGTATAATAATAACTAGATAGTTCTAAACTATCAAATATGTCTATATATATAGCCCACTCTATATTTTCCTTAATAATATCTTTCATTTTTTGGTAATCTACTTTTAAATTATTCTCATTTACAAAATAATTTTTATCTGGGACTATTGTATAATAAACTCTATTAGTATTTGTTATATATCTTTCATTTATTTCATTCATTTTGTTTGTTAAATTTAGAATTGATTTTTCATTTAATGGATATATTTGTTCTATTAAACTCTTGTTGTATTCATAAATATTATTGTTATCTTGCTTTTTTAATAATCCTATTTCTATATTTGCTTTTAACTTTCTAAATACTTCTCTTTCAAAAAACTGATCCATTGTATATTTTTCAAATTTCTCAAAAAAACTGCCATCAAATAATGTCGAAATTGAAATTTTAGGAAATTGTTGCAATTTTCTTCTTTCTGTTAGAGAGATCGTTACATCTTTTGTTATTATATTAATGAAAAAGGTTATTATTATAACAAACAAAAAAGATATTGTAACTACTACGTTTTTTATCTTATCATTCATTTTACCCTCCCTAAAATCTAAAATATAAAAATGGATTATATGAATTATCTACTAAGTAAGCTGTTGTAATAATAAGTAATACTATTATAAATACTGGTTCTAAAATGTTAATAATTTTGTTTATCTTTTTATTTTCATTTAGTTTTAATACAATATTTTTTAGAAGCGGAGTTGCACCAATAATAGCAATTACTAATATTACAATATAACTTCTTATATAATATATTGTATACTGATTTATAAAACTTTCTCCATTTGCTCCAAATAGACCTATTATATTTTGCAAGGCTTCTTTCATATTTTCTGCATTAAATATAATAAAACTTATCATTACAATAAACAATACATATATTCTTTTAAAAAAAGTAGGCCATTTTTCTAAGTATTTTCCAAAAAATAGTTTCTCAATAATAAGAATAATACCAAATAATAATCCCCATATTACGAAGTTCCAGCTTGCTCCATGCCATATTCCTGTAAGTAGCCATACTACAAGTATGTTTCTAAGCTGTTTTTTAATTCCCTCTCTATTTCCACCAAGTGATATATAAACATAATCCTTAAACCAAGAACTTAAAGATATATGCCACCTTCTCCAGAATTCTGTTATACTCTTTGAAATATATGGATAATTAAAATTTTCTAAAAAGTGAAAACCAAATATTCTTCCTAATCCTATTGCCATATCTGAATAGGCTGAAAAATCAAAATAAATTTGTAACATATAACTAATAGCAAATACCCAATAAAATAGTACACTTTTCTCATCTGCTATAATAAATTTATTACACAATTCTCCTAACATATTTGCAATTAAAACTTTTTTAGCGAGTCCTATACTAAATCTTGTTACACCATACGAAAAGTTTTCAAAACTATGCTTTCTTTTATCTAATTCTTCTTCTATTGTTTCATACCTTACAATTGGTCCTGCAATTAATTGTGGAAATAATGATACATATGTTGCAAGTTTTAAAAAACTTTTTTGTACTTTTACTTTTCCTTTATATACATCAATTACATAACTAAGAATTTGAAATGTATAAAATGATATTCCAATTGGTAGTGCTATTCTTAATAGTGCTATATTGGTATGAAATATTCCATTTACATTTGTTAATATAAAATCTGTATATTTAAATACACCTAATGCTAAAATATGTATTGATATTGTTATAACAAATAAACTTTTTTTCTTGTATTTATCAATCAGTATTGCTCCTATATATGCTATTAATATTTCAGTTAACATCAAAAAAATATATTTTGGTTCTCCATAAAAATAGAATATCATAGATGCAATAAACAATATAAAATTTCGTGTTTTTTTAGGTACTAAAAAATATAAAATAATAACTATTGGTAAAAAATAATATAAAAAACTAATGCTTGTAAATAACATTTATTTTCCCTTTCCCTACTTGCAATAAAGCTTCCATTTTAACTTGGAAGCTTTATCAAATCATTTTTATTTGTTCTTTAAAGTTCTGGTGGAAGATCAAAATCTACTTCTTCAGCTTTTTCTAATTCTTTTCCTATATCATTTCCAACATATTTCTTAAATTCATCATATACTGGTTTTGCCCAATCTTCACTAGCCATTACTAAAAATATAATATTTTCATAATTTGTAATATATAATTTTTCTGCAGAAACACATATCCATCTTCTCATATCTATATTGTCTTTCATTTCTTGCTTCATTTGCTCTATATCTGCATTTTCATTTACCTTAACAATTGCTAATGAATATGCTTGTGCATTCATAAGTGGTACAGATACTACTAATTCTTCTACATTTTTATTTGATTTTAATCCTGTAAAAGTTGAAACTTGTACACTATCATTTACATCTATCACGGCGGTTTCTAATTGTGGTAATTCCACTTTCTCACTAGAATAAATCGTTTCTAACATACTTTGCATTTCCTCTGTTGTTTGAAGTTTTAACTCTTTTTTTCCTGTTTTTTGAACAAGTACAATCCCTCCTATTACAAGAGCTATAATTACTATTATTGCTATTATTATGATTACTTGTTTTTTCATATTTTCCTCCTTATATGATTTTATATTTTTTAATATACCCAAATTATATTCTATTAATTCTTATTTGTAAATAGGTTATTGCTTATTACTTTTTAATAGGTAAATTTTTACACGTTTCTATAATAATTTCCTTTAACAATTCCTTATTATCTATATCTTCAATTAAATACATTGGTTTTGCGCCTTTATAAGGTATTTGTTCTTTCATATTATATTTTTTATTACTATCTACAATTTTTACAAGCACTCTACTATCATAAATTCCACCAAATAAGATACTATTATAGTATAATAGATATTCTCCCATCATACTCTTGCAAGTTATATCATCTAGTAAATTTAATTGTTCTAATATAAAATCTCTATACTCTTTTGATGTTGACATATATTTACCTCCTTACCATTTTCTCACTAAATAATAACATAAAAGCATATAATTAGCAAGGTAATTATATGCTTTTATTGTAGGTACATTTCTTGTTTTGGGCGGACACAAGGTCCGCCCCTACATCGTTTGCAATAATTTTTTATAAAAACTATTAATTTACATCTTATTTATTATTTTTGTACATCTTTTATATTTGATATTTTTGCTGCAAAGTATGGTAGCTCTTTATCTTTTTCTTTTAAAAATATTGTAAAAGTATTATCTACTATAAATTCTCGTGGTTCTTCATATTTTATTGACATTGCTGAATCTTTTGTCATTATACCCGCTTCGCTTTTTATTTTTCCACCCTTTTTATCTAATTCAAATTCAATAGTTTGCATAGCTTTGTCTATGGTATAATTTTCTCCATTAGAACTTTCTACTACTTTACCTTTCAATTCTTTAATTTCTTCTTTTAAATTAAAACTTATGTTAGGTATTTTTAAAGTATCATTTTCTTTAAAACTTCTTATACCTTTATAATCTTCACTGTTTTTTACTATTTCTTCATATACTTTTCCAAAGGTATCTTGCTTTGTTCCTCTTGATATAATAACTTCATCATTACCTTTTGTTAATAATTTTACAGCAAAATCTTCTTTTGAATTATAATATAACACTTGTACTTGATCTCTTACTTGTGCATCAGTAGTTTTATTTATACCAAAATATTTAACATTTTGATAGTTCCCAAATGTACCATTTTCTAATTCTGTAAATACTTTTGGAAATTCAAATTCTTTTTTTAGCATTGTATATAGAAAATATGACTTTCCGTCTGGCAATGTCCAATCAAAATCATCTAATATATCACTGGTTTCATTAAACTTTTCTTTAATTGTTTGTTCTATTTGTTTTTTCAATTCTAAACTTGTAGGACCATATACTTTATAATAACTGTCTTTAGATAAGTGTGATGTATTAAAAGTTCCTTCATTTAAGTTTCTAACAAAATCTGGTTGTGGATTAAACACTATATCTTGTTTAGCAAAATCATTTTTTAAATCATTCCATATTAAATTAAAAGTTCCACACCAGACACTGTTATCTGTCATTTTATCCTCTAATGATAACACAATACTCATATCATCTGTTTTAGGTTTTTCAATAGGTACTTCATAACTTTTCCCCCAAGTACTAAATATAACTGGCTTATTGTCTTTCATTCTATTTAGATCTACTAAATACATAACTTCTAAAAATACCATTAATGCCACAATAATTGTTATTATTACTATTATCCATATTTTTTTATTCATTCCTATCACCTTTTTTCCTTTCATCTTTTAGACGTTTTTTCTTTTGATTTTTGTTGGTGTTTTATAAAAAATATATCATAAAAGGAAGTAATTATCAATTACTCCCCTTTTTACCTATCTTATTATTCTGGATAATGTGTCTTTACTTTATCTGAAAGCTCATTATATTGTACTTCTTCCCAAGAATGTACTCCCATAGTTCTTATTTCTAACTTTAAATATGAATTTTCTCTTAGTTCTCTACTAGTTTTAAATTTCAATTCTCTTTTCTTCCCATTTTCATTGTAACAGTCTAAGGTATATTCATATTTCATATTATCTGTTGAAGAAATTTTTTCTATTTTACTATTATCTACTTTTGTATAATAAATTGATTTATAATTTTCTAAAAAATATAATCCCACTGCACAAATTATTACTAGCATAATCACTGCAATAATTGTAGGTATTTTTTCCTTTATACTATCCATATTTTTCTATTCCTCCTCTTTAATAATGTTTTTACTTCCAAAGTAAGTAGCTAAGAAGTATGCTCCATATATTACTCCTATAATAATTACTGTAGCAATAGCTGATGGCAATAAATCTTTCTCGCTAGCTATACCAGACATAATTTTTATTGCAAATTGTATTCCAAATATAGAATGTATAATAGCAAGCAACAATGGTACTCCAAAAAATATTCCAATTTGTCTAAATAATGCCTTATTTATCATCTTTTCATCACAGCCAATACTCCTTAAAATAGTATATCTTTGTTTATTGTCAGAACTGTCTGTTAATTGTTTTAATGCTAAGATCGCCGAACTTGCAATTAAAAATATAATTCCTAAATAAATTGCTATAAATGTTACAATTGTTGCCAACCCCACACTTGCTTCTATAATGGATATTTTGGTTAAACCATCTATTTCTAATCCATTATCAGCTAAATTTTGTATGAACCCTGAATCACCACTTGTAAATAGTTTTTCTATTTCTTGTTTTTCTTCCTCTGTATTTACATTATAATTTGCAGCTAAGAAAGCCATATCTTTCATATCATTTGTTAGAGGGCAATTATCTGGAACTAATATAATTCCTGTATTTGTATGACTTGTTGACATTACTATAAATCCACTTTTACATTCATTATATTTTGCTTTATACTGTTTGCCTGCTATTATTAAAGGATTATTTTCTTCCCTTAATACTTCATTTCTTATTTCTTCCATACTCGTAAAATCACAAAGCATAATATATTCATTATCCTTTAATTCATATTCATCTATTCCATACAATTTAGCTATTTTATTGTAATCAGATATTTTTACAATTTGTTCTTTTGTACCATATGCAAGTCCTGGAAATTTCTGTTTTATCTCTTCTAGTTTGCTTCCTAAAAAATCATTCCAAGTTAAATTGTTACTTGTATAAATTGGTATTTCTACTATATCCTTTAATACACTCATATCTAGTTTATTGTTCTTTAAGGTGTCTTGTATTGGTATTTTTGAATCTTCTCTTTGCTCTTTTGTAGTTTTCTTTTCTATTCCATATTTTTTATAAGTTTCTTGTAAATTAGCTGTTTTATATAAATTTAAATCTACTGGTGTCATTTCTAGTAATTCTCTTCCCATTGTATTTCTTAGTGCTAAACTTGAAGAAAGTATTGATATTGTCATAAATAGCATTAAGCATATAACACTCATACTTGCTACCATTGTGTTAATCTTATTATTAATTTGCCTTAATACAAACATATTTGTACCTGTTAAATATGTTTTTTTCATTTTTTGAACTATTTGTATTATAAAGCCAGATATTGACCAAAAAATTAGTACAGTACTAACTATTCCAATAAGTATTGGTGGTAATAACTTTTCTGCTGTATCTAAGGAATGAGCATCCCCTGTTACTTTCCAATAAGCATATCCCAATAAACTTGAAGCTACTAAAAATATAATTATACAAAGAAAAGAATTTTTTATTTTTACTTTTTCATTCTTTTTAGCTGCATTTAATAAATTGATTAATTTATATCTTGAAACTGTTATAGTATTAAAAAACATTACTGCGATATACATTACTCCAAAATATATACAAGTCTTTATACATGCTTCTTTTGAAAATATAAACTGAAATTCACTCATATCTGCTTCAAACATTTTTGCAACTAATATAGACATAAATTGAGATGCAAATATACCGAACTACTAGTCCTATTGCAAGTGAAATTATTCCTACAAATATTGTTTCCATTAAAATTATTTTTGATATTTGCCTTTTTCCCATTCCTAGTGTCATATAAATTCCAAATTCTTTTTTTCTTCTGTTAATTAAAAAGTTATTTGCATATACAATTAGTAAACCAAGTACCACTGCAACAAATACTGATACAAACCCAAGCATTGTTATCATTAATTTTATAATCTCTCTTTGTGAGGATGATACTTGTAACATTGCTTGCTGGCTATCCAAAGAGTTAAACATATAAAATATAGCAACACCTAATACTAATGTTAAAAAATATATTGCATAATCTTTTATACTTTTTTTCATATTATTAAAAGATAGTTTAAATAACATCGTTTAGGTCACCTCCAAGAAGTGTTTGTACCTCAATTATCTTTTCAAAAAATTGTTTTCTTGTATCATTTCCTTTTATTATTTCATTAAAGATTTTTCCATCTTTTATAAATAAAATTCTATTTGCATAAGAAGCTGTGAAAGCATCATGTGTAACCATTAAAATAGTTGCGTTCATTTTTGTATTTAAAAACTCAAAATTTTCTAATAATTGTCTTGCTGATTTTGAATCTAGTGCTCCTGTTGGTTCATCTGCAAGTACAAGTTTTGGATTTGTAATAATTGCTCTTGCCGAAGCTATTCTTTGTTTTTGCCCACCTGATACTTGATATGGATATTTATTTAAAATATCTTTAATTCCCAATTTTTCTGCAATATCATGAACTCTTTTATCAATTTCGTTTACATTTACCTTACCGAATTGTTAATGCAAGTGCAATGTTTTCATAAGCTGTTAATGTATCTAATAAATTAAAGTCTTGAAAAATAAATCCTAATTCTTCTCTTCTAAACTTATTTAGTTTGTTTCCTTTTAGTTTAGTTATGTCTTCACCATGTACAAGTATGTGTCCTGCTGTTACTTTATCTATGCTAGAAATTACATTTAATAGTGTACTTTTTCCTGAACCACTTGCCCCCATTATTCCAACAAACTCACCTTTTTCTACCGTAAAACTAATACTATCTATTGCTTTTGTTAAATTTGATTTGTTTCCATAGTACTTATCAATATTCTTTACTTCTAAAACTTTTTCCATAAAAAAACTCCTTTCATTATGTCTTTATTATAATAGCTTTTTAATAAATTTCATATCGATTTACCTTACAAAAGTCTTACATTTTCGTAAGACTTCTATTTTTAATGTATTGATATAATGGCTTTTTTCTTTATAAAAATAAGAGATACTAATTTCTAATATCTCATATCTACATTACATTTTATTTTTTAATACTCTTTATTTTGCTGATTTTTCTAAATTACAATCTCTACATAGCATTTGTAAATTATCTGGTGTTGTTTTTCCACCTTTAGACCAAGCTATTTTATGATCGCCTTGCATTTCTTCAAACTCAAAATGTTTTTTGCACATAGGACAAACTCCCTCTTGTATTTCATATTGCGTTCTTTTTTCATCAATATCAAAATCTCTCAAATTCAAAAACTTTTCTTTACCAGATAATATATACTCGTAAATTCCACTCTTTTTTTGAACTTCCTTATCTTTCATCAGTTCCTTTATTTTTATAGATGTTTTTTCTGGCGATAATTTTATATCTTTATATTTATAATATAATTCTCCCCAATTAACCGATTTCATTTGACTATATTTATCTGTAAAATTAAATTCAATCCAATTTATTACATTGCTAAAATATTCCCATAATTCCGTTGCATCTTCTTTATCTTGATTTCTTGACATATATTCATCTATAGTAGTATTTTGTGCTATTGCAATAAATTTTAAAGCAATTTCTAAAAGTCCTTGTCTATTTATTTCTGCTGAAATATAACTGTCTGATATTCTTGAAGCTGGACAACCTATTTTAGAAAAATATTTTTTTGCTGATGTCAACCAACTTCCAGTACAAAAAGCATTTCGTAGTTCTTGCTCTGTTAGTTTTAATCCAGCAATATTTATTACTCTAAACCAGTCCAATTTTTCGGATTCTTTACCCTTACAAATATATACCAAGCATTCATAATTTAAAAACTTCTCTTTAATATCTTCTGGTAGTGTATGAAAATAAATATCTTTCCCATTATTATTTTTAATAGAAAATGCTGAACTTAAAAATTTACAAAAAGATAATGTTCTTTGTTGTCCATCTAGTAATTCATAACAACCATCTGGATTTACTGACCAATACATTACATTTAAAGGAAATTCTTTTAGTATAGTATCAATAACTGCTTTTTGTTGTTCTTCATCATAAGAAAACTCTCTTTGATATTTAGGCCTAATATTCAATTTTCCACCATAGCCATACACTCCTTCTTCATCATTATCTATATATCCATTAAATATATCTTTTATTTTTATTTTTTGTAAATTTATATCCATACATTAGTCCTCCTTTCTTCTTTTTATTATTACTCTACTATATGGACAATTAGCAGGTTTTCCTTCTTTTTCAATTCTCAAAGAATTTCCAATCTTCCTTTCACTTATAGAATATGGAAATGTCCATTTTATCTCATTAGTTTCTTTATCTATATATTGAATTGTAGTTTTATTTTCTGTTACAGTATGTATATATTTCTTTTCTACATAGGAACCTAAACCTATTAATTCAAACTGTTCTGGGTTATAACATTCTAAAAAAGTAATAGGAACTCCCATATATCCGTAATAATCACAAGGTATATTTTGTACCTTATCAACATCTATTCCATCTAAGTTATAATATTTAGGATAATTTTCCTTTTTATATTTTTTCCACAGTAAAACTTTTTCATGTCTTTTTTCTATATCGATATTAGTATACCAAGTTACATTTCTAAAATGTACTAATCCCGTTTTTTCATCATAAACACCTTTAGCATAATTATTTATTGAATCTTTTGGTACTTTAAAATAAGCATTTCCTTTTTGAAAACCATAACCAATCCATATTTTATTATCTTTTATTAATGGAAAAAACTCTTTATTATTAGAAGCATTTATACTTCCTATTATAATAAATTTTTTATTATATTCTATAAGTTGAGATACATACTCTCTGAAAAGTGAAAATGGGGGATTAGTAACTACTATGTCTGCTTCTTTCAAAAGCTTTATACACTCTTCACTTCTAAAATCTCCATTTTCTTTTAAAGACGATTGTTTTTCTTTTGGTATAAATCCTATTTGTCCTTGTTTTGTAACATCTCTTTCAATTTCTAGTTTATAAGATGTTCCCTCATATTCATAATGAGTACAAATTAACTTTTTAATTCCTAACCTATAAAAATTTAATTGAAAATATTTAAAAAAGTTTGAAAATGTTGGATCATCACAATTACAAAATATAGTTTTATCTTTGAAGTTTTTCTCGTAATGATGTAATTCGTTATTAATATCTTCAATTCTTGTATAAAATTCATCATTCTTTTCTATACTTGCCCTTAACAAGCTTTGATTTTTTGCCAATGTTATATCCTCCTATCTCAATTTTTTAAAGATTTTCTTTTAAAGTATCTTTTTTTCCGTATAAAAAATCATATTATACTTTATATCACAAACTGTTCTTAAAAATTAGTATAACTATTTTGTGGAAATATTAATTTTACTTTAGTGCCCTCACCAAAAACGGAATCTATTTCTATTGCTATTCCTAATTTATCACATAATTTCTTACACAAATATAAACCAATTCCTGTAGACTTTTTATTAGATAGTCTTCCATTAGTTCCTGTAAATCCTTTTTCAAATACTTTTGTAATTTCCCCTTCTTTTATCGCTATTCCATTATCTTTTATATATAAAATAACATTTTCTATTCCTTGTTTTGCATATATTTCAAGTTGCAATTTTCTATCTTGGCTTTTATATTTTATACTATTTGCAATAATTTGATTTAGTATAAAAACAATCCATTTATTGTCTGTTCTTACTTCTAAATCTAAATTATGAATATCAATTAATATCTTCTCTTGAATTAAAACATTTTTATTCTTTTTAATACTTTCATTTACTATTTCTTTTAACTTGACTTTTCTTATGTAATAGTCTTTTTCTACTGTATTGCTTCTTGCATAATATAAAGCCTGTTCAATATAATTTTCTATCTTTTGTAATTCTTCTGCTATACTTTTGGTAACTTCGTTTTTATTGTTTTCTATTATCATTTTACCGACTAGCTATTGGTATTTTTATTTCATGAATCCACAATTCTATATAATCTTTATAATCTTCTCCGCATATATTTATATCTATTTACATTTTCAACCATTGATTTATCTATTTGCTCTAGTGAATTTTTTAGTATCTTTCCTTCTAAAAAACTAGGTGTATTTATAATTTCTGTAATTAAGTATTTTTCATCTAGCTCTTCTAAAGCACTTGATAAATTTCTATAAAAGTTTCTCTTAGTAAAATATTCAACAGCAATCCCTATTCCATATACTCCAAAAATTACTATTGGAATATATAACTTTATAAAATTTCCAAATGGATATGCAAGTAAAAATATTTCAATTGTTACTATTCCAAACAATAATAAACTTATTGTAAGTAGCTTATCCTTTATAAATTGTTTCAAACTCATCTAATTTTCCCCTTTTAATATATAACCTTGTCCTCTTTTTGTTTCTATTAGTTCCTTTAAATTTAATTCATCTAGTTTATTTCTTAATCTTGTAATATTTACACTAAGAGTATTATCATCAATAAAGCTTTCACTTTCCCATAAGCAATCCATTATATCTTCTCTTGATACAATTTTTCCTCTATTTTGTGTTAAATAATTTAATATTTTATATTCATTTTTAGTTAATTCAATAACTTTATCATCTTTTTCTATTGTACTATTTTGTATGTTTAAAATAAAATCTTTTGTATATATTTTATCTTTTACCTCACTACTATTACCGCTTCTTCTTAAAACTTGCCCTATTTTTGCTAATAATATTTTTATATTAAATGGTTTAGTAATATAATGATCTGCTCCATAACTAATTGAAATTAGTTCATCTATTTCATTATCTCTACTGGTTATAATTATAATTGGCATATTTGAATATTTTCTAATTTCTTTGCACACATATTCTCCATCTACATTAGGCAAATTTATATCTAACAAAACAAGATTTGGGTTTATCTTTAAAATATCATTTACAGTATTATCAAATGTTTTTAATAATTCTACAACATATCCATTATTAATTAAAAATATCTCTAATTCGTGCCTTAATTTCTCATCATCTTCTACTATTAATATCTTTTGCATAGTTACTCCTCCTATGGATATTATAACATAATTAATAAAAAAATAAACTTACATTTCTGTAAGATTATTTTTTATTAAATGTGAAACTTTTTTTGTAATTTTCATCACTTTTGTTTCACATTTTTAATATTCATAATAAGCTATTTTGTAAAATACACATTAGTTCCATCTTCTAAAGATAGTAAAATTGTAGGCTCTCTTTCTAAATTTAAACACTCTAATACTTTTGTTTTGCCTTTATTTGTTGTTAATACTGCTCTTTGGCCATCTCCATATGTCTTATATGTTCCTTGTAAATCATCTATATTATCTTGTGAATATACACCTATAAATTCTGTATATGTTCCATCTGCATTTAATGCTAATTCTCCTCCATATGATATTCCAGAACCATATACTTCTTTTAAGTTAATTTCCTTTCCATTTTGCTCTGCCATATATGGTTTCCATTTCCCTATGAAGTAATCTTTATTAGCTATATTATTATCTTCAGTATTAACATTTTCTAATGAATTATATACTTTTCCGTTGATATTTAAAGATTTATAATATTCTTCCGCTTGTTTTTCAAGTTTTTCCTCACTTAATAGTTTTTCACTTTTTTCTAGCTTATTTATAATATCTTTTGGAAATATCTCTTGAATCGATTTAGCATACCTATCCCCATCTTCTGGTATTTGATATTTTACTATTTCATTATCCTTTATTGTAAATTTATATGGCATTGAACTTCCACTACTTATTCTTTCTTCATAACCATAATAGTTTTTAATTAATGCCCATACATATACATAAGTTTCTTCTCCATTTTGGCTAATTCCCAATTTTGCCATATCAATAAAAGTTTTAAAATTATCTCCATCAGCATTAACTTCTAATCTTTCCTTATAATGATTTTGCTGTTCTAATTTAATAAGATATTGTTCTACTTTTTTATATAGTTTCTCTTCTTCTACAGCAATTAATTCTTTAGTGGCATTAACTGGTTTTACTACAAATGGAATTATTGTACATAATATAATCATTACTACAAATAATATAATTGATAATTTATACTTCTTTAGTTTTTCTGATGATTTTATCATTTTTATTCTTCGTTCCATATTTTTACTATCATCTGTAACACATAACATTTTTGGTACAATTCTTTTAGTTTCATAGGTTTGTAATAAATTTATTAATGTAAAACCATATTGTTTCTTTTGCTCTTTATTCATCTTGCTTAGTGCGATTTCATCTGTTGCAAGTTCCATTTCTTGTCTAATCTTTTTAAAAAATCCATACACAAATGGATTAAACCAATGTAATGATGTCATTATTAACAGTATATGATTAGTTATCATATCTTTTCTTTTGTAATGTGATAATTCATGCATAAATACATTTTCTATAATTTCATCATCTTTTTTACAAAATCCTTCTGTTAATAATATTTGTGGTTTTACTATTCCATAAATACAAGGTGAATCATTAAAATTTTGTATTTTAATACCTATCTTTTTAGTAATTTTTAGTTTTTCTTTACACTTCGTAAGTATCATATCCATTCTAACATCTTCTAATTTACTTGATTTAACAATTTTATATTTTAAACGAATATTACTTATTACAAATATAATTAAACTAATACCAACTCCCACTAGCCATACTATTGGCAATATTGTATAAAATGCAAAACTTGCCTTATTACTTTTAACATTTATGTTGACTTGATTTTGTTTAGTACTTGTACTGTTGTTTTCCTTATTTATTGTAGGTTTAACTTCCTGAATTTTACTAGTATTACTGTAATTTATGTCTTGAACTTTACTTAGTTTAGTTTCTACCTTTTCTATTACAGATGTTATTAGAAAATCATTATTTGTATTAACTTCTATTTTACTGATTGGCATAATAAGAAATAAAATAGGAATTAACATTATAAAGTATTTAAGTTTTGCAGACAATTTGTTATCAAAGTATTTTGTTAAAATTACAATTAATATTCCTAATACTGTTCCCACAATTGACATATACAATATTTTATAAAAAATTGGTGATAGAAAATTACTAATATTTACTAACATCTCTACCATAATTAATCACATTCCTTTCACAAAATACATCGGTTGGAAAAGAATTAAATTTTGGCTAGGAAAACGAGTTTTAAATTTATGAGGCGTACTAATTGTACGTTGATTAAATTTAAAATGAAGTTGACGGGTGCCAAAATTGTAATTATTTTTCAACCTTAATCCTCACTTTCTAATATATCAATTAGTTTTTTCAATTCTTCTTTTGATACTTTTTGATTTTCCACAAAATTTAATAATAAATTTCCTGTTTTCCCATTATATAATTTTTTTAAAAAACTTTCATTTTGATTTGATAAAAATTTATTTTTATCTACTTTTGGAATATATATTGTATCTTTCATTCCTATTTTTTTTGATACTACAGAACCTTTTAGCATTAGTCTTCTAAGTAAGGTTTTTATTGTATTTTTATTTCCATTTATTGTTTCAATAATTGTATTTAAGTCACATTGTTTCTTCTCCCATAACACTTGCATAATTTCTAATTCTGCATCAGTTATATCATATTTGTTTGGCATATATATTCTCCTTTCCATAGATTACGTATGTAATCTATATCTAGATTATATTATTTTATAATACTTTGTCAAGATTAATTATAAAATAATTTAAATTATATCTCTTAAATTTACGTTTAAATAGCGACATGTGAATGTAGCACTTTTTGTTTTTCGAACTTGAGAGAAAAACAAAAACGTCCTACATTCAGCAAGAAGGAGCGGATTGCATATTTTTCTATTTATAATAGCATTTTTTAAGTATTACTCTACTAGAATTGCCTAAAGTATACGCTCTGTTTTTTAATCTTTTTTTAAGTTCTATGTTTCTATTCAAGAAAAATACTTCATACCACTTTATAAAAGAATATACAGCCCATACCTTTTTATAGTTATCCTTTTTATTTTTCTTATGTTCTTCTAATAATTTAAGTACGTATTTTTGATTGAAAAACTCTTTTACAAACTCTTGATTTATAGTATTTTTTATTTCATTATAAACATCGTCTTCTCTCATCCATTCTCTAAGAGGAACTGGAAATCCTAATTTTTTCTTTTTATACGCTTCATTTGGAATACTTTTCTTTGCCGCTTCTCTTAAAGCTACTTTTGTATTCGTTTTTGATATTTTATATTCTAATGGTAATGAACTTGCTATTTTAAAAACTTCTTTATCTACAAAAGGAGTTCTTGACTCAATAGAATTTGCCATTGTCATTTTATCTGCTTTTAGCAAAATATCTTTAGTAAGCCAGTATCTAATATCAATCGCTTGCATTTTAATTATACTATTTTTATTTTTGAACTTATTAAATATTGATTTTGTTATATCTTGATTTTTTATAGTATCTTTACAATTAATAACTTTTTTTCTCTCCTTCTCGCTATATATTTTATTTACCCCAATATATTCTTCTTCTAAACTCCTTCCTCTACGTACAATTAGATTTCTTCCTCTAAATTCTGGTAGTTTTTCAAAAATACTTGCTAGTATATGTCTAATCTTGAAAGGTATCTTATTATATAATTTTAAATCCATTTCTTCACGATATGTGTTATATCCTCCAAAAAATTCATCTGCACCTTCTCCAGACATAACAACCTTTACATCTTTTACCGCCTCTTTAGATACAAAGTAAAGAGATATTGCTGATGGGTCACAAGATGGCTCGTCCATATAATATAAAATTTTAGGTACAGTTTTCATATACTCTTCTTTGGTGATTTTTGTACTAATATTTTCGATACTTAGCTCTTTAGTTAAATCCTTTGCGTATTCAATTTCACTATATTTGTTTAAATCATATCCTATTGTATAGGTTTTATTAGGTCTTGCTAAACTTACAATATAAGAAGAATCAACACCACTAGATAAAAAAGCACCAACTTCTACATCACTTATCACATGATATTTTACCGAATTCTTTATCACTTCTTCTATTTGGTTTACAGCATATTTATAATCATCATTTTTCTCTTTAAAATCTAACTCATAATATTTTTTAAGTGTTACCTTATTATCTTTAAAATTTAAACTTGTCCCTGGTTCTAATACATAAACGCCTTCAAATAAGGTTTCATTAGTAGGCGTAAAGCTAAAAGATAAATACGGACCAATTAAATCCTTATTTAATATTTTTTCAAAGTCTGGATGTTCTAAAAATGCTTTTATCTCACTTGCAAACATAAAGGTTTTATTCTTTTGGTAATAATAAAATGGTTTTATTCCAAAAGGGTCTCTTGCACAAAATAGATTTTTATTCTTTTTATCCCATATACTAAAGGCAAACATCCCTCTTAACTTTTTAGGTAATTCTTCTTTCCACTCTTCATAGCCATACAATAATACTTCTGTATCACTATTAGTTCTAAATTTATACCCCAATTTTTCTAACTCTTTTTTTAATTCACGATAATTGTAAATTTCCCCATTAAATACTACTACTAAATTATTATCTTTGCTAAACATCGGTTGTTTTCCATTATCTATATCTATAATAGCTAATCTTCTATGGCCTAGTGCAATATTTTCATCTATATAATATCCTTCCTCGTCTGGTCCACGATGAATTATTCTATCTGTCATTTTTTTTATGATTATTGGCTTATTTTTTTCTTCATTTAAAAATCCTACTATTCCACACATTTTATTCCACCTCAAGTTACTTTTTGAGATTACAAGTGTAATCTCTATTATTAGATTACACTTGTAATCTAATTTTGTCAAGTACTTATTTCATAATTTTTATTTTTTCATATATAGCATTGTAGTTCAATGCTTTTAGGCTTTTTTACTGTTCATTAATTTTCATAATATTGTTTAAGTCTATACTGACATAGCCTATATAGTTTGCAATCCGCTCCCATGATAGTAATATATTTATTTTGAAAAGTTTCGACATTAGCCAACGCCTCTTTAGACTCCACATACTACACTTGGCAAAATAAATATATTACTACACTCATGCTAATTACAATAATATTAGACTAAACAGTAACACAATTTTCATAAAAAAATTTTTTTCTTGCATAAACATACGTTTGTATGGTATACTATTTGCAGAATATTTGTTTGGTGTTCTTGTTCTTCTTTATGGAGGTTTTTTTATGGATATGATGGATAAATTAAATATATTAGCCGATTCTGCAAAATATGATGTTTCTTGCAGTTCTAGTGGTAGTAAACGTATTAATAAAAATGGAATTGGCAACGGAAAAGTCGCTGGTATCTGCCATAGCTGGGCTAGTGATGGAAGATGTATTTCATTACTTAAAATTTTAATGACAAATGCTTGTATTTATGATTGTAAATATTGTATAAATCGTTCTTCAAATAGTGTAAAAAGAGCAACCTTTACACCAAGAGAAGTGGCAGACCTTACAATTGAATTTTATAAAAGAAATTATATTGAAGGACTTTTTTTAAGTTCTGCTGTTATAAAATCTCCAGATTACACAATGGAACAATTATATAAAGCTGTCTATATTTTACGAAATGAATACAATTTTAATGGATATATTCATACAAAAGCTATTCCTGGAGCTAGTAAAGAATTAATAGATAAATTAGGAACCTTAGTAGATCGTATGAGCATTAATATAGAACTCCCTTCTAATGATAGTTTAAAACTATTAGCTCCTCAAAAAGAAAAGTATGGAATTTTTACACCTATGGGACATATCTCTACTAATATTCAAATTTCAAAAGAAGAAAAATCACATTATGCAAAACGTTTTGTTCCTGCACGGACAAACAACACAAGTTATGATTGGTGCTAGTCCTGAAACTGATTTAAAGATACTCCGTTTGTCACAAGGCCTTTACCAAAAGTATTCTTTAAAAAGAGTTTATTATTCTGCTTATGTATCAGTTAATCAAGATTCTAACTTACCAACTCTAGAAACTCCTCCTCTACTTCGTGAAAATAGGCTTTATCAAGCTGACTGGTTACTTCGTTTTTATGGTTTTAAAGCAGAAGAACTTTTAGACGAAACTCATCCTAATTTCAATAATTTGTTAGATCCAAAATGTGAATGGGCTTTAAGACATTTAGAATGCTTCCCTGTAGATGTAAACACAGCTGACTTTTATACTTTACTTCGTGTTCCTGGAATTGGTGTTACAAGTGCTAAACGTATTATTCGTGCAAGAAGAAGTTTTAACTTAAATTTTGATAACTTAAAAGGACTTGGAATTGTTTTAAAACGTGCCATTTATTTTATTACTTGTAGTGGAAAATATTTTAAAGGTGCAAATTATTTAAATTCTTCTTTTATTGAAACAAACTTACTATACCAAGAAAAAAGAAGTTTACCAGTTTTTCAAGAAGCAAAACAATTATCTTTATTTGATACTCTTAAACCTACAAAAGGAGATGTTATAAAATGTATCAGTGGAAATTTATAGATGTTGCTTATATATATGATGGCTCTTTTAATGGCCTACTTACTATTGTTTTTGATAGTTATATTTCTAAAACCATACCTAATAGAATTGTTACTTCTAATTTTGAACTAGACTTATTTTGCAAATATCACTTTCTAAAAACTGATGATGAAAAAGCAAATAGACTTTCTTATGGAGTAATAAAAAACATATCCTATCATGCACTATATACTGCTTATCATATGTTTTTATCTAATGTTATAAATAAAGAAATTTATATTGTTCAATATCTTCTTTTAGGATTTCAAATTGGAAATAAATTAGACCATTTATTAACAAACGATACAGTATTAAAACTAGAAAAAACCAGTAAACGTGTTTTTGGAGAATTTCATAGGTTATGTGGTTTAGTTAGATTTATGAAGCTATCTAATGGTATGTTTTATGCTAAAATTCATCCAGATAATAACATATTAGAATTATTAGGACATCATTTTATTAAAAGACTTCCAAACGAAAACCTTATAATACACGATAAAATTAGAAATATTGCTCTATTATATAACAAGAATGATTATATTATTATAGAAGCAGATAATCTAAAAATTACCTCTTTACCAGAAGAAGAACTATATTATCAATCTTTATGGAAAACTTTTTATAAATCGATTGGAATTAAAGAAAGAAAAAATTCTAAATTAAGAATGCAATTTATGCCAAAAAAATATTGGCAAGATTTAGTTGAGGATTTATAGAGTGTTATTGTATAACGGTTTCATTCTAAATAACAACAAAAGTAATCTTGGAAATCTACATTTTTAAGCCACATAAGCGACCAAACGAGCAATGTTTCATTGCGAGTGCAAGTTTTTCGCACCCTACATATAAAAGTGTAAAACGTAGGGTGCAACACCAAGACTTATAAAATGTAGATTGGAAAGATACTTTTCATTGCTATTAAAGTAAAAATCATTAGCTAGTAACTTCTACACAATATAAAACTAATAAAAGCTTAATTTTCTACTTAACAAAATAATTATAGATATTATTTAAATCTATTTCATCCTTAAATTTATTTTCCATTGGACACATTCCTGTTTTATCATTATTTATAATAAAATCTACCTTATTTTTATATTCGTATTTAATACTATGTTCCTCTAAAATAGGTATTGCAAATTCACTTATTACATCTGCATATATCTCACTTACCCCTGCCACTGTTAAGATACTTCCTGCAACTTTTCCTATTACTTTATCAGCAATCGTAGCACCCTTTAATGCGTCTTTATCTTCTTTTAATATAGCTACAATATCCTCTACTCTTCTATGATAATATTTTTTACAAGTTCCATCTTTAAACAGTACTACTAAACTTGCATTATCTTCATATAATTTTTCTTTTACAATTTCTAAATTAGTCATTTTCTAATTGTAACCTTTCGTTCATTATTTTTACAATTATAGGAACACATAGTAGTTGTATTATAATTCCTGGTAATCCTACTTTAATACTTTCTATAACAGAAATTCCATAAGTAGGTAAACCAATTACATTTATTGCAAAGGCTAATATTCCTGCATAAACTACTCTTCCCAATACAATTGTAGCAATTAATGATATATATGAATTGAATTTTTTGTTAAATATACTAAGTAACACTGCATAAATTAGTAACTCTATTAACATATATGGTAATCTAGCAAGACTAGGCATTCCTGTTAATAAGTAACTAAATATTACAGAACTTCCTGCAACAATAGCACTACTTGTAATTCCAAATGTTAATGCTGCAATTAGTACTGCAATGTGCATTGGTAAAAATGTAGCCCCTGCTGTATTTCCAGCTAGTATATGAAATATTCTAGGAAGTGTAATTCCTATTCCTGATAGTAAAACTGTTCCTATAATGTATTTTGCTTTCGTAGTTGATAATATTTGTGATAAACGATTATTTTTTTCTAATACTTTTTCTTTCATAAATTAATCCTCCTTATAACTCTATAAGTTCGTATTGTTTTGTTCCAATACCTAATTCTTCTGCTACATCTATTGTATGTGTTCCATTTCTTGATTCAACTCTTTCTAAGAAATGTGCTTTTCCTTCATCATCTGAATTTTTAACTAAATCAATACAAGCTTGGTCTATTGCAACAGGATCTAAACTTGCTAAAATTCCTATATCTTTTATACAAGGATCTTCTGCTACTGAACAACAATCACAATCAACACTCATATTACACATAATATTTATATAAGCGATTTTATCTTTAAAATAATTTACAACAGAAGATGCACTATCTGCCATAGCTTCTAAAAACTCATCTTGTTTTGCAATATTATCCCATAATATTGTTTGGTCTTTTGTTTTTCCAGCAGAATGTATCCAAGATTTTCCTTGTGATGATGCAACACCAATAGATAATTGTTTTAATGCTCCACCATATCCTCCCATTGGATGACCTTTAAAGTGTGATAATACAAGCATTGAGTTATAATTATCTATGTTTTGTCCAACATAGTTTTTCTTAATTACTTTACCATTTGGTATCTCTAATACTTTGTCCTCTCTTTCAGCATCCAAAATATCAACTGCAAAGTATTTACTCCATCCGTGTTTTTCCATTAATTTTTGATGCTTATCAGTAGTATTTCTTTCTCCTTCATATGCTGTATTACATTCTACTATTGTTCCATTTACATATTCTACCATTTGCTTCATAAATTCTGGGTGAAGATAATTTTGGTTTCCTTCTTCTCCTGAATGTACTTTAATAGCAACCTTTCCTGGCAATTCTTTATTTAATGCTTGATACATTTTAACTACCTTTTCTGGGTTTATTTCCCTTGTAAAATACACTTTTGCTTTTTCCATTTTATCAATCCTTTCTTTATTTTTGTATACCAATTATATATCACATAAGCTTAACTCAAAGTCAATAGCTTTTTAAATTTTTATAATATTTTAAGCATATTGATATTTATTTTTGTTTACTTTCAAAAATACAAAACTAACTATTAATGCTAATATTTCAGCAAAAATTACAGCAATCCATAATCCATCTATTCCTATTATTAATGGTAGTAGTAGTATCATTGCAACTTGGAATAATAATGTTCTTAAAAAAGATATTACTCCTGAAACTACTCCATTATTTAATGCTGTAAAGAAAGATGATGCAAATATATTAAATCCACTAATAATATATGATAACGAAAATAATCTAATTGCTCTAGTCGTCATTTCAAGTAATTCTACATCATAACTTACAAATATTGAAGCTAGTAACTTTGACGATATTTCCGCAAGCCCCGTCATAACAACTGAAGTTACTAATATTAACCTTAAACTTTTCTTTAATAAACTTTTTAATTCCTTTGTATTTTTGGCTCCATAGTGGTATCCTATAATTGGTGCTGTTCCTACACTATATCCTAGATATGTTCCCACAAATATAAAACCCACATACATAATAATTCCATATGCCACAACACCATTTGAACCTATATATTTCATAAGTTGTATATTGTATAACATATTAACAAGTGACATAGATAAATTTGTTAACATTTCAGATGAACCATTTATACAAGACTGTAAAATTGCTTTTCCATCAAATTTTGCTTTTACTAATCTTATTGAAGTATTATTTTTATTTATAAAATAGGCAAGTGGCACAATACATCCTATAGATTGGCTTATTCCTGTTGCAAGTGCTGCACCAAATACTCCCATTTTAAATACATACATAAATAGAAAATCTAAAAACATATTGGTTAATCCCATAATAATTGAAACAAATAGCCCAAATGTAGGCTTTCCTGCCACAATTATAAAACTTTGAAAACAATTTTGTAATACAAATGGTACTAAAAATAAAATTATAGTGGTTCCATAAGTTACACAATCTTTAAGCATATTATCATCTGCTCCTAGTAAGCGAGATGCTGGTTTTATTATAACTATTCCTATAATTGTTAATACAAGACCTATTATAACTAGCAAATATACTAGCATTGAAAAATATTCATTTGCTTTTTTCTTATCTCCTTCTCCTATTGTTTTTGAAACTAAGGCACTTCCTCCTGTTCCAATCATAAAACCTATTGTTCCTAAAATCATTAATGCTGGCATAATTAAATTAACTGATGCAAATGCGTCTGCACCTACTTGGTTTGATACAAATATTCCATCTACTATTCCATATATTGATGTAAATATCATCATTACAATTGTTGGTATTGTAAATCTTATTAATTTTTTATATGTAAAATGATCTGATAATTCCATTTTGTAAATCTTTTGCTCCTTTCTTTAGTTTCAAATGTGCTGTTTGCTATCTTAACACAAAATAGAACAATTATCAATATAATTGCTCTATTTTTATGTAGATTAATTTAATGTTTAAGCTCTTCGAAGAATTTACAAGAAAGCCCATTTAACAAAGGGGCTTTCTTGCACACTCTAGAAGATATTTTTAAGATATAGCTTAAACTATAACTAACTTATACTAATATAATACATCTTATCTAATAAAATTTGTGAAGTTAGTTTTTTCTTGAACTGGAATACTAACTCCATTTTCTTTTCCAGCTTCTATACATTTTAGAAAATATGCCATATTTCTTCCAAGAATCCTCATAATTTGCATACCTTCTTCATCTTTTCTTACTTCCTCTGGTGTTTGACCATGCACCATATTCCAATATCTTGACGAAATAATTGGCATTTGTGTAATTCCAAAATACTTATTTAGTTGATCATACGTTGCAGTGGTTCCTGCTCTTCTCGCAGATATAACAGTAGCTACTGGTTTAAATAAAAAGGCTTTACTTTTTCCGTGCCTGAGAGCTTGAATAAAATACTCTATCCATAAATCCTGTTATGTTGCCCGAAGCTCCTGCATAATGTACTGGACTACCAAATATAAATCCGTCTGCATTTTCAGCCTTTTCTACAAATTCATTTACAACGTCATTAAATACACATTTTCCAAGCTCTTTACATTTTTTACAAGCAATACATCCTCCGCACTGGTTTATTTCCAATCCAAAAACTCTCTGTATCTATTCCCTCTTCCTTTAATGTCTTTGAAACCTCTTCTAATGCAGTATATGTACATCCTTTTTCGTGTGGTCCTCCATTTACTAACAATACTTTCATATGCATCCTCCTTATATCCTAGTTTATTCACTTAGCTTATTAAAAATCACACTTTTCTCTTTCATCAATATTTTTCCCACTTTATATCCATAATCTTATTTCGTAAATTCTATGTCTTCTTTTTTGTATTCTTCTGGTCTTAAACCAAATCTTTTCCTCATATAATCTAAAACAACAACCATGCAAGCAAGTGATAGTAAACCAACAACTAAAAACGCATTTTCAACTGTAAATACTTCTAAAAGTAATCCTCCTAAAACTGAAAAAGTACTTGCAACTATTCCTCCAATAAGTTCATATGCACATGTTATTTTGTTTCTAGCATCTTCATTTGTAAAATTTCTTAAATATTTAGTTTCTAATATATACCATATTGATATACTCATTTTTTGTATTGCAAACATTATTAATACAATTGGTATTATAATTGTACCCTTATAATAACTTGCAATTACTCCAATTATTATACATACTCCTATATATGTTAAAGATAAAAATGATAATGTTCTATTTTTAAATTTCTTTTCAATTGGTCTTTTTAGTGATAATGAAACACCACTAATAAAAGTAAGAATTGCAAATATCATTGAAAATTGTTCTTCTGGTATTCCTATATTAACAAGTAAATCACTATTATAGGTATCTATAATCTCTATTAAACTATAAAATACAATTTGAAATAATATAAATGCTTTCATTCTTTTAGATTTTACAATAAATTTAAAGGAAATTTTTAAATCCTCTTTATAACCCTTTAAAGCTCCAAATATATTTATTTTTTCATTTTTATTTCTTTTTACTGGATATATATCTTTAAATCCAAATGATAAAATAGTTGAAATTATAATGAATACTAAACATACTATTATTGGAAGATAATTATTAAACACAAATAAATATCCAGCTGTTAATGATGCTATACCATCTAATATATAGTAACAGCTTCCTCCCTTTGCATCTATTTTAGAATATAATCCTTCTCCACCTTTTGTTGAAACTGAATCATACAAAATATTAGCTTCTGCTATTGTTTTTATATCATATCCTAAAGCAAATGCCAAATCTGCTATTATAACACCAATTACACCAGGTATAAATATAAGAGCTAATGCAAATATAATAAGTAATATATTTCCTAATATTATACTTTTTCTTTTTCCTAGAAAATCTGTAATTGTAACTGCTGGTATTTGCATTAAAGTTCTAAATAATAAGTAAAATCCATTTATTATTAAGACTTCTGAGGCAGTTACTTTTTTAGTAATTGTGTAAAATAAAAACTCTATTGAATAGAAAAATAACAAATCCCACGAAAACATTTTATATATTGGATAAAGTTTAGCATTATTCCTTCTTATTTTTCGTATTTCTCTTTCGTCTTTCATTTGTATTTACTCCTTTATTTTTATAATATCTTTTACTATCTCTCCTGCTATTATAAGTCCTGCTACTGATGGAACAAATGATATACTGCCTGGTACTTGTTTTTTAGAATTACTATTGTCGCCATCTTCATAATTTTCTTCTCCACTATCCTCTTCTAACTCTATGTCTTGTTTTAAAGGTTTCTCTTGTGAATAAAGAACTTTTAAGCTATTTATTCCTCTTTTTCGTAATTCTTTTCTCATAACTTTTGCTAAGGGACATACTTTAGTTTTATATATATCAACAATTTCAAATTTAGTTGGATCTAGTTTGTTTCCTGTTCCCATTGCCGATATAATAGGTATATTTAATTTTTCGCAATTCACTACTAATTCAATTTTTGCAGTAACTGTATCTATGCTATCTACTACATATGATATAGTATTATCTAATATTCTTTCTTTACAATCTGGTAAATAAAATTCTTTAAAGGTTTCCACTTTTGCATTTGGATTTATTTCTAGAATTCTTTTCTTCATTTCATCTACTTTATACTTACCTATGGTGTTATGGTTTGCATGTATTTGCCTATTTATATTAGTTAAACTAATTTTATCGTGATCCACTAATATAAAATTTCCGTACACCTGCTCTTACTAATCCTTCTACTACAAATGAGCCTACTCCACCTATTCCAAATACTGCGACCTTTGCATTATTTAATTTTTCTATACCACTACTACCTATTAATAGTTCTGTTCTTGAAAATTGATTTGACATTTATTTCTCCTTTTTTGTTATTTGTTAAGGTTTAATCTTTAACTAGTAGCCAAGTAGCGACACGTGAATGTAGTGCTTTTCTTTTTTTGAGTATACGAAAAAAAAGAAAATGCCCTACATTTAGCAAGATGGAGCGGATTTTATTATTACAGACTAACCATTAACGTAATATACTTTAATTCATCGTTTTAATCTTAGTGCATTTAATACTACTGTTATACTACTTATTGTCATAGCTAATGCTGCAAACATTGGATTCATTGTTATTCCAAATGATTCTAACACTCCTGCTGCTACTGGTATCATACAAATATTATAGAAAAATGCCCAAAATAAGTTTTGTTTTATATTTCTTATAGTCTTTTTACTTAAAGTTATTAAATCATTTATTTTCTCTAAATTATCACTCATAAGCACAACATTACTACTATCCATTGCAATATCAGTTCCACTTGAAATGGAAATTCCAATATCTGCAGTTACTAAGCTTACACTATCATTTATTCCATCTCCACACATCATAACAATTCCTTGTTCTTTTAATTTAGAAATTTCTTCTGCTTTTTGTTTTGGTAAAACATTCGCTATAACTTTATCTATTCCTATTTTTGATGCAATAAATTGTGCTGTTTTTTCGTTATCTCCTGTAAGCATTACAATTTCTATATCTTTTTGTTTTAACTCTTTTATTACAATTTCTATATTATCCTTTAAAACATCTTTTACACCAATTATGCAAAGTAGTTTTTTATTTTCAGCTACAAATAGTATACTATTTCCTTCGTTTGAAAGTTTCATTTCATGTTCATTATTTTTAATTTCTATATTGTGTTCTTCCATTAATTTTCTGTTTCCAATAAAATATTCATCTTTTCCATGCTTAGCCTTTACTCCATATCCTGGTATTGCTTCAAATCTTTCTACTTCTTCTAAATCTATTTTATTTTCCTCAGCCTCTGCTACAATAGCTCTTGCAATTGGATGTTCTGATTTTTTCTCTATACTTGCAACGATTTTTACTATTTCTTTTTCTTCCAAATTACTATAGTTATAAATTTTAGAAATTGTTAACTTTCCTTTTGTTAAAGTTCCTGTTTTATCAAAACAAATCGTTCTTACTTTGTGTGCATTTTCTAAGGCTTCACTTGTCTTTACAAGTATACCTTTCTTACTTGCATTACCTGATGCTATTACAATTGCAAGTGGAGTTGCAAGTCCTAAACTGCAAGGGCAAGCTACTACCAATATTGTTACAAATATATTTATTGCAAAGGCTATGTTTTTTGTAATTATTAGCCATATAATAAAACTTATTATGCTTAGTACTATAATTGTAGGCACAAAATATCCGCTAATTTTATCTGCAATTTTAGCTATATGTGATTTTGTATTTGTTGCTTCTACTACTAATCTAACTATTTCAGATACAGTTGATTCTTTTCCTATTTTTTCTGCTTCATATTTTATTGTTCCTTCATAATTAATACTTCCTGCAATTACTTTTTGCCCTTTTTCTTTTTTTACAGGAACACTTTCCCCAGTTATAAAGGCTTCATTTATATGTGTTGTTCCTTCTACTACTATTCCATCTACTGCAATTTTTTCTCCTGGTTTTGCAAGTACAATATCTCCTTTTTTTATTTCATCAATAGTTACTGTTATTTCTTCTCCATTTCTTATAATTACAGCTTGATTTGGTGTAATTGTCATTAATTCTTGTAATGCTTCTTTGGTTTTATCTTTATTTTTATTTTCTATATATTTTCCTATTTTTATAAAGAAAATAACAATAGCAGCTGATTCATAATATAAATTATGAACATATGCTAGGTCTTTTTTTAATATCATAAACGTTCCAAATAAACTATATATATAGCTACTTAATACCCCAATTGCAACTAATGTATCCATATTAGGAGTTCTATGTATTAAATTTTTATATCCATTTTTTATTATGTCTCTTCCTATGAATAAAACTATAGTAGTTAAGAAAAGAAGCACTAAGGCATAGTTTAATGAATTGTTCATCATACTTACATATGGTATTTCTGGTAAGCTTACCATATGTGCCATTGATACATATAAAATTAATAAAGATATTATAGTAATTCCAAGTAATTTATATTTTTCATTACTTTTCTTTTTTTCTTCTTTTTCAAAATTATCTATTCCTAAGCTTTCAAAACCAGCTTTTTCAATAAACTTTTCTAGGCTAGGAATATCTAGTATTTTTTCATCATACTCTATACTTGCATTATTCATTATTAAATTAACTGTTGCACTCTTTATTCCCTCTTGTTTATTTAAATACTTTTCTAAACCTGTAGAACACGCACTACAAGTCATTCCATCAATTTTTAATAATACTTTTTTCATTTACTCTATAACCTCAAATCCTGCATCTACAATAACTTCTTTTATTTCTTCTATATTCACATTTTCTTCTTTATATTCTACACTTGCACATTTTTCTTCAAATGTAACTTTTGCAGTTTCTACTCTTTCTACGTTATTAAGTACTTTTTCTAATCTTTTAGCACATCCTTCACAGTGCATTCCTTCTATTTTTAAATCTATATTTTTCATAATATACCTCCTAAAATTTTTATACTAGTATTATATACTATTTTTAGTAATTTGAAAATATTTTTTTGTTTTTATACAAAGAAAAGACTAGTATCACAAATAAACGACACCAGTCTTCCTCTTAGTTAGTTTTAAAACCACTCTCTCGTCTTTAATATTCAGTTTTTCTTTTGCTATAATCAGTCTACAGCATCTTCCTCTTTATGCTCCATGAGTTCAGCAATTGTATCAAAGTTGGTCAGATAGTAGTCATACATCTTTTCAGCAATTATAGCCCCATCTTCTCCCTGCTCGGCAACTGCCTCCTGTAACTCTTCCCAGTCTTTCATAACATTTGTCTCATTGTAGATTTGATTACCATAAAGATAAAGTGTAAATGTTACAAGATATTTCTGGGGTATGTCTGTTACTTTTAACCTCAGATCTTTATCTCGACGGGCAGCATCGCAATACTTCCCAAGTGACAAGTACTCAACTTCCTCCAGCACTGCCTGTGCTTCATCATACCTGCCATTTTTCACGAGATCTCTTAAGTGTTCTACCTCGTGAAGCCGCCTAAGCTCAAGAATTAAAACATCAAGGAATTCTTTTTTAGTCATATAAATGACCTCCTTTTATTTTTTAAGCTAAACTTTGATTTACGAGAGAGTTTTTTCAAAATCAGCTTATGTAGAGTATTATATCATAATTTCTATTATTTCACAATAACAGTTATGCAAATTGTTAGTTTTAGGAAATTTTTATATTATATACAACAAGAAAAGACTAGTATCACAAATAAACGACACCAGTCTTCCTCTTAGTTAGTTTTAAAACCACTCTCTCGTATTAATATTCAGTTTTTCTTCTTGCTGACCTCCTTTTATTTTTTAAGCTAAACTTTGATTTACGAGAGAGTTTTTTCAAAATCAGCTTATGTAAAGTATTATATCACGTTTGACATTATTACACAATAGAAATTATGTAATTTGATTAGGGTATTTTCTTCGATGTTGCGGACGAGCACTGCTCGCCCCTACAAGATTTGCATTAGATTAATTTTTTTATTCTAGTCGATGATGACCACCATAACCCCTACATTTATTAAAATTTCTTTCTTCTATATTTCTTATATATAATTACTCCTATTATAATAATCGCTATAACACTAATGCTTATTACTCCTATTATAATATATTTACTATTTTCATTTGCCATTACTACTGGTGGTTCTTCACTGTTTACTGAAGTTTTTTCTAGTTCATATGCTTCTTCTAAGTTTTCCTTTTGTTCTTCTTGTTCTTTATTATAATTTTCCTCTTCATTTACACTTCTTTTATATGCTATTATTTTATATTCTCTTTTTGTTATTCCATTAGGTGCTGTTACTGTAACTGTTATATTATTATTTCCTTCTTTTAAGTTTTCATTTCCAGAAATAGTTACTTTTCCTTGTTCACTTTCTGGAACTGCAAAAACGTTTAAATTTATTGCATCATTTGAAACTTCTAATTTATATTGTGTAATGCTATTGTCAAAAGGCGGATTTAACAAATAATTTTCTATTGCTAATATTTCAAGATTACTATTTGCTGATGCTATATTATCTGTTTTAGTTACTTTTATTTGATACTCGTTTTCTACTGATTTATCTTGTGAAATCACTTTAATTTTTATTAAATTTAGCCCTTGTTTTAAGCCGTGTATTTCCTGTTACTTCAATTTGTGCATTTGGATTTTTAGGTATGGCTAGTACCTCAATATTATTAATCTCATTAGATACTGTTAGATCATACTCATATATATCACTTTTAAACTCTGGCGTTATTCCTTCTATATCTACTCTAAATTGTTCTAAGTTTGCATTATTTGCCTCATTATTATCACTTTTTTCTTCTTTTGCTTGTATTTCTAAAGCTGTTTCTTCTCCTCCAATTTGTAGCTGTAAATTTTCAAATTTAGTTTGTATTAACTGTGCTTTATCTGTATAAAATTCTCCATTTATAACAAGATTAGCTATTCCATTGTCTTTTACTTTAAATACTACTTTTGCAAGCTCACCAAGCTTTGCTCCATTTCCTCCTTGTTCATCATACCATAAAATTTTAATATTATTTTTATCAACATTTATATTTTCAGGTCCTGAAACAAATTCAAGTTTTGTGTCGTCATAATATAGGTTTGCTAAATATGAAGCTGTCTTTTGCCCTGTAATATTAATAATTATTTCTATTTCTTCTCCTATTTCTATTGTATCTTTATTTTGTGATAAATTTACAGTAGCTGTTGTAGTAGCAATACTTGTGTATGATGCAGTTATTGTAATAAAAATTAACAATACAGCAACTATTACATTTATTACTTTTTTCAATATCATCGTCTCCTTTTATTGTTCAATAATTTGTAATCCTAATATATGCCTTTGTATTAATAGTAAGTCTACAGATGTTGGTTTTTTACCAATTTTCCTTACATTACCAGCTTTTAAATAAATTCCATCAAATTTCTCTATTTCTAAAATGTGCCTTTGTAATACCAGTAAATCTATACTATTAATTTTTCCGTCTCCATTTACATCGCCATAAATTAATATTAAATATTCTCTTAAAACATTACCATTTTCCTTAATTCGTACTTTACTTCCTGTACCTATTATGTCTGTTTCTTTTAATATTTCATTTTTATTATTTACTATCTCTATTTCTAAATCTGTTGTAATTTTACCTTTAATATCACTAACTTTATTTTCGTTATAATCAATACCACTTACTTCTAAACTATCAACTTTTAATGAACTATCAAAATGGATTTCTGAATCTTCCATCTCTCTTACTACAGTTACTTTACATTCACTTTTTGCTTTAGGATTTTCTTCTGATATAGCATAAATTGTTGCATTTCCTATTGTATGAGCTGTAATATTTCCTTGTGCATCAACACTTGCAATACTTTCATTGCTTGTTTCGTATTTTATATTTTTATTGTTTGCATCTTCTGGTTCTACATAAGCATTAATTTTAAATGTATCTTGAATTTGCATATAAATTTCTTTTTGGTCTACTTGTACCCCTCTTACAGCAGTATGAACATTTAAATCTATTTTACTTTGTACATCATTTTCTTGTGCTTTTACAGTTATAGTACTGCTTCCAGAACGAATAGCTGTAACATATCCTTTGTCATCTACAGTTAAAACATTAGGATTACTAGATGTATATATAACTTTATTTGATTTTGCTTCTTCTGGGTAAATAGTAACATTTAATTTTTTTCTTTCACCTTTTTGTAAAGTACTATTTTCTAAGTTTACCTCTATTTTTTCAATTTGTGCATTAGGAATTTCTGTTGCATAAGTACTAAAAATATATCCTATCATTCCATTTTCAAGCCTAACTTTGTCCCATCTTTCGCCTGAATTAACACCTTTTAAAATACGTGTCATTTTATCTTCTTTGTTAATGGTTGTTAAAATTTCATATGAAGTACTAGGACCGCTTCTTATATTAACACTTGAACCATTACAATATAATTTAGTATTATCGTTTACAAAATTATTTTGATTTATATTTGGATTGTCTCTTGCAAGTTCTGGCATATTATTATAAACAGGAATTATAAATGAAATTGAGCTGTCAAGTATTCCAGATTTTTGATATCCATTATAAATAGATTTTGATTCACTATAAGGTGCTAAAACATTTGTCATATACTGATGTGTAAATAAATTACCATTTCTATCATCATTTACATCAAATTTTTGTAAGTATATTGTATTTTGCCCAACATTTATATAACTAGAACCAATAAATATACCTCCACCTGTTATTGCTTTTTCTTTATTATTCCATGGAATTAAATATTTATCTTTTGTAGCTTGGCTTGCACCTTTTCCATCTTTTGCATATTGTAAACCATTTTTAATTGCTCCCATTGGTTCTGCCGAACTTGTTGCACCAATATTATAAAAATTGTATAATCCCTTAAAGCCCTCAACTGTTCCACTTATTGAGCTGTGGGATAAAAAAGGTCCTACCTCTTGCTTAATTCGTGATGCTAAATGATAAGGACTTACCCTAGAAGTCCTTCCACCTTTTAAAATTAAATCTGCATATGTTTCGTTCATATTAAACATATTTCCATTACTATCTAAATACGAAACTTTATTTTGATAAAATTCAGTGCCATATAAGATTTTTTCTACACTATTTAAATTATTGGTATTTTCATCATACGATAATGTTTCAAATTGAAAAATACGAACTTCATTTAAGAAATTTATAGGATTCATACAATATTCTACTGCATTTTTTGAAGAATCTACCCATCCCTTATCTACTTCTACATTATATTGCCCTGGTGTAGTATTTTTCCAAGCATCACTATAATTTTTAGGCACTAAATTTTTTCCAAATTGATTTTCACAATTTATAACATAATTCCAATCTAGATTAGTATATAAGGCTGTAAATTTCCAGTTTGGATGTTTCTTTAAAAGTTCTCTTAAATATGGTTGATAATTAGAAGGAAAGTTTTCTATTCCTTCTTTTTTAATAGACGCTTCTACTTTATTTGGAAATAATAAAATACTAAATAAAATAATTACAATTGAATATAATGCAAATTTAACTTTTTTTAAATTCATTCATATTTTCCTTTCATTTGATATATTTATATCTTTTCCCTAGCTTTAATAATAACTCTTTTATTTGAATCATTTGTACAAGTAATTAGAGTAACTTCTTTTTCATCTTTAGTAATAGGATCCAAACAATCAACATTATTAGGTGCTACTTTATCTATATTAAAAATTTCATATTCTACTTTTCCTATTTTACTATCTGTTATAAAAAATGTATCTCCTAATTCTAACTTTTTTATACCAGAAAACATACTTTTTGTATTATGTCCTGCTATACAAAAATTACCATTTTCATTTGGATTTACTCCCCAAAATTTAGTACAAGATATTTTTAATGCTTTTTTAGAATAATTGCTTAATATATTAGCTTTTAATGGAATACTTGGTATTTCTAATTTTGCACAAACTTTATAGCCTTTATAGGTGTCTAAAACCTCTTCTTTAGGATAATTCTTTACTGTTTTGTCTACTATTAAAACATCCTGTTTATTAATATTATCAGTTAATTTTTTTCCAGCATATTCTTCTTGTTTAATTTCATTATCTCCAATTTTTGTTATCAATATACTGATTAATGTAGCAAATATTGTACATAACAAAATAGTATTTATAATATATTTTATAATTTTTTTTCTTTTCATAACTTTTCTCCTATGTATTATAGGGAGTTGCATAATATACAACACCCTTAATTTTATTTATATTTCGTGGGTTGCATATCATGCCCCCTTGTAATATATAATTTCTTATTATTTACTCTTTTTCTCATTATAGTAAACTACAACACCTATAGAAATTACTAATAAAACTGCCATTGGAATATATATGTTTTCTCCTGTCTTTGGTAATGTAGTAGGTTTTTGTACATTGTTTGTAGTTTCTTCATTTTCTGTTGTCGCTCCATTATTAGTTTCTGGAGCTTTTGGTGGTTCTTCTTCTGCTGGCGGTGTTATTTCTTGTTCACTCTCTTTTGCTGTAAAAGAGAATTCCTTTTGGGCTATAACAGAATCTGCATTATCTCTATCTATAAGTTTTAAAGTTATAGTATAATCTCCAGCTTCTGTAAATAATGCTCTTGTGTTTAAAACTTGTAAAACATCTTTTCCACCAATTTTATAACCTTGGGGATCTCCCCACCCACTTTGTATAATATCTTGTTCAGCTCTTGAAACACCATCAGTTGCTAATAATTTCACATTTGCTCCTTGTGGAGTAGTCGCTGTTGCAATAAGTCTTGCATGCTCATAATAACGTCCCATACTAGAAGAATATGAAAGTTTCATATCTTTTTCTTCTCCAAATATAATATCTCCTGTGTATTCTAAATTTATAACATAGTCTTTATATTCTGGTTCTACTGTTATATTTTTAACTATTGGTGTTGTTATATCATCATAATTAACTGAAGCGTCTGCATTTGCTAAACCTTCTCCTGTTACTGTAAGTTCAGTTGGATTTGATGTAGTTATTCCTTCTTTTGCTTTAAATACTATACTCATGTTTTGCCTTGGATTTGTTCCACCTGTTGTATCATAAAATGTTACTCTAACTTTATCTCCTGTATTATTTGCTGTTCCACCATCTGCTGTTACATAATCAAAAATATTATTATCATAAGCTATATCAAATGTATATGCTCCCAAATTTTGTCCAAAATTTATTGTTAAATTAACTTCTTCTCCTGGTCTTACAGTTGTTTTGCTTGTCTCTACATTTAATGTATCAAGTGATGCTGCAAATGTTGTTCCTGTTAAAAAAAATGTAAAAATTAATGCAAAAATTGCAATAAAACTAATTACTTTTTTCATAAAAAAACTTACCTCCTTTTTTGTTTTATATTGCTAGTATGCGAAAATTTTTTGGAAAAATAACTAGAAAAATTTGTCGATTTTTAATTTTTTTGATTTTGAATAAATAATGAAAAAATTTTTTTAAAACTTAATGAATAATAAAAAATAAATAGTTAATAGTGAATAATTCCAAATGTGCTTCTCTTTAAATTAAAGATTATTCATTCTTCATTATTCACTATTAACTATTTATTGCGATGTGCAAACATCGCACATTTGGTGACCCGTACGGGAATCGAACCCATGATTCAGCCTTGAGAGGGCTGCGTCTTAACCGCTTGACCAACGGGCCTTATTATTGTATGATCTTACTTATTAATTTTTCATTTTATAAATTAAATCCCACCACATATTTATAACATATTTTTAGCGTATTCGTCAATTATTTTTTAAGATTTATACACTTTTCTAAAATTTTCTCTAATCTCTCTTCTTGTTTCGTTAAATATAAATACCCAATCAATCCTTCAAAAGCCGTAGAATACATATATTCTCTTACATCTGCATTTTTTGGTAAGTGATGATTCTCAGCATTTCTAGCTCTTCTTACTATTTCTTTTTCTTCGTTTGTTAGTTCTTCCATAAGTTCTTCTAAAATCTTTGCTTGTGCCCCTGCTTTAACATATCTTATCGCTTCTATATGTAGTTTATGTGAATTTAATTTTGTTGTATTTACTAGATATGCTCTTATATATAATTCATATACTGCATCTCCAACATATGCCCATACAAGTGGAGACATTAAATTTATTTCGCTCTTATCTTTTTTTAATAAATCTTCTATTATATTATTCAATTGTTTCACTTCTCCTTAAATACGCTATAGTCTTACTGAATGTATGACGTTTTTGTTTTTCTCTCATAGTTCGAAAAACAAAAAGTACTCTCGTTCATGTGTCGCTACTTAACTATCTATTTAAATTTTGTGTCGTAACAGTAACCTTTTCTAATGAAATTTTGCCTAATTTTCCTGTTCTAAAATCATCTAATACTACATTTGCAACTTTTTCTTCATCCACATTTCCACCTGAAACAATTGCTCCTCGTCTTTTACCTATTAGGTTAAAAATATCCATAATTTGTTCATTTGGATTTTGATTATTCTCTACTATATTTTCAAATTCTTCATTTGATATTTTGTATCTTTCAGTTACATTTTCTTTATAATTTTCTAATAAAAACTTTAATAGATAAAATGCAATCTCTGTTTTTTCTAAAATATCATCTTTTATTGTTCCTACAAAGGATAAATTTAGTGCTACTTTTTCATTTTCAAATTTTGGCCATAATACACCTGGAGTATCTAATAATTCTATATTATTAGATAAACGAATCCATTGTTTTTGTTTTGTAAAACCTGGCTTATTTCCAACTCCAGCTGAAGTTTTTTTAGATATTCTATTAATAAATGATGATTTTCCTACATTTGGTATTCCTAAAATCATAACTCTAATAGACTTTCCTACTCTTCCTTTTTCTGCATTCTTACTAATCTCGTCTTTCATTATATTTTCAATTTGCCTTGTAACTTCATTTATTCCAAATCCAGAGTTTGCGTCTGTTAGTATTGCTTTTATTCCATTTTTTTCAAAGTAAGTAGCCCATTTCTTATTCTGTAGTTCATCTGCTAAATCACATTTATTTAACACAATAATTTTCTTTTTATCTTTAGCAATTTGCTGTAAATCTGGATTTTGGCTTGACATTGGAATTCTTGCATCTAATAATTCTATTACTACATCAATTAATTTCAAATCTTCTATTATCTGTCTTTTTGTTTTTGCCATATGCCCTGGATACCAGTTGATATTGTTTATATTTTCTGCCACTATTCTCACTTCCTTAGCTATTATACATTCTTTATCCTTACCACTTTTTCTAATTCTTCTTTTTTTATTTTTCCTTCTCTTATAATAAGAACTTGTCCATTTTCTACTTGAACAATTGTAGATACAGTATCACTTTCTATATCACCACAATCTAAAATATAGTCTACTTTACCACCTAGTTCTTTAACAATATTTTCTATTTTTGTTCCTGTAAGACTACCAGAAAGATTAGCACTAGGAGCCACAATAGGAACACCTGATGTTTTAATAAGTTTATAAATAAGTCCTTCCTTTATAAGTCTAATTCTAACATATTCATCACCAGATGATACAACACTAGGTAATATACTTTCTCTTTTTTTGAATTTTATTGTTAAATATCCTGGCCAAAAAGCATCTATCAATTTTTGTTCTACCTCACTTACATTCTCTACCAGTTCTTTTAGCATTGAAATATCTGAAATTAGAATGCTTAAAGGCTTATTTTTAGGTCTTCCTTTAACTTCATAAATTCTTTCGCAAGCCTCTTTATCATAAGCATTAGTCCCAATTCCATAAACAGTGTCTGTAGGAAAAACCACTATTTTCCCTTTTTTTAAAGCATTAGCAATTTCAAAGATAGTATCATCATCTATTTCTTCTTTATTTATGTATTTAGTCATATTTCATATCCTTTCGCAATGCACAAATTTGTTAGAAAAGAATTAAATTTTTCAACCTTTACTCTTCATCTAATTTTAAAACAGACAAGAATGCCTCTTGTGGTATGTCTACATTTCCTATTTGGCGCATTTTTTTCTTTCCTCTTTTTTGCTTTTCTAATAATTTTTTCTTTCTTGTTATATCTCCACCATAACATTTCGCAAGTACATCTTTCCTATATGCTGATATTGTTTCCCTTGCTATAATTTGCCCTCCAATTACTGCTTGTATAGGTATTGCAAATAATTGCCTTGGTATTACTGTTTTTAGCTTTTCTACCATTTTCTTTCCTCTTTGATAGCTTGTATCTTTATGCACTATAAAACTTAAAGCATCAACACCTTCTCCGTTTACACGTATATCTAATTTTACAAGTTCTGCTCTTCTATATTCTTTAAATTCATAATCAAATGATGCATATCCTTTTGTTTTTGATTTTAAGCTATCAAAAAAGTCATATATAATCTCATTTAATGGTAGTTCATAAATAAGAATTACTCTTGACTCATCAAGATATTTCATATCTATATATGTACCACGTCTATTTTGGCATATTTCCATTATATTTCCTACATATTCTTTTGGAGTTAATATTTCTGCTTTTACAATTGGTTCTTCCATATATGATATTTCTTGTGGCGATGGTAAGTCACTTGGATTATATAGTTCTTCAACTGTTCCATCAGTTTTATGAATTTTATATATAACTGATGGTGATGTAGTAATAAGGCTTAAATCAAATTCTCTATCTAATCTTTCTTCTATTATTTCTAAATGTAATAATCCTAAAAATCCACATCTAAAACCAAAGCCTAAAGCTGTAGAGGTTTCTGTTTCGTATTGTAAGCTAGCATCATTTAGCTTTAATTTTTCTAAGGCTTCTTTTAAATTTTCATAATCGCTTCCATCTACTGGGTATAGTCCACAATATACCATTGGATTTACTTTCTTATATCCTTTTAGCGCTTCAGCTGCTGGATTATTATTTAATGTAATTGTATCACCAACGTGTACATCAGATAAATTTTTAATACTTGCTGCAATATACCCTACTTCTCCTGCAAGAAGTTTATTGGTTTGTTTATAAGTTCCTGGTTCAAAAATTCCGTACTTCTGTTATAGTAAATACCTTGCCAGCTGCCATTAATCTTATTTCGTCACCAACTTTTACTATACCATCCACAACTCTTACATATGCTATTGCACCTTTATAATTATCATAAAAAGAATCAAAAATTAAACATTTTAATTTTTCCTCTTCATCACCAGTAGGTGCTGGAATGTCTGTTACAATTCTTTCTAAAACTTGATCTACATTTAATCCTGATTTTGCAGATATACAAGGAGCATCCATTGCGGGAATTCCAATAATATCTTCTATTTCTTTTTTCACTTCATCTGGTCTTGCATTTGGTAAGTCTACTTTATTTATTACTGGTAATATTTCTAAGTTATTATCTAATGCTAAATATACGTTTGCAAGAGTTTGCGCTTCTACTCCTTGGCTTGCATCTACAACTAAAATTGCTCCATCACAAGCAGCAAGGCTTCTAGATACCTCGTAGTTAAAGTCTACGTGTCCTGGTGTATCTATTAAATTAAATGTATATTCTTCACCATTTTTTGCAATATATTTCATTCTTACAGCTTGCGATTTTATAGTAATTCCTCTTTCACGCTCTAAATCCATATTGTCTAAAACTTGTTCCTCCATCTCACGTTTAGAAAGTACTCCTGTCATTTCAATTAATCTATCTGCAAGAGTTGATTTTCCATGATCTATATGTGCAATTATACAAAAGTTTCTAATATGACTTTGTCTATCTTTCAAAGTTACTTCTCCTCCATATTCAAATTATGCTCCAATTATTGCTATTGTAACATAAATCTATTGAAAGTACAATATATTTTTATTTTATAACCTATGCTTTTCTTATTTACAAAATAAATTTATATAACATCTTTGTAATCCTTTATACATTAATATTTTCTTGCACAATCGAACATAATGTGTTAAAATTAATATGTAACTTAATGTTTATTGTTTTTTAAAGGGAGAATATCAACAATGGAGAAAACATCTAAAACTTTAACAGTTGCATTAAACGAGCTTATAGACCAGCTTAACAAAGAAGAAATTGCTACAATCTGCGATTTAGCATTGCAATTGGCTACTAATTTACCCCAGAACTATGCACCATACCTTCCACCCCAAAAAATGTTAGTATCATCTGTGGTACCTCAAAATTCCAAATCTTCACTAGTCAAATTGTACACAGCTACTTATCAGCTTGTTGACAATCCTTAGTTAATGTAACTGTAAAAAACAGCAAAAGGAGATTGTTCTTTGACCTCCTTTTTGTATTACATAAATTATATATAAAATTTAATCTATGTATAAAAGTATTAATTCACAATATTTTCTTGTATTATTTTACATAAAGTTGTATAATGTATATACAAGCCATAAAGGCTTAACACCTGCCACCTTTATATTTAGGAGATAATATTATGCAAGATGTAGAAGAAAGAGAATATCAGATAGAAAGCTATTTATCTGATATAGCATCAGGTCAGTTGCTTAGTGTAACTATTAGAATACCTGAAAATGAGATTAAAGAACTTGCAACAATTCATTCTAATTTACTATTTACTATTGAAAGAACCTATATTGATAATGGACGCAATATCAATATAACAAACGTTTCTAAAAAATTGAATATTTAAGTAACTGTTAACTTGTGGCAGGTTATAGTTGTAAAAGGTAATGCTCGTTTTTTGAGCATTACCTCTTTCTTTATTATTCTTTTACATTAATTTTTCTAATTCTTTTATTTTATCACGTAATTCAGCTGCTTGTTCGAATTCCATATTGCTTGCGTGTTTTAACATTTCATCTGTTAATTTATTAATAATATCTCCTATATCTTCATCCTTTTTAATATCATACTCATTACCTATATCTTCAACAATACTTGCTTTAATTGTATCTCTTACAGATTTCTTAATGGTTTCTGGCACTATTCCATTTTTCTTATTATATTCACTTTGTATTTTTCTTCTTCTGTTTGTCTCAGTTATAGCCTTTTCCATAGATTCAGTTAACTCATCTGCATACATTATAACTTTTCCTTGTGTATTTCTGGCAGCACGCCCTATTGTTTGTATTAATGAACGCTCTGAACGTAGGAATCCCTCTTTATCTGCATCTAGTATTGCCACAAGTGAAACTTCTGGAATATCTAATCCTTCTCTTAAAAGGTTAATTCCAACTAATACATCAAATTCACCGAAGTCTTAAGTTTCTTATTATTTCCATTCTTTCAAGTGCCTTTATTTCTGAATGCATATATCTTACTTTTATATCTATTCCTGCAAGATATGATGTTAAATCTTCTGCCATCTTTTTTGTTAATGTAGTAACTAACACTCTTTCATTTTTCTCCACTCTTTCCCTGATTTGTGTAATTAAATCGTCTATTTGATTTTCTACTGGTCTTACTTCAATATTAGGATCTAATAATCCAGTTGGACGTATAATTTGTTCTACTACATTTTCTTTAGAATTCTGGGCTTCATAATCTGCTGGTGTTGCACTAACAAATATTACTTGATTAATTTTATCTTCAAATTCATTAAATTTTAATGGTCTATTATCTAACGCTGAAGGAAGCCTAAATCCGTAATTTACTAAAGACTCTTTTCTTGCTCTATCCCCATTATACATTCCTCTTACTTGTGGAATTGTTGCATGTGATTCGTCTATTAGTAATAAAAAATCATCTGGAAAATAGTCAAATAACGTAAATGGTGCACTTCCTTCTGGTCTTCCACTAATAAGCCTTGAGTAATTCTCTATTCCTTGACAGAAACCAGTTTCTCTCATCATCTCAATATCAAAGTTTGTTCTTTCTTCAATTCTTTGTGCTTCGATTAATTTGTTTTTTGATTTAAAGTATTCTATCCTTTCTTTAAGTTCAATTTCTATATCTTTTATTGCTCTTTCCATTTTATCTTTTGAAGTAACATAGTGAGAATTTGGAAATATCATAACATGATTTCTTATTCCAACTTTTTTACCAGTAACTGGGTTTATTTCTGTTATTTTTTCAACTTCATCTCCCCACATTTCTATACGTATTGCTTTTTCACTTTCATCTGATGGATAAATTTCAATTATATCTCCTTTAGCTCTAAAGGTTCCTCTTTTAAAATCTATTTCATTTCTAGAGTATTGCATATTTACCAATTTTCTTAATATTTCATCTCGTGATTTTACCATACCTGGACGTAAAGATACTATCATATTTTCATAATCTATAGGGTCACCAAGTCCATATATACAAGAAACAGAAGATACTATTATAACATCTTTTGTTTCAAATAAACTAGCTGTTGCAGAGTGTCTTAGCTTGTCTATTTCATCATTAATAGAAGAATCTTTTTCTATATATGTATCTGATGAGGCTATATAGGCTTCTGGTTGGTAATAGTCGTAGTAACTAACGAAGTATTCAACGTTGTTCTCTGGGAAGAACTCTTTGAATTCACTATAAAGTTGACCGTGCGAGTGTCTTGTTATGGGCGAGTACGAGGGTTGGCTTTTGTACTTTTTGTATAATATTTGCCATTGTAAAAGTTTTTCCTGAACCCGTAACCCCTAGAAGTGTCTGGAATTTCTTACCCTCCATTATTCCGGTTGCTAAGATATTCTATTGCTTTTGGTTGGTCGCCTGTTGGCTTATATTCTGAGTGTAATTTAAACATTTTTTGCCTCCATTTATTTTTAATTACTTAATATCCTAATCATCATTTAAAAAATTTATCACTAAATCAATAAGTATCTCTTTTTCCTTTGGATTAGATTCTGCAATTAGAAGTGTTAACGCTGCTAATGTGTTATTATCAATAGTTTGTTTACCATCTTTATATAAAATACCATAAAAATTTAAAAAGTATATAAACAAAGTTGCTGCAATTCTTTTATTTCCATCTGCAAATACATGATTTTTAACTATTAAGTATAAAAAATTAGCTCCTTTTTCTTCTATACTTTTGTATATATCTTGTCCATCAAAACTTTGATAAATATTTCCTATAATTGATTCTAAGCCTTTATCTCTTTCTACTGCAAATAAAGTACTTTCTTCATTAAATCTAAGTTTATTTATTATCTCTACACATTCTTTATATGCAATTTTTCTTTCATCTTTCTTTCCATCTATTTTCTTTAATGTTCTATGATCGTAATCATCTAATAAATCTAATGCTTTTGAATAATTTCCAATTACTTTTAAAATTTCTTTAGCATCATTTCTTTCTAATCTTTCATCTATTCTATTTGCAATATCAAATAATTGTATTGTTTTTTCTAAATACTCTAATCTTTTTTGATTTACTGCATAACCTTTTAACATATAATCTTTTAAAACATTATTTGCCCACTGCCTAAAAATTACACCATTTTTAGATTTTACTCTATAGCCAATACTCAATATCATATCTAAATTATAATATTCTATATCTCTTTTTACATTTCTATTTCCTTCTTTTTGAACTGTCGCAAAATTTGCGACAGTTGGAATATCTTTCAATTCCTCTTTTAAAGCATTATTAATATGCTTTCCTATGGTTTTTACATCTCTATTAAATAACTCTGCCAGTTGTTGCCTGTTTAACCACACTGTTTCATCTTTTAAATTAACCTCTAATTTTACTCCCTGATTTTCAAATAAAATAATTTCATTTTCCTTTTCTTCCATATTTGCCTCCTTTTTCTATTACACGAATTCGGTCACAAACTCTCTTATATTTTAATTAAATTAATTTTATTTCATATAGATTTCTTAAATATTTATTGTTAATGATAATTTGCTTTTTAATAGAAAATCCAGTTTTTTTAAATGCAGTGTTGCTTGGAACATTTTCTGGATGTACAGTTGATATCATGTAATCGAATTTTAAATGTTTTGCTTTATCTTGCTGTATTTTTATTAAATTTTGCATAATTCCTCTATTTCTACATTCCTTTAATACTAATGCACTTCCTAATTCACATACCTTGTATCTTTTCAATCCTAAAGTATTTATATATTCTTTTAAATCTTCTTGATTAACATATAGTTGCGTCATTCCAACTAATTTTTCGTTATCATATGCTCCTAGATTATAAACATAATCAACATCAAACATTCTTCGTAATTCTTTTTCTTTATCACCTATAAAATAGAATTCTGGTCTTTCTAAATTGTTTATTACATTATCCATTAGGTCTAATATTTTTTCTTTATCCTTTTGCTCAATTTCTTTGTAAATAAGCTCATTCACTTTAATTTTCCCCTTTTTTAATTATTTAAAATATATTTTCCTTCATCTTTTTTAAATCCAAATTTTTGATATAATTTTATTGCATAAGGATTAATTGCATCTAATTCTATTTTTTTACACTTAAAATCTTCAAGTAAATCCAATACCATTTGCATTAATATATTTTGAATTCCTTTATGTCTATATTCTTCAGCTGTATAAACACTTGTTATATATGCTTTTTTGCCATTTAAGGATGAAGTAGAAGGCACCATTTGATGAATTACTACTCCGTTACAAGCCACTGCTCTATTAGTATCTTTATCTATTGCAACAAAAAAATAAATCGTTTTATTTAATTCTTGTAACAATACTTCTTTTATATTTTTCCTTGCTAAATCTTCGTTTTTTAATATTCTTCCTTCTACATTGCAATTATATAAATCTTGTTTTATTTTCAAATCAATCAATTCCTCTATTTCTTCTATTTCTGCTTTTTTATATAGTAATTCCATATTCTATATAATCCCTTCCTTATTCATTTTATATTATTTCTTCTCCTATATCCCTTTTTTCTGATAAGTATTATATCATATAGCACAAATGTTTGCAAACTTCTTTTACTTTTTTTGCCAACTTATTTCTATTACATAGCAAAAGGTGACTCTTTTTTTAGTCACCTCTTTTTTAACACTAATTAAATTATTCTTCTCTTACATACTTTATATATTCCATATTACTATTTTTGCTTCTTTTAACCATACATTCATACACTCTATCTCGTAACTCTTTTTGCTGTTCCTTTTTCGTTAAATCTTTATTTTGAAAAAATGGTCCATCTATGTAACTAACTATTTTTACTTTATCTTTTCTCTTTTCATCTTTTACATATGTATTAGTTAAAGAAAATACTGGAACATCTAGCTCTACTGGATACTTAAATGACACATCTTTAAATGGTCTTATACTAGTATAATATGGCCAAATATGTGCTTCTGGGTATATTGTTATGGAATATCCGCTTCCTAATTCTTTTTTCTATTACTTGTAGAAAATTCTTCATTGCCTTTTTATCTCCAGGTATTGGTATTGCACCTAACATTTCTACTATTGTTTTTAAAAATTTCATAGATATATTTTCAGGATTTACTATAAAATAGTTTCTTTTGGGGTAGTTTGCAAGGCTTGGTATAAATGTATCTGCAAAGGCTTGAGTATGATTACCATATATAAAATATCCTTCTTTTTTATATTTTTTAAACTTTTCTTTTCCAACATATTTTATTTTAAATTTAATTTTAGCATATAAAAACTTGATTGGCATACTTATAATGTTTTGTAAAATATAAGAACACATATTCCAAAATGGATTTCTATGTATATATTTATAGTTTTCATCTATTACTCTAGGTACTATCTTTGCAGTAGAGAATTCTTCATTCAATTCATCTTTATAATAAATAGTTTTTCTAGCTTCCAAATTATCCTCCAATTTAATTCTACACACTTACCTCTTTAGATTCTGTATTATATTCTAGCGGAATCCCATAAAATTCCTCATATATTTTTTTCCAAATTTCATAATTTCTTTGTTTCATTACTTCCCTATTTTCTTTTTTAGATTTATTCTTATCTGGATAGATTGGTGCTTCTATATTTATTGTATATTCTTGTAACGGAAAACCATCTTCCCCCATTTTTTCGCTATCTTCCATTGTTATAAATATTGGAATAATAGGTACATTATTTCTAACAGCTAAATTATATGCTCCTGGTTTTAGTGGCTTTGGTTTTTTATAATTCCACCACATACTTTGTTCTGGATAAATTAATATAAAATCCCCTCTTGAAAGTATTGTGTCAACTGCTTTTATAAATTCTTCCATTGTTTTCTTATTTGAACTTAATGGTAACGTATCACAATTTCTAAAGAAAAATCCATATAAACCAGGAAAATTTGTATAATTTCCCTCTCTTATTACTTTATATAATTTTTTAGTTTTAGATAAACTTGTATTCCTAAATACATCTTCTATTGAAAATGAGTCAAATGGATTGAAATGATTACAAGTTAGCATTGCTCCTGTATCTTTTACTTTTTCTATGTTTTCAATCCCATTTACTTGTTTTATTATAAGTTTACTTTCTTTTATAAGGTCATCTAAAAATTTTTCGCCTATCATATTGGCAATTTTATTTTTTAATTTACTATATCTTTTTTCTTTTAAATAATCGATATTATCAGGTGTTAATATAATATTTTCTGGGTCATCTTCTACATCTATATCAAATTTTCCTTCTCTTTCTAGTTTATCTATTCTCCCAAAAATTTTTAATCTATCTTGGGACTTTTCAATTAACTTTTCTTGTTTCATTAATCTCTCCTATATTTTCTATCGTCTCCTACACAATCATTTTCTTTTTGTGCAAGTTTTTGTAATTTTATATTTCCCTCATTATATTTTTCTCTATCTGTATCAGTAAAATTTGTTTTAATATCAAGTATTTTATTATAAAACTCTGTTTGTTTAGCATATTCCCAAAAATATTCTTCATATAATATATTTTCAAAGTGCCAAGGCTTGAATGCTAAATTATAATGAATTAAATGTAACTTTTCTCTTTCTTTAATATCGCCACCTACTGGCATTCTGTTCCAATTTTTATCTAGTAATGTCACTCTTCCTTTGCATAATCTATTTAAATAATCTTGATCTTGTGCTACTGAAAATTTTACTGTTCCTAGTAAGTATATAAATTTTTCTTGAAACCCAAATTTTCTAAGTGCTTCTAAATTCATTAGTAATATCCCAGCATTAAAATAATTTTTGTAATCTGCAACACCTACTACTAATTCAGAATAATTTTTAAATACTTCTATTGTTTGAATTACATCATCTGGTGCTGCACCTACTAAGTTATCTTTTAAATCTATATTATATAAATCTGCTATATCTGAAAGGATAACAATATCACTATCTAAATATAACGCCTTATCATATTCCGGATATAGATCTGGTATAAATAATCTAAAATATGTTGTTGCAGAAAAATAATCTCTTGTGTATAGTTTATCTTTTATAGTTTTTATATAGTCAGTTAAATTAACAAATTCTATATTTACATTATCACACATATAATTACAAATTGTTTTTTGGTTTTCTTCTGTGACATTTGTATATAATACTCGTATATTATAATAATTTTCTTTTGATGAATTATCTTTTAATGATTTTATAGCTACTGATAAAAATGGAATATATTCATCATCTATTGCAAAAAATATTGGTACTTCATTATTTCTTTTATTCATATGTTTTTACTCCCCTTTTTTCTTGTTCGTATACTTCTTTTAATTTTTTATATTCTTCTAAATCTGTGTCAAAAGTATGACATTTTAATATTTTATGAACTTCTTCTACATTCCATTGTTTATAGTTTTCTGTTCGTGGATATGGCCACAATAATAATCTCTTACAAAAATGACATATAACTGTATCTTTTCTATTAAACTTAGATTGTTCATTATATATTCTTGGAATGATTAGTTTGCTTGTTGTTGCTCTATATATAGCATCTTGATCTGCAAATAGCATCTTTTTTGTTCTAATCAATTTACGTGCTTTTTCTAAAAGTTTAGTTTCTTTTACTTTTTTCATATTAAATAGTAACATTCCTGCATTTATATAATCTGGCCAAATGAATACAGAGCCATACTTTTCTTTAACTACAGCATATTCATAATTTGAAACATCTATACTATATAATTTTGATATATCACTAGCTGCCATCATATCTATATCAAGATATAAAATTTTGTCTGGTATATCTTCTACTAAATCTGCAAGCAGCCTTAAAAGTGTATATGGCGTACAATATGCTGTTTCATTTTTACATTTACCAAATTCTGTTTCATATAATTCTGTTACATCTATTTTTATAACTTCATTATCACTTTTCTTTGATTTTACCACTTTATTTAAGAACTCAATTTGACTATCTGTAATGCTTTTGTACTCTTCCTTTATTCTTGAAAGATTCATTGTGAATATATAACATCTTATTGTTTCTTTTGTTCTATTTGTAATTGAAAGAAGTTCTGTAAGTGCTCCATCAAATACTTTGATATTTCCACATAAAAGTATATTTATCATCTTTTTTCCCCTAAATATTTTACTTTTCTATTATATATTAAATAAAAATTTTTTTCAACATACTTCTGAATAATTAGTCAGGTTTATTTTCTATCTTTTCTTGCTTTTTCTCTTTTAACTGGCTTATCATTACTACTACCGCACTAATTATTACAAACAAGTAAAAATTTATTCCTCTATTTAGTAATACTGCACTACTTATCATTCCACTAGAAAATATCTCACTAAATATTTGAATAAATGCACCCTCACTTACCCCTACTGCTCCTGGTGATGGTATTCCTGAAACTGATGCAAAAACTAATGCTTGTAACGCTATTATTTTCAATATACTATGTCCTGATAATCCAAGTGAACAATATGTCCAGTATGTTATACTATAGTATAAGATAAATTGAAGAGATGTTGTTAATAATACTTTTAACATAAGAAATATATTATTCTTTATATATATGCTACTTGTTTGGTATTTTTGTAATTCTTTTTCAAGTTTTTCTTGTTTTTCTTCTATTTTTTTTATTTTAAAAAATTTCATTACCTTTATTGAAATATGTATTAAGCCATTTGACATTCTTTTTGATAATATACTTATTAATAGTAATATAAGTGCAGTTAAATTTAATCCAATTCCTACTATAAATAGTATAACTAATGCTTTATTCAAATGTTGATAATTAAAACATACACTAACTAATGCAAATCCTATGGTTACAATTTGCATACTTGTTAAGTTTATTAATAATGCCAAAGTAGAATTTGCAACAGATATATTGTCTCTATGCATATAGTATATTTGCATAGGTTGACCGCCACTTGCAGCAGGTGTTATAGCACTGAAGAAAAATCCTATTAAAGCATATTTAACATTATTATAAAATGAACTTTTTTCATTTAATGCTTTTAATGTTCTTCCTATATTAATTGCTTCACACATTATATAAAGTATCATACATACAATTGCTATAAATATAAATTCTATTTTCGCAGAAGCTACTATATTAAATATTTCAGTAGTATTTTGGTCTTTAAGTAATATGTAAAAAGTCAGTATTATAAGTATCGCAAAAATTGTAAAATTTCTAAATAATTTCTTCTTCCCTTTCATTTTTATTAAATCCTTCTCTCTAATTTACTTCCTTGAATTATATCAAATTTTAAAATTATTGAAAATATTTTTAATATAAAATTAAGAATTTACTAGACTTTTTATTTTGTGTATGATATATTCATAAAATGAGAAAATAAATTTGGAGGTAATAAAAATGTCTAAATCTTTAAAAATATTTTTTATTATGGTTATTATATTAATGGTTATATTACCTAATTTTATACAAGCAACTAGTATTGATATGAATTTAACAAATGACCTAAATAACAGCATTACAAATAATACTAATAGTTCCACTATTACTAATTCTAGCAACAATAATGAACTTAATCAAAATTTAATTAATTCATCAATTCAAAATACTATTAATCCAGATTCTCAAACATATTATCAATCTAGTACTACTGGAACTTTATCAAATTTACCTGAAGCAAATTTAGGACTTAGTAATATTTTATGTATTATTTTAATTGTTATAGGTGTACTTCTTATTTTACTTGCTATTGCAATACTTATTCGCTTAAAGCATTAATAATTACTTGTTAATTATTGTAAAAGAATTTTTTTTGCAAAAACTATTTTATAAAGTAATTATTAATATTATAAATTTTTATAAATTTAATTTGCTAATTTATGGCTAAATCGTTATTTTATAACAATTTAGTCTATTTTTTTATGTATTAAATTACGTAAAAAATTCATACTAATAACGATTTAAAAATCAAAATTTTATAGGAGGTACAAACTATGTTAAAGAAAATTATAAGCTTACTTACTATTATTGCTTTAGTATTTTTCACATCTAGTGTATTTGCTACTAATGAAACTAAAGATTCTATGACTAAAGCTGGTAATACTGTTAGAAATGTAGTTGGTGGTGCTGAAAATGTAGTAGAAGATGCAGCAGGTGCAATTGGAACTGGTGTTAAGGATATAGGAAATGCAGTTAGAGATGGTGCAGAAGGATTTACAAATACTTTTAATAATAATGATGCTAGAACATATAATGCTACAAGAACTACAGCAAGAACAGCTGGCGAAAGTACTACTACTGGTTCATTTTTAGGAATGAGTGCTAATACTTGGACTTGGCTTGTTTTAGCAATTGCAGCCATTGCTATAGTAGGTCTTGTGTGGTATTATGCAATGCAAAATAAAAACGAATATAGTAATCATCATTAATTATAAAAATCTATTAATTTTTATGAAATTAATAGATTTTTTATGTAAATTATTGTATAATATTATAGTAACTACTAATAATTATGTTTCAAGTCCTATCTTATATAGGCAGAAAGCGTGTATTGATGAGTATTTTTTCTAAAAAAAATGATTCAAACACTTATGGGAGTTCTTATGATAGTACTCCTAACTCTTGGTCTTCTTCCAGTTTATCACAGCCAGACACTAATAATAATTCATATGAACCCAATTATGATATAAGGTTCAATGATGAATTATCAAATGGTGCACTTATCCTTAATATCATTGATGAAGATGATGATGTTGCAGGACATATCACTGTTTCTTCAACCAAAATTATAACAGTGTTCCCCAGTGAATTTTGGGATTTCAGCGAAGAAGACAAAGAGTATTTAAAAGAGAAAGCAACTAGATTTGCTAATTCTCTTTAAGAAAAAGTGCTGTGGGATTGCATATCTTACAGCACTTTTTCATTATATATTATCATATACTCTAACATTACCATTCTAGTATGAACTTATATTTATCTTTTATTCTTTACTTATCTAATTATAAATGCTATAATCATTTATATATTAATGATAAGGAGATTATGTTTTATGTCTAGTTTAGTAGCAAAAAATCCTACTGCATATCATAATTATATAATACAAAATACATATGAAGCTGGTATTGTTTTAACACGGAACTGAAATTAAATCTATCCGCGCTGGAAAGGTTAATTTAAAAGATAGCTATGCTATTTTAAAAAATGGTGAAGTTTTTGTTTTAGGTATGCATATTAGTCCATATGAACATGGAAATATATTTAATAAAGATCCTCTTAGAAGCAGAAAATTATTATTAACAAAACGTGAAATTGCTAAATTAATTGGTCTTACTAAAGAAAAAGGTTATACTTTAGTTCCTATTTCTTTATATTTTAAAGGAAGTATTGTAAAAATAGAGTTAGGTATTGGAAAGGGCAAAAAATTATATGATAAACGTGAAGATTTAGCAAAAAAAGATGCAAATAAGCAAATTGCTATTAATTTAAAAAATAGAAATCGTTAAACAAGCAAAAAAGATAGAGTAAACTCTATCTTTTTTGTATATATATGTAAATCATTTTTATTTAAAAGATTTTACCATTTTATCTAATTTTGGTTTTAAAGCTTCTGCATCTTTTTCTAATGAAACTATAGTTAGGGCATATGCTTTTTTCTCTTTAACAACTAACACTTGTGTACATTTCATAGTATATCCAGATTGTGTTGCTGTATAATCTAATTTAACAGCTTTTCTACCATTTAGATTTATATATTCTTTATTTATATCTCCTGAAATTTTCATTTGTGCTTTTATTCCTGCTATAGAAGCATCTACATAACTTTCAAATGTATAAGCACTTGGAAAATCAGCTGATACAACATTTAAATTTGCTCCTACAATTTCTGGATCCATATAAGCTGTGTTTGCTCCTGATTTTTGTACTGTATAGTTTGATGGATAATAGAATTCAATTCCTTCTACATCTGTACATTTTGTATATCCTGTCATATCTTCATCTACAGTATATACTGCTAATCCTTCTAAACTATCTTTTTCATTTGTGTTTCCACATCCTGTTAATGATACTGCTAATATTACCATCATAGTAATTATCATAAGCATTTTCATTGTTTTTTTCATTTTTTGTTTCCTCCCTTTTTATTTTTAATATTATATATTTTATATAATAAGAAATTTTTTAACTTCCTATTATCTAAAAACTTAAATAAATATTTTCTATTATTTATGCTTTATTATTTGAACCAAATACATCTCTTATTTTGTGTTGTACAGTATTTTTAACTTCTTGCCTTGCTGGTGTTAAATATTTTCTTGGGTCAAATGTTGCTGGCTCTTCTACAAATACCTTTCTAATTTGTGCTGTAAGTGCAAGTCTTAAATCTGTATCTACATTTATTTTTGATACCCCATTTAAACTTGCTTCATGTAACATTTCATCTGGAACGCCTTTTGCCCCTGGAATATCAGCTCCATATTTATTACACATTTCTACTAGTTCTGGTATTACAGTTGATGCTCCATGTAATACTATTGGAGTATTTGGTATTAACTCTTTTATTTTAGCTAAAATATCAAATCTTAGTTTTGCTTCGCCTTTAAATTTATATGCTCCATGGCTTGTTCCTATTGCAATCGCTAAAGAATCACATCCTGTTCTTTCAACAAATTCTTTTGCTTGAAGAGGATCTGTATACATTGCATCATCACTAGATACATTTACATCATCTTCAATTCCTGCAAGTTTTCCAAGTTCTGCTTCTACAACTACTCCATGTTCATGAGCATAATCTACTACTTTTTTTGTTACCTGTACATTTTCTTCAAAGTCATATTTTGATCCATCAATCATAACAGATGTAAATCCTGCATCTATACACATTTTGCAAGTTTCAAAGTCTGGACCATGGTCTAAATGAAGTGCAACTGGAATATTTGGTGCTTCTTCACACGCTGCTTCAACCATTTTCATTAAGTAATTTATTCTTGCATATTTTATAGCACTTGATGATGCTTGTAAAATTACTGGAGAATTTTCTTCTTTTGCAGCATCTATAATTCCTTGTATAATTTCCATATTGTTAACATTAAATGCACCTATTGCATAATGTTCTTTCATTGATTTTTCAAACATCTCTTTAGTTGTTACAAGTGGCATAAAAAAACCTCCTTATTTTTATTTACTAACTTATTTTATTTCTAAAAACTTTATCTGTCAAGACTAATTTGTCTATTTTTTTAATTATTTGTTACCGTTCAGCCTATAATTATAAAATCCGCTCCATCTTGCTGAATGTAGGACGTTTTTGTTTTCCCTTGAGTAAATCTTCGAAAAACAAAAAGTGCTACATTCACGTGTCGCTATTTAGATACTAGTTTAACACTGAACATAACAATTAGTTTATTGATGTTTGGTAAACTGTAAATTAGTTTTACTTCATTACACTATAAAAATTCTTAAAGCTATATCCTTGTTCTTTTAAATATTTAATAATTTCTGGTAATGCCTCATATGTTAATATTTTATCACCTGCATCATGCATTAAAATTACTACTGAATTTTTAGTTCCAACTGTATCAATTGTGTTTTGTATAATAGCTTCTTTTGTTTTTGCTCCTGCTGCATCACTACTTAATGAATTCCAATCTATATATGCCACATTATTATCATTTAATAATGTTTTTGCTTCTGCCTTTATAGTTTTATATTTTCCACCTGTAGAACCCCCAGGAAATCTAAATAAATGTCCATCATAATCTGTTCCTAAAATTTCTCTTACTACATCCCTAGTTCTATTATATTCATCTAATACTGCTTGAGGACTAGAATAAATTTCTCCATATACATGAGAATACCCATGGTTTGCTATATAATGTCCTTCTAGGTATTCTCTTTTTAATACTTCAGGATTAGCTTTAGCTCTTGCACCTAAAACAAAAAATGTTGCTTTTATATTTTCTTGTTTTAATAAATCTAAGATAAGTGGTGTTACAGATTTTGAGGGTCCATCATCAAAAGTAAGATATACTGTTTTTTCTTGTGAATGATATATATTACTCATTAATTCTTTTCCAATATCAGTATAAACAGGATTCATATTAGCATATGCTATATGCTTTGTTTTTACTATATCATTTGTTTCCACAATGTTAGTACTATTATCACTTACTACATTATTTCCTATATTTTTTTTAGTACGCTTAGCAAATGCAATACCTGCAATCACACAGATAGCTACTACTAATATAGCTATAATGCTAACAATTATTACTTTTTTCTTATTTATTTTTGGTGTTACTTCAATTAATTCATATATCATATTTGTCACCTTTTAGCGAATTTTATATTTTATAGAGTTATTATACACTAAATTTCTAAATTTTAGTAGTATTTTTTTATTTTTTTATTTTTTTATTTTTTATTGGTAAAATGAACATTTATAGTATCAAGTAGCTTCACGTGGAGGTAGCACTTTTTATTTTTCGAACCTAAGAGAAAAATAAAAATGTCCTACCTCCAACAAAATGAATTGGATTTTAAAAAGTAAGTGTGAATAGTAGCAAACATTCTACAGAAAAAAATTCTTAAGAATTTTTTCGCAGGCAAATAACGAGCGTGAACTTTGCAATAAACATAAACTTTTGCAAAGTCCACTCTTGTTCTCTTATTCATCTTTTGCTGTATTAATTCTTAACAGCTTAAATATTTCTACAATAACAATTGGTGCAAATACTAGGCATATTACTTCTAATATGTTTTCCATAGGCAATGTCCAAATACTAAATATTTGTCTTAACACTGGAACTACTAATATTGTAATCATTAATAAGGCTGATACTAGTATTGCTACAAGTAATGTTTTATTATTAAATGGATTTGTTCTAAATATTGAATTTTTATTATCTCTTACATTAAATACATGTACAAGTTGCGATAATGCCAAAACAGAAAATGCCATTGTTTGACCTATTTCTATTTTTACATATTCTATATATTCAGGTGTACCTTCAATACCTGGTGTTGAAAGACCTACTAAAAATGCAATTAGAGTAAGTGAACCTATCATAATGCCTTGATATATTACCCTTCTTACCATCCCTTTCGTAAATATGCCTTTTTTAGAATCTATTGGAGCTCTCTTCATAATATCTTTATTACTTGGGTCAAATGCAAGTGCAAGTGCTGGAAGTGCATCTGTAACTAAATTTATCCATAATATATGAATTGGAAGTAAGGGCTCTAATGCACTAATATTAGTTATTCCAAACCACTTAGCAAGTAATGGTGTAACTAATATTGCAACAAATAATACTATAATTTCTCCAACATTACTTGATAATAAATATTGTATTGCTTTTAATATATTATCATAAATACGTCTTCCTTCTTCAACAGCTGATACTACTGTTGCAAAATTGTCATCTGTTAATATTACATCGGCTGCTTCTTTTGCAACATCTGTTCCTACCATTCCCATTGCACAACCTATATCTGCTTTTTTAAGTGCTGGTGCATCATTTACTCCGGTCACCTGTCATTGCAACTATTTCTCCATTTTCTTGCCATGCTTTAACAATACGAACTTTATGTTCAGGTGATACTCTTGCATAAACTGAATATTTCCTAATATTTTTGGTTAATTCTTCATCTGTCATTTTTTCTAGTTCTGCACCTGTTAGTGCTTCTTCTTCTTTTTCTAATATTCCTAATGATTTTGCTATTGCAATAGCTGTTATTTTATGATCTCCTGTTATCATAACAGTTTTTATTCCAGCTGTTTTACACTTTTCTACTGCAACACGAGCTTCTTCTCTTGGTGGGTCTATCATTCCTACCATACCAATATATATTAAATCACTTTCCATATTAGCCATTTCTAGCTTAGTTGGCATATGGTCTAATTCTTTATATCCCATAGCAAGAACTCTTAAAGCATTTTTTGCCATTTCTTCATTGTTTTTAGCAATTTCTTTTTTGTATTCTTCTAAATCTGTTTTTATTTCTCCATTTATTGTGTAAGTAGTACATTTAGCAAGTAATTCATCTACCCCACCTTTTGTATATACTATAAATTTATCACCTTGTTTATGAACTGTAGTCATCAATTTTCTATCTGAATCAAATGGTATCTCTTCTACTCTTGGTAGTTCTCCATATAATGCAGGGTTAAAGTCTAAATTAAATCCCATATCAATTAATGCTGTTTCTGTTGGGTCTCCTGTTAATTCATTATTTGGACCTATTTTGGTATCATTACATAACATACTTGCATGAACTAGCCTTTTCAAATTTTCTTCTTTTGTATATACAAAATCTACTCCAAAATCCACTAATTTATTATTATAAAAAAGTTTTTTTACTGTCATTTTATTTTGAGTTAATGTTCCTGTTTTATCTGAACAAATTACTGTTGCACTTCCTAAAGTTTCAACTGCTGGAAGTTTCTTTACAATTGCATTTTTCTTTACCATTTTTTGAACACCTATTGCAAGAACAATAGTAGAAACTGCAACTAATCCTTCTGGTATTGCTGCAACTGCTAAACTAACTGCTGTCATAAACATATGAATTGGTTCTTTACCATATAATAATCCTATAACAAATATGATAGCACAAATTGCAAGTGCAGCTATTCCTAATGTTTTTCCTAATTTATTTAATTTCTCTTGTAATGGAGTAGTAGTTTCTTCTTGGTTATTAAGCATTGTAGCTATTTTTCCAACTTCTGTATTCATACCAGTTTCAACCACAATACCTTTTCCCCTACCATAAGTAATTAAACTAGAAGAAAATAACATATTAGTTCTATCACCAATTCCAACATTTTCATCCTCTATTAATTCAGTTTGCTTTTCTACTGGTACAGATTCTCCTGTTAGGGCTGATTCTTGTGATTTTAAATTTATAGCTTCAAATATTCTTAAATCAGCTGGTATATAATCTCCTGTTTCAAGTACCACAATATCCCCTGGTACTAGCATTTTTGAAGATATAACTTCTAATTTACCATTTCTAATTACTTTTGATGCATGGTCACTTAATTTTTGTAAAGCCTCTAATGATTTTTCTGCTTTACTTTCTTGAGCAACCCCAATAATAGCATTTAAAATAACTACAATTAAAATAATAATAGTATCTGTAATGCCTTCCCCTTCTGCAACGCCTACAACTCCTGAAACAATTGCTGCTACAATTAATACTATAATTGTAAAATCTTTAAATTGTTCTACAAATTTTTGAAATAAAGTTTTTTTCTTTTTTGCTTTTAATTCATTTAATCCATACTTTTCCTTAGCTACTTCTACTTGTTTGGTTGTTAATCCATTTTCTAAATCTGCTTCAAACTCATTTTTAACTTCTTCTAAAGATTTCTTAAACCAGTTTTCTTTCACAAAAATCTCTCCTTTTCTTTTACATTATATATTATAAACCAAAAGCAAGACTTTTAAATAAATTTCTTCAAAAATAAGAAATTTATTTAAAAGTCTTGCTTACTTAATATATTTTTAAGTTTACTAACCAGATAAACTATCGCGATTGTTGATTAGTAATTAAAAGCTACTCCCTTTTAATTTTAGTATTAATTTTATTCTTTATATTTTATCATTATATGAATTTTTTTTCAATATATTTCATTTATTTTGTATGTAATTAATTATTTTCATATTTCTCTAAATAATTAATAGCTTCTTTAATTGTAGAAATGTTATCTTTGAAACGTCCTAATCCTGTATTACAACTATCACATATCCACGCTCTAGGTTTTCCAGTTATATGATTATTGAAAAAAATTTTATTTATGCTATAATTGTTGTGGAGGTTATAATAATGTATTTAAACCAAATTGTTTGTGAAGATTGCGTATCTTTTATGAATAAGATAGAAGATAATTTTATAGATTTAACTGTTACTTCTCCACCTTATGATAATTTAAGAGACTATAATGGTTATAATTTTGATTGTGAAAAAATTGCAAAGGAATTATATAGAATAACCAAAATAGGTGGTATCGTAGTTTGGGTTGTTGGCGACAAGGTTATAAAAGGAAATAAAACTTTATCAAGCTTTAAACAAGCATTAACATTTCAAAATATTGGTTTTAATGTTCATGATACTATGATATATAAAAAGAAAAAATACCCCTTTTATGCGTTCAAATGCTTATACAAATTGTTTTGAATATATGTTTATTTTTAGCAAAGGTTCTCCAAAAACATTTAATCCTTTAAAACAAAAAACAGTTAGAAGCGGTTTTGAAATGTTGGTATCTAATAAAAAATCTGATGGGATAAATAAAAAAATTCTTGGAGAATTAAAAAAAGAAAAAACAAAAACAAATATATGGGAATATGCAGTTGGATTAGGTGGAACAACAACTGATAAAATTGCTTTTAAACATCCTGCTATTTTCCCAGAACATTTAGCCGAAGATCACATTTTAAGTTGGTCTAATGAAAATGATATTGTTTTTGACCCAATGTGTGGAAGTGGAACTACTTGTAAAATGGCATATTTAAACAGAAGAAATTATATTGGTTGTGATATTTCTCAAGAATATGTTCAAATTGCAAAAGAAAGAATTCAAAATACAAATTTACAAATCAAAATAGTATAAGAACAAACAAATAAGACGCATACTAAAATATGGCAGGGGTACTAAGACTCGAACTCAGACTTGTGGTTTTGGAGACCATCGTGCTAACCATTGACACTATACCCCTATGTATGAATATAATAATAGCATAAAATTTAAAACTTTGCAATAGTTTAGTAGGAATTTTTAGCAAAAACTAACACTAGAATTTTTATACTTTTTTCCCTTTTTATTAAAACAAAAACTCTCCTATATAAAAAAGTACACCAACAATAGAAATTATCCTATGTTGGTGTGTCTTCTTTAATTGGAGAGCATTACTACAAGTGCATCAGTATTACTACCAATTACGTAAGTTAAAAATGTTCTGTTGTTTTCCTCTCTAAGAGAGATTTCCTGAGCTTTCATATCGGTTGCAATCTTTGACAACCTCGCTACTTCAGTTTTTCTTTCTTCCGCAGTTCCTTCCAATTCTACTTTAACCACATCAAGTCTCAAAACAATCTTGTTAACTTTTTTCTGCATTTTGCTCCTCCTATTAGTTGACAATGTTCTACGACGTGTTTCATATATATTATATCATAGTTTATGTAAATTTGCATTAAAAATAGAAAAATTTTTTATATTTTTTTATCATAAGAAAAACGAACTTTTAAAAAGTTCGTTTTTGATACTATTATATAAATCCTAAATTCTTGCAACTCCACTTACTATTTTACTTTCAGTAGCATTGTTTAATAATTGATTTCCTCCAGCAAGAACGATTAAATCTCCACTTTCAAGAATTCCTTTTGATTTTAATTTTTCTATACCTTTTTCAACTGTTTCATCTATTGTTGAACCTTTTTCAACTAATACTGGTTGAACATTCCAAGCAAGTGCTAATTGGTTAAATGTTCTTCTATTATCTGTTATAGCAAGTATTGGACATCCAGCTCCCATACCTGAAAATTTTCTTGCTGTATCTCCTGAATGTGTATAACATACTATAGCATCTGCTTTTGTATTTTTAGCCATAACACATGTTGAATATACAATATTAGATTCTAAATCATTTAATTCTATGTTTTTATTTTCTTCAAATTTTTTCCAGTAATTAATTTCTGGTTCTACTCTATGTGCTATTTTAGACATTGTTTTAACACATTCTAATGGAAATTTACCCATTGCACATTCACCTGAAAGCATTATAGCACTTGTTCTATCATAAATAGCATTTGCAACATCGCTTGCTTCTGCTCTTGTTGGTAATGGATTACTCATCATAGATTCTAGCATTTGTGTTGCTGTTATTGCAGGTTTGCATAGTTTATTAGATGTTTTTATTATTCTTTTTTGAACAACTGGTGGTTCTGTAAAATCAGTTTCTGTTGCCATATCTCCACGAGCAATCATTTGAGCATCTGCTTTGTTTAATATGTCATCTAAGTTTGATAATCCTTCTACATTTTCTATTTTTGTTACTATTTGAATATCTTTTCCACCATTTTCATCTAATACTTTTCTTACTTGTCTAATATCATCTAAGTTTCTTGCAAATGATATTGCAACAAAATCATAATCATGTTCACAAGCAGTTTTTAAGTCAGCTATATCTTTTTCAGCTAATGCTGGAAGTTTTATAATTGTTCCTGGTAAGCTCATTGTTTTTCTACTTCCTAATTTATTTCCATGAATAACTGTACAAACAATATCTTTTCCTACAATTTCGTCAACTTTTAATTCAATTGCACCATCATCTATTAATACTTTTGTTCCTGGTTTAACATCTTTATATAATTCTTTATAAGATATAGAAACTTTTTCTTCATTTCCAGTAATATCTTCATTTACTAATGTGAATTTTTGTCCATCTTCTATGTTTATTTTCTCGTTTTTTCCTGTATATAACATTCCTGTTCTTATTTCAGGACCTTTCATATCTAATAATAAAGCAATTGGTAAATCCATTTCTTTTCTTATACGTATAATATCTTCTGTTTTTTCAGATTGTTCATCCCAACTACCATGAGAATAGTTAACTCTACATACATTTAATCCAGCTTCAAATAAGTCTTCTAACATATGTTCACTAGCTGGTCCTATTGTTCCAACAATTTTAGTCTTTTTTAAATCTTTTTTCATTTAAACTTCCCTCTTTCTTATTTGTTTTATCAACACCAAAGTATTATACCACAAATAAAATGATATATTCAATACCAAAAATACAAAAAATGATATTTTTTTGTATTTTTTGGTACTACTCACAGCTATTTATGTTACAAAGTAGCTTCACGTGGAGGTAGTGCTTTTTATTTTTCGAAACCTGAGAGAAAAATAAAAATGCCCTACCTCCAGCAAGATGAAGCGGATTTTAATAAATAACCGTGAATTGTAACCATTTTTTAGCTTTTTTAGTGATATTTATATTTTATTATCAAAATCTTCTACAAGTTTATCTAATGATTTTATATGTATAGATATAATTATATGCTCTCTTAAAAGCAGTATATGCTTCTACTAAATTATTTGGCATATATTTCAACTCCTTCTTTTAATATGTTTTCTCTAATTTTATTTTCTTTGCTTAATGTATTAAAATTTATTAAATCTATTTTATATGGCATATATAGTTCATCTAAATTTATAGAAAATTTTTGTGTTTATTGTATGTGTAAGATTTTGGCCAAATAATGCTATATCTATATCTGATGCTCTTTTATAATCTCTTCACTTAATCCAAATTTGTTCATAATTTTCCTCCACAAACATTATATACAATACCTTTAAAAAATGCAATTATTATAGGTTAAAACAAGAATATTTTTAGTTAATGTTCAGCCTATAATAAAAATCTTTATATAAAATTAATGCTTTAAGAACCTTCCGTCAAAGCTACGCCTTGCCACCTCCCTTAAGTAATAGAGGCAAGACTTTTTCAATTGACAAGGTATTAAAAAGTTATACTTCGAAGAAATTTCTTATATACTTGGCCCCTTTATTTAAGGGGGCTGTCGCTCGTAAGAGCGACTGGGGGTTCTTAAAAGCAAATTATAATATTAACATAAACTGAATAACAAACAACTTTTGACATTTAACATAAAATTTAGTATAATATAAATTGTAACTTATAATATGCCCATGGAGGATTTGTATATGAAAAAAATAGTACAGAAATATTGTGGTTATTTCTTAGGCTTTGTAATAGGAAATATTATTTTAATTCCTATTACTGGCAAGACCTTTTTTTATGCCATCGCTCAAGGCTTTTTAACGTTGATCATTTTTATGATCATGATGTCTTGAGCATCAAAAGAAGCGAAGTAGGCTTACTTCGCTTTTTTTATTCATTTGTTATCCATTTTACTAAATCCAAGTTTGCAGGGTCTAATAACATCTTATTTTTTGGCATTACTCTAAAAGTATATCCATAGTTTCCACCAGTTGTTAATTCTATTTTTGCATTATATAAATATGTATTATCTTTATTCTCTACAGTTTCTTTAATTTTCATTGGTATAATTTGCATACTTTTTACAACACCATTATCAAGTATTTTTCCATAATATACTTGAACCTCTACACTATCTTTATCAATATTTGGAAGTTCTACTGAACAACTAACCTCTATATTATTTCCTGCATCCATTGTAATATTTTCTAAATTACTCATTTGATGTATTTTTATATTATTCCAATTACTTATTAACTCGTTTTTCCATGCATTATATGAAGTTACTTCTTCTAAGTTATCAAAATATTTATTAGATAAATCACAAAGTGGCATATACAATTTTTCTACATAGTCTACAACCATTCTTGAAGTACTGTATTTTCCACCTGTAGACATTATAGAATTTTTCATATAATCCATCCATCTTTTAGAAATTCCGTTTTCATCTTTATCATAATACATTGGTACAATTTTATTTTCTAAAGTATGGTAAATACTTTCACTATCAGCTGTATCTTGTGCATCATATGATGAGTATTGCTCATTTGTTCCTATTAACCATCCATTTTTACTATTATACCCTTCTGCCCACCAACCATCTGATATACTAAAGTTTATAGTTCCATTTACAGATGCTTTTTGTCCACTAGTTCCTGATGCTTCCATTGGACGTCTTGGATTATTTAACCATACATCTACACCACTTACTAAGTATCTTGCAATTTGAATATTATAATTTTCTAATATAAATATTTTTCCTTTAAATTGTGGTTTCATAGATATTTCATGTATATATTTAATTAAGTCTTGTCCTTCTTTATCTGCTGGATGTGCTTTTCCTGCAAATATAATTTGTACAGGTTTATCTTGATCATTTAGAATTTGAGTAATTCTTTCTAAATCTCTAAATATTAATGTTGCTCTTTTATATGTAGCAAATCTTCTTGCAAATCCTATTGTTAAAGCATTTGGATCTAATTTTGATACTATATCTTTTATTTCATCATAACTTACACCTGAAGTTTTTAATCTATTAGTTACATTTTCTTTTACAAGTTGTAATAATTTTACCTTTCTATCAATATGTGCTTTCCATAACTCTATATTTGGAATATCTACAATTTTTTCCCAAGTTGCATCATCATATATTGAATCTTGCCAGTATGGTGTTAAATATTTATTGTACAATTCTTTTAAATTTGGTGCAAGCCACGAACAAGTATGTATACCATTAGTAATATGTGTAATTGGTGATTCATCTGCTGAAATATTTGGCCATACATCTCCAAATAATTCACGTGATACTTCACCATGAAGTTTACTTACTCCATTTTTCTTACCTGCAACTTTTAATGCAAGTATTCCCATATTAAATCCATTTTCTAATTCATTACAAGGTTTCATTCCTAATCTCATAAAAACATCTCTATCAAGCCCTAATTTTGGCCAAAAATTCTTAAAGTATTTTTCTACTAAATCTAATGGAAAAATATCATTTCCCGCTGGTACTGGAGTATGTGTTGTAAATACAGTTCTTGCTGTTGCTATTTCTCTTGCAATTTCAAATGAAACTTGCTTTTCTTCCATTATATCTTTTATTACTTCTAATATTAAGAAAGAAGAATGCCCTTCGTTCATGTGATACACTGTTGGCTTTAATCCTAAAATTTTTAGTAAATGTGCACCTGCCATTCCAAGAGCTATCTCTTGCCTTATTCTCATTTCTTGGTCTCCACCATATAAACGTAAAGTTATTTCTTTAAAATCTTGATCTTGATTTTTATCTATATCTGAATCAAGTAAATATAATTTAACTCTTCCAACATTGATTTGCCATACTTTTAAATATAGCTTTTTAGTATTTAATTTTACATCAATAATTAAATCTTCATTTTTATCATTTTTTACAGGTAAAATTGGCAAATTATATAAATCTATATTTTGATATATATTTTCTTGGTCTCCCCATCCATTAATTTTTTGATTAAAATATCCATTTTTATATAATAATCCTACAGCAACAAAAGGTAATCCTAAATCACTTGCAGACTTTAAATGATCACCTGAAAGAATTCCAAGTCCACCAGAATATATAGGTAAAATTTCATCTAACCCATATTCAGCAGAAAAATATGCAATTAAATCATTTTTACTATTAGGATATTTTTTAGAAAACCAAGCATTTTTACTATTCATGTATCCATCAAAATCTACTACTACTTTGTCATAGTTTTTTAAAAAGCTATCATTTTTAGTAGCCACTTCTAATTTTTCTTGTGATACTTGTTTTAAAAATTTAACAGGATTTTTCCCGAACAGACTCCCATAAATCAATATCAATGTCTTTTAATAAACGTAAATATTCACTATTCCATGACCACCATAAGTTATTTGCTATTTCAGTTAACCTATTAATTCTTTTTGGTAATTGTGGATTTACTGTAATCCTATTGAACATATACATATTATTTATTTCCTCCTTAGTTTATTTAAAAAATTTATCTTTTAGTAATTTAACATCTTTATTATCTATTATAATAAAAAAAATGTCAAACATTTTTTATATATTTTTTTAATTTGCATAAAATTCCATATTATATCCACAATATATAGTAAATACAAACATTCAATTATTTTCTATAATTTGTTATTTTATATATAAGGTGGTTGTTATGAAATTGGAAAATAAAAAATCTCAAATAAAAATTGGGGATCTTCTTAGAAGAACAAGAAAATCTTTGGGTTATACTCAAGAAGAAGTTGCTGAAATGTTAGATTTAGCTTCTAGATATATTTCTGATATTGAAAGAGATAAAACTAAAGGTAGTATTGATACATTAGTAAAATTATGTAACATTTATCACATTACTCCGACTTATGTTTTACAAAATTATTTAGAATTAACAGATGATTATAAAGTAGATGCAAATATTATAGGTTTTTACAAGCTAAGCGAACATGATAAACAAGTTATAACTGAATTAATTCGGGTACATGAATAAAAAGGATGAATAATTCATCCTTTTATATTATTTAGCTCTTGCATCAAATTTTTATATTTTATATAAAATATATCTTTATCCTCATTTTGATTTATATTTTGTAATTCCTTTATTAAAATATAAGCTTTATTTATACTTGCTTGGTTATTGCTAGCTGTATTTATATTGTTTATAAGTGGCATAAATGATTGTTCTGCATTTGAAAGTTCTGCTTTAACTACATTATAATTATTTTGTTCTATTGCAGAATAAGCATTTAATATGTTAGATTTTGTAGCATATATTGCATTTACTTTTACATCTTTAGAACTGACACTTGCATACTTGGGTATATAAGCATACAGTTTTGCAAGACTCGCCAAACTTGCTACTTTATCTTCTTTTTTTACACTACCGAGTTGCATCATCTAAAGCTGTATTAAAACTTAATATATCTTGGTTATTAATATTAACCTTATATAAGTCTAACATAACTGTTGACCAAGAACTATATAATTTTTCTATTTCTGCTTTTACTGTATTCCAATCTGGAGTTCTATCATGTAATAAAATTTCATTTCCTTCCATACTATATTTAACACTTGTTTTACTTTCTTTTTTACTATCTTGTTCACTTGAACTACTACCAGATGATGCTCCTTCACTTGAAGAACTTGATTCTCCTCCTTCTTCGCTACTTTTTTCCTTACTTGAACTTTGTGAACTATTAGAGCCTTGTGAACTGCTTGAACTTTCCTCATTTTGAGATTTTGTACTTATTTCATCTGCTTTCACAATATAATTTTCATAAGAAATACCATTTAGTTTATTTAAGATTGCCACAATTTTTGTATCAAGATATGATAACTCTGCATCTATTTTTTCTTGTAATTCTTTATTATCTTTACTCTTATCACAACCAGTTAATGACAATATCAACATACTAAATATTACTATATATAGCATTATTTTAATAAATTTATTATTCATAAAATATTTAATTTAATTTTTTAATAAAAATCAAATTTTCTCCTCTCTTTAAATATCTCTACTATTATGTCCACAAAATTTACCTTTTATTCTTGCGTATATATAAAAGATAAAAACAAATACTATGTATCAAAGGAGAATATTATGTATACAGTTGTAAATTTATATAGTGATAAAAAAGGGGAAATTTCAAGATTTTTAAATAGTTTTTATAATACTAATATAGATATTGAAGATGATCTAAAATGGGAAAATAAATATGATAATTCTGTCGAAATTGCTGATATTATTGGTTCTTTTATTGATAATAATGATAAGTATAAAATTAATATGTGGATTAGTTTAGATGAGGATACTTTTATAAATGTTACTGATTATAATGCTGATGAAATTATTAGATATTTATATGAAAGATATCCTTATTAGGTTTTAATAAAATATTACAAAATTGTAATAAAATCTACACAGTCTTGCCCTAAAGATGTAGGGTCGAGCATTGCTTGTCCGTCTTCGAAGAAATTCCCTTTAAAATATTGAAAATATCTTATAAGGAAAATATGAGAAAGAATATAACAAAAAGAAAAGATATATGTTTTAAGCAATATGATTATTATAAAATGCGATGTTGCGGACAGAAATCGCTCGCCTCTACAAGGTTTGCAATAGATTCTAGCATAAAAACCATTATCTAGTAACTAATAAATAATGAAATGACTCTGCAATACTTAAAACAGTTGCTCTTAATTTTCCAAAACGATTGTAACTGGACCGTCGTTTATTAAACTTACTTTCATATCTGCACCAAATATTCCATGTTCTGTTTTAAATCCTAGCTTTTTACATTCTTCTATAAAATATTCGTATAATTCATTTGCAAGTTCTGGTTTCCCAGCATTTGAAAAGCTTGGTCTATTTCCCCTTGAACAGTCTGCAAATAAAGTAAATTGAGAAATAACAAGTATTTCCCCATTCACATCTTTTAAAGATAAATTCATTTTATTGCATTCATCTGTAAATACTCTTAAAGAAGTTACTTTTTTAATAAGATAATCTGCGTTTTCTTTATTATCTTCATTTCCTACTCCTAATAATACCACAAAACCTTTATTTATGCTTCCTACTATTTTTTCTTCCACTTTTACATTCGCTTCACTTACTCTTTGAATTACTACTTTCATTTTTCTCCCATCTAATTTATTAAATTATTTTAGCTTTATTATTAACCAAAGAAGCAGACTAATTTGTAAAAGTCTACTTCACTTTTTATTGTTCTTCTTTTATCTGTTCCTCTTTAACATCTAAATTGTCACTTATGTTTTCTTCTTCAAACATTACTTGTTCATAACCACAATTTGGGCAATAATTACAATCTAATTCTATTTCATCAAAACAATTTGGACATTGTTTTTTATCTTTTAAAGTTAAAAGTTCTTTTCTCTCATCTTCAATTGCATCACATATTTCATCTATTTGAATACAATATTCTTCCATTGCTGATTCTAAATCCATATCTATATTATCTTTATTATTTACATGAAACATATAAACTTTTTTTCCTATTTCTTCATATAATTCTTCTATTTTAGACTTATTTTCATTAATAGCCATTTTTAACTTAGCTTCTTTTGCAATTTTTGATGTTTTTTCAGCAGTATATTTATAAGTTTCACTCGCTTTTTTACCTAATTTATCAAAAAAATCCATTCTATCAACTTTCCTTTCATTTTTGATTAGTATTTGCTATTTTTTTGAAATTTATTCACTTTTTTTATCACGAGTCATAAGCATTAAAACTGCTTCTTTAGGTTCTAATCCATTATATAAAACATCATAAACTGCATTTACAATTGGCATTTCAACATTATGAATTTTTGAAAGTTCATATGCAACTTCAATATTATCAATACTTTCTATTGTCATCCCTACTTCTTTTCTTGTTTCTTCTATTGTCTTTCCTGCCCCAATTAATCTTCCAGCTTTTCTATTTCTACTATGTTCACTTAAACAAGTTACAATTAAATCTCCAAGTCCTGTTAATCCATAAAATGTATCTTTGTAAGCACCTAATTCTACCCCTAAACGGTTAATTTCTGTTAAACCTCTTGTAATTAATGCTGCATAAGAATTATCTCCTAATCCAAGTTCTGTTGCTACCCCAGCACAAAATGCAATTATATTTTTTAATGCTCCTCCTAATTCAACACCTTTTACATCATTTGAAGTATACACTCTCATATTTTCATTCATAAATAATTCTTGCAATTTTTTGTTAAGTTTTTCATTATTTGATGCTACAACCATTGCTGTTGGAATTCCACGTGACACTTCTTCTGCATGGCTTGGTCCAGATAATACAGCATATTCTTTACCTGGTAATTCTTCTTTTATTATTTCATCTAATGTATATAATGTTTCTCTTTCAAAACCTTTTGCACACATTACTATTGGCTGTTCATTTACTAAATCTTTGTATTGTTTAATTATATTTCTTACAAATTTAGATGGTGTTACATGCAAAATAATAGAAGAATCTTTCAAAGTATCTTCAAAATTTGTGTAACAATATATATTTTCTGGTAAAATTATTTCTGGTAAGAATTTGCATTTTTTCTCATTATTAATTAAGTCAGCTTCAGTTTGATCAAATGACCAAATATTAACTCTATTTCCAATCTTAGCTAAATGAATAGCAAGTGCTACTCCCCAACTTCCACTTCCAATAACAGCAACTGTTTTCAATTTATTTTTCCTCCTTCAAAATTTGTAAAGCAAATTTTGTAATCTTATTGGGTTGCATGCCATGCAACACCTATAGGGCGAACACCAAATCTGCACCTACATATTTTTACTATCTAAATTTTATTTTTTCTTAAAACTTAACTTATTTTCTGTTCCATTAAGAATTCTACTAATATTAGTTCTATGATTAAATGCAACAATTAATGCCATAATTACACTAAATATAAAATAATTTCCTGAAATTACATAATAATCTTGTCCTATAAATAAAGTTAGCACTGGAAATAATATAGCAGCAAGTATTGAACCTGCAGATACCATTCTTGTAAGTACCATTATTACTAATGCAAATACTAAACAAATTAGTCCTATCTGCCAGTTTATTAATAAAAGTACTCCAAGTGATGTTGCAACACCTTTTCCTCCTTTAAATCCAAAAAATATTGGAAAAGTATGCCCTACTACTACTGCAATTGACGCAATTTGTACAAGTAATGCTTTATCTATATCACTTACTATATTACCAATTATTACTGCTATTAAAATTGCAACTATTCCTTTTAATATATCACAAACTAATGTTAGCGCTGCAGCTTTTTTTCCAACTGTTCTTAATACATTAGTTGAACCTGCATTTCCACTTCCTTTTTCTCTTACATCAAAACCAGCCATTTTTTTACTAAGAATGACTGAAAAACTAATACTTCCAATTGCATATGCAATTATTCCTATTATAATATATGCTACCATATCTCTTTTCCTCCTTAAAATTTGTAAATTAAATTTTATATTTTTCATGGTTTGCATACCATGCAAACCCTACATCGTTTGCATTGGTCTTTCGTATTTTTTTGGCGGACACAGGACCCACCCCTACATTATTTGTTTTTTGTTTCTATATTTTGTAATTCAAATCTGTATTTTTGTTCTACATTTGGATATTTCTCATGGTCTACTTCGCTTAAGAACATATCATATGGTCTTATATATAATTCAGTATTTCCATATAAGCCTCTATATACAACATATTTTTCCTTTGTTTCACTATGTATTGCTACATCTTCTACAATATAGAAATCTCCTTTAAAATGTTTATATATTCCCTTTATTTTTATTTCATTCATATTATTTATACTTCCTTTCTTTTAACTCAAATCTGATTGGAAAAGAATTAAATTTTATCCCCTTTTTCTCTTACAATCATTCTAATAGGTGTACCAATTAATCCAAATTCTTTTCTTAAACAATTTATTAAATATCTCTCATATGAAAAATGGAATATTTCTTTGTTATTTACAAATACAACAAAGGTTGGTGGTTTTGTAGATCCTTGTGTCATATAATATATTTTTAGTCTTTTACCTTTATCTGTTGGTGGTTGTACTATTGCTATTGCTTCATTTAAAACTTGATTTAACATACTGGTTGATACTCTTAATGCGTTCTGGCTTGCTACTTGATTAATCATTTCATATATTTTATTTACTCTTTGTCCAGTTTTTGCTGATATGAATATGATTGGTGCATATGTTAAATATGATAATTTATTATAAACTTCTTTTTTAAAGTTTTCAATTGTATATGTGTCTTTTTCAATTTCATCCCACTTATTTACTACTAAGATAATTCCTTTTCCTGCTTCATGTGCCTCTCCTGCAATTTTTGCATCTTGGTCTGTTACACCTTCAGTAGCATCTATCATCATTAAACACACATCTGCTCTTTCTATGGCAAGTAAGGTTCTCATTACACTAAATTTCTCAATTGATTCATTAACTTTACTTTTTCTTCTTATTCCTGCTGTATCTATAAATACATATTTACCAAATTTGTTTTCGAAATAAGAATCAATTGCATCTCTTGTTGTTCCTGCCACATCACTAACAATTACTCTTTCTTCTCCTAATATTTTATTTATTAAAGAGGATTTTCCTACATTTGGTTTTCCAATAAGTGCAACTTTTATTTTTTCCTCATCTTCTATCATTTCATTATCTTCTGGGAAATTATCAAAAATTGCATCTAAAATATCTCCAATTCCAATTGCGTTTGTTGCTGAAAGTGGATATGGGTCACCTAGACCTAAATTATAAAACTCATATATATCATTTGAAGTTTGTCCGTAATTATCTGCCTTGTTGCAAACTAATACAATAGGTTTTCCACTTTTTTTAAGCATTAATGCAATATCTTTATCAACTTCTGTTACACCTTTTGTTATATCTGTTAAAAATACGATAACATCAGCCATATTTATTGCTATACTTGCTTGGTTTGTAATTTCTGCTGTAATAAAATCGCTTGCTTCAGTTTCTATTCCGTCCTGTATCTATAACAGTGAAATCTCTTCCACGCCAGTTACACTCTGCATATACTCTATCTCTTGTTACTCCTGGTTTATCTTCTACAATTGATAAACGTTCACCTATTATATAATTAAAAAATGTTGATTTTCCAACATTTGGTCTTCCAACAATAGCCACAACTGGCTTAGACATATTTTTCACCTCTTTTACATTTGTTATTCTATACTATTTATATAATAAAAGTCAATTGATGTAATGAAATTTTAATATTTAAAACTATTATACAAAAAAAAGAGGCTTCGCTTTGCGGATGAGCAATGCTCGCCCATACATTTAATAAAATAGCGTATTTCCCTATAATACAAAAAAGAACATCGTATAAATTATCACACAATGTTCTTTCTTTTTACTGCCTATGCCTATCATTAACAACGCATATCTCCAAAGATTTGTTGATAAAACTGAATCTCCGTTGTCCCTCGTGTAACCCACTGTTCCTCACCATCAATATAAATGCAAATATCATTAACAATATTTTCATCTATATTATTAAAAATATTCGATATTATTTCAAATATCTCTTTGACTGTAGGCGTTACACTGTTTTCATCTTCACATTCATCTTTCAACTTAAGAAGCCACTCTTTGTGATTCGATATTCGAATCAGTTCAAAAGCATACTGTTCTGCCATAACACTATATTCCTGCTCTATTTCTACATTCATACGCCATTCCTCCATTAGGCTACAAATTAACAGTTACATATACATTTTACCACATTATGTTAATTTTGTAAATACATATCACTAAAACTATAATTCCTACTAATGTTGATATATAAGATATTTTCATCATTGTAGTTCCATCATAAGTTACATTTATAGTTCCACTTTCTATATCTTTAACCTCTATCATACAAAATCCATTTTCTGATTCTTTTATCTTCAACTTTATAACATTTCCTTTTTCATCAGTTATTGTTGCATTATAACCTAAGTAATATATGTATGGTAACTCTATTGTTACATTATCTTTTATATTATTTACTTCAAATGTCATTTTTGTTCCATTTTTATTTTCATTTATAATATCTGCTTCTCCAGAAATTATAATTGCATTACTATTTCTGGTTTTTATATAATCTAAATTACTATATGCTTTTTTAGGCAAATATTCAAAAGTTGCACACCCAGCATGGACTTTTAAAGTTTTTGAACTAACAGGTATTGGCTCTAAATACTTTTCTTCATTAAATGGTATTTTAGTCATTTGCTTACTAGAATTTACTACAACAAATATATACATTACAAATATTATTGCAAGCAATGCTTTTCTTTTATCACTTTTTTGAATATATATGCTTATTGTAATTCCTGATACTATACTTAAGAAAAAGCTTGCAAATATTAACATTCTCCATACAAATTGTATCATTCTTAAAAAACTTGGTAAATATTCAAATGGGAATATTGAAAGTGTCATAATTAAGCTTGCTATTCCAAAACTTAAAAATATTACTATATATGGTCTAACTTTAATATCAATTTTCTTTCTATATATAAATGTGAATATAATTCCTAATATAATTGGTAAGCCTAAATATAAATTTATTCCCCATTTTCTACCAAGCAGTAAATCTAAGGTCGATAACTTAGATTTCATTAATGTATTTGTATTAAACATTCTTTCAGGTATAAATACTTCATATGTAGTTGCAAAATAATGTTCTAACAATGGTAACCAATAAAAACTTGTATACAATAGAATAATCAAAATATTTATTAGCACTGTTTTTATTATATTTTTGTTTATCTTTTTATAATTAATAATTATATATATTAAACAAAAAATTGCTGTATATATTGTTAAAACATTGTGTGTTAAAGTTAAACCTATAGCTCCAAAGCTTAAATAATATGATTTTTTATTTTCTTTAAATAGATCATACATTCCTATAAATACAATTGGTAAAAATGTGAAGGTTGCAAGTTCTGCAATTGCAACTCTATTATATATGTCTGTTAAATGATATGGTGCACTAATATAAAGAATGCTTGATATTACACTTGCTATATGATTTTTAGTTATTCTAAATACTAGTTTATACATATATATTCCACTTAATAATATTGTAGTAAATATGAATAGTTTTAGGCAAATTACAAATGAACTTGTAAATATTTTAAATATTAGTGGTAAATAGGCAGTTAGTGGACTATAAAATATGTTCCAAGAATAACCAAATCCATTACAAAATTCTGCCATTATAACAGGAAATAAATTTCCTTCTTTCAAAGAAGAAAATGTTCCTATTAGTCTATATATGTGCTGTATTCCATCATCTGTGGATATATCAGCATATTTTGAACATAATGGTATGCACACATACATACTAACACAAATTACTATTAAATAACTTATTATTTTTTTGTTTTTAATAAAATCCCTTAATTTTTCTTTCATCACTTTATGTATCCTTTTAGCAATTTATTTTTCTTATCCACTCTTATGAGATATATATTTATATTATTCATTCATATTAATAAGTATTCTTTCCTTGTAATAAATCATCATTCTTTACCCAATCGTCTACATTAACTACTAAATATTCTCCTCTTTTTTCTCCTCTCACAACTAACTCTTTTATCCCTGCATTAATTATTAATTTTCTACAAGTTTGGCACGAATTTGCACCTTGCTCATATGCACCTGTATCTACTCTTACTCCTACTAAATACATTGTAGCTCCTATCATATCTTTTCTTGGAGCACTAAGCATTGCATTTTGCTCCGCATGAACACTTCTACAAGCATCATAGCCACCATGGTGAACATCTGGAAATTTTTCTTTTTTCGTACAATATCCTAAATCTATACAGTTTATTCTTCCTCGTGGTGCTCCAGTATAGCCAGTAGATATAATTTCATCATTTTTTACAATAATACATCCAAAATTTTTTCTTAAACAAGTTCCACGTTTTGCAACTGTTTCTGCAATATCAAGGTAATAATTTATTTTATCTAGTCTTTCCATAAAAACACCAACTCTCATTATTTTTACTAATTATATCATAATAACAATACTTTTTTCAATAAATTTTACTAAATACTAAAGTCATGTATTGACAAAACTAAAAAAAATTAGTATACTTTTTAGGTGACTTAAAAAATAGTTAAAATAATCAAGATATATACATATCAAATGAGATACGAGGAGGGAATTAAAATGGCACAACCAAAAAGAAGATGGTCTAAAGCAAGAACAGGATTAAAAAGATCTACTTGGAAATTAGAAAAACCAAATTTTGCAGAATGCCCACATTGTCATGAGCCAGTTATGCAACATACAGCTTGTTCAAACTGCGGATACTATGATGGAAAAAAAGTTATGGCAGGTAAAAACGAAGAAAATAATTAATAAAGAACAACACCTATGGTGTTGCTTTTTATTTTATGGGCACAAAGAAAGCAGGTATAACACCTGCCTGTTCTCTGTGCCCCTTTTTTTCAGTTACTGTTACTATTTCTTGATTGCCTTAATTGCATCTTCAAGATTATCAAAAATCCATTCTCTCGTTCTGCCATCGATAAGCTCCGGCATATAGTTGCTACAATTAAGGTTATCGAGCCCCAGCCTCTCTTTAAGGCGATCCCTGCTTGATTTAGAATAATCATACTTGATACTCTGTAAATACAGAAAGCCGATCTTGATTTTAACCGTTTCCGGTGAAGTATTGTCTGCAGCATTAACCACAATCTGCTTTTCGTCTGCATTTGTATACTTTAAGGAGATGTTCTCCAACCGCGTATAGCGTCTTGCTCTCATAAAGATGATTGTTTTCTCGTCCAAATCCGGTCTGTGAACAGATTTGCCCAATATAACCCAATCATATATCGGTTGCACATCAATACCAAACGCTTCAATAGTCATTTTGTTTACCTTTTCCTTTCATACTAAATGCTAATGCATCAATTTAGGGGCAATATTACGTTGTAATATTTCTACAACAATAATATTTTATCACTATTTATGTAAAATTGCAATGGTTTTACATAATTTTGCCATTATTTTTAATTACTGTTCCTAATTAATATAAACAAAATAAAAGGCGAACTATAATATCCGCCTCTATTTTCTATTTTACAAATTCGCTATATCCTTTGTATGCACAATACACATCAAATTTAGATGTTACTTCATATGGTGCGTGCATTGATAACACAGGAACACCACAATCTATTACATCCATTCCTTTATTAGCAAGTATATATGCAATAGTTCCCCCACCGCCAACATCTACTCTTCCAAGTTCTGATACTTGATAAGGAATATTTGCATCTTCAAATATTTTTCTTACTTTTGCTACATATTCAGCATTTGCATCGGATGCTCCAGATTTTCCTCTTGCTCCTGTATATTTATTAATTCCTATTCCATGTCCTATCATAGCTGCATTATTTTTTTCTGAAACAGACGCATATATTGGATCTAATCCAGCATCAACATCAGCTGATAACATACAAGAATTACAAAATACTTTTTCTAATGCGTTTGGTGTATTTTGATTTGTTTTATTTAGTAACTCCCCAATGAAATAATCAAACACGTGTGACTCCATACCAGTATTCCCCATACTTCCTATTTCTTCTTTATCTGATAAAATACATACAGCCGTTTTTGTAGGTTCTTTAACCTCTAACATTGCACGTACAGATGTATATGCACAAACTCGATCATCTTGCCCATATGCTGCAATCATACTTTTATCAAAACCTAAACTTCTTGCACGAAAGGCTGGAACTATTTCTAATTCAGAACTTACAAAATCTATTTCTTTTATTCCATATTTCTCATTTAATAATGTTAATATGTTTAGTTTAACTTTTTCACTTGCATCCTTATCTTCCATAGGAATACTACCTATTAACACATTTAAGTCTTCTCCATTAATTCCCTCTTTTAATTTCTTTTCCATTTGTTCCATAGCTAAATGTGGTAATAAATCTGTAATTGTAAATATTGGGTCACTTTCTTCTTCACCAATTGAAATTTCTATTTTTTCTCCATTAGATTTTACAATTACTCCGTGAATACTAAGTGGAATTGTTGTCCACTGATATTTTTTTATTCCTCCATAGTAATGTGTTTTTAAGTATGCAAACCCATTATCTTCATATAAAGGATTTGGCTTTAGGTCTAACCTTGGTGAATCTATATGTGCACCTAATACTTGTAATCCATTTGTTAGGACTTCTTTTCCAACTATGGCTATATACATACTTTTATCTCTATTTATATAATATACTTTATCTCCTGCTACTAAATGTTCTTTTTCATTAATATTACAATATCCATTTTCATCTAGCATTTTTTTAACAAATTTAACTGCTTCTCTTTCTGTTTTTACTTTATTTAAAAAGTAAATATATTCATCTGAAAACTTGAAAACGCTTTCCTTACTTTCACTAGAAATATTTTTCCATCCTGCCTCTTTTTTATTAAACAATTCTTCCATTAAAATTTCCTCCTTTGATTTTTTATAAACTACAATATATTATTACTAACTGGGCATCCACAGGGGCTGCCCCTACATAATACTTTATTATACATTGAAACGGAATAGAACAATGTCTCCATCTTGCATAATGTATTCTTTTCCTTCTGAACGTAGCAAACCTTTTTCTCTTACCGCATTCATTGAACCTTCACGCATTAAATCATCGTATGATACTACTTCTGCACGAATAAATCCTCTTTCTATATCTGTATGGATTTTTCCAGCAGCAACAGGTGCTTTTGTACCTTTTTTTATTGTCCAAGCACGTACTTCTGGCTCTCCTACTGTTAAGAAACTCATTAGCCCTAATAAATCGTAACTTGCTTTTATTACTTTATCTAAACCTGATTCTTTAAGTCCTAATGCTTCTAGCATTTCTTGCTTATCTTTATCTTCTAATCCTGATAGTTCTTCTTCTATTTTAACACATAATGGAATAACTTTAGCATTTTCGCCTTTTGCATATTCTTTTACTTTTAAAACATTTGCATTAGTTTCTGCATTTTCAAGTTCTTCTTCTTTAACATTAGCAATGTATAGTATTGGTTTTAATGTTAATAAATATGTATCTTTTAGCAATTCTTTTTCATCTTCTGTTAAATCTAATGTTCTTGCTGATTTTCCCTCCTCTAATGTTTTTTTTATTTTTTCAAATAAATCTATTTCAACTTGTACTTTTTTATCTGCTTTTAATTGTTTTCTTGCTCTATCTAATCTCTTTTCTATTGTTTCTATATCTGCAAAAATGAGTTCTAAATTAATTGTTTCAATATCTCTTAATGGATTAACACTTCCATCAACATGAACCACATTAGGATCTTCAAAACATCTTACAACTTCTACAATACTATCCACTTCACGAATATGTGATAAAAACTTATTTCCTAAACCTTCTCCTTTGCTTGCTCCTTTTACAAGCCCTGCAATATCAACAAATTCTATAACAGCATGTGTTGTTTTTTCTGGATTATACATTTTAGTAAGCTCATCTAAACGTTCATCTGGAACAGGTACCACACCCACATTTGGCTCTATTGTACAAAATGGATAGTTTGCACATTCTGCACCTGCTTTTGTAATTGCATTGAACATTGTACTTTTTCCTACATTTGGAAGTCCTACTATTCCTATTTTCATTACATTATCATCCTTTCCTTTTGATAATTTAGATTATATCATTTAATGATTTTTTTTCAAGATATTTATACAAAAATTATACTAAAAAAGCGTTCTATATTTCTTTTTACTACACGATTCATATAATATTTTATTAAATTTTAATACTTTATGGAAATTTAAGAAATAATAAAATTAGAAAATTAATGAATAGTGAAAAATTAATAATGAATCGTAAATAATTACAAAGGTACTTCGCTAACAAATAGATATTATTCATTCTTCATTATTAACTATTCACTGCGACTTCTTAAAGTCGCACATTTGGAGCGAACGTCGTAGTTATCTACAACTTTTTTCTCTTTTAACGACTGATACAAATATCAATCAATTTATTAAAGTATATCATATTTTTTATAAATTGCAATAGTTATATTAAATCAATTATATATTTTCAAAAGTAAAACATGAGCTCAACAATAGTAGAGCTCATGTTTTATTTTTGAAAATACAGTTTTACATATTACAGAGTTGCATAGATTTGGTCAACTGTAACTGTTCTATCGTAGAAAGGTCCTCTATCATAATAATGAATAAGAGTCTTTCCGTTAGAATCATTTATACAGTAACCATAATCATCCTGAACGATAGAAATGTTCTCAGGCAGAATAACGCTGTAATAATAGTTGTCTGCTTCCTGTAATACCTGAATACCAATCTTTTTATAGATTTCAAGCAGATATTCTTCCTTATCATACTTTTTAGAGTATTCAATGGGAACTCTACGATCATAATGAATAGGAAGCATAGACTGACGGTCTGTTGCTGTATTCATAACAGCAGTGCCAAAGTCAATTGCGGAATCATTTTCCATACCTAACAATGCTCCTGCTAAGGTCATCATACCTGCTAACTCAGTTGCATCATTCTTAGGTTCAGGGGTAGAGTTCTTTTCACGAAGATATCTCTTATAATGGTCTTTGAAGCCATATTCATATTCAGAAGAATCCTTATCATACATAGATAAAAAGAATTTAACTCTTTCATCATTGAGGGGAATATCTCTAATTCGATACCCATCGTTGATTACAGCAGCTTGCCAGAACTTTACGATTCCTTTTTCTGCCATAGGTGCTTCTCTTTCAAGAGCAGCCTCACTGAAACACTTAATATTTTCAGTGCTGTCATTCAACAAGTCAACAAGGAAGTTGGTTGTTAAAATACTTTCAGGGATATCTTCCATTACTGGTGTGTCATTTCCAAGACAAAGAGCAAAGTAGAATTCTGGTGTTCGATATTCTTCTGGTGTAATATCTAAGAACTTGTTTTCTCCATGTCTCTTTGTAGCAAAGCATCTAGCACCGAGAATATACAGCTCCTGTGTCAAAACTTCTGGTTTTCTTTTATATACAGAATAAAACCAGTCATCACAATCGCCACGTCTGTCTACATACCGCATATTAACAGATCTGAACATAGCACATGCTACCATCTCATCATCGATGAACTCGAGTGGCATATACTCAAAATCATTAAGCTCGAACTCCAGTCCATAATAATCTGTTGCAATATGGTCTTTAAAGAACTGCTTGTCAAACTTTGCTGAATGTGCTTTGACATATTCAACGATATCCTCGTATGCACCTGATAATGCGTGTAGGAAAAATTCTCTTGTACGATATTCCTCAGGAATATCTCTAAATTTAATTTTTCCATAGCTATTGGCATATACATAGTGACCAGGTGTCAAATTGTCAGGAATACATTGAACATTATCCCAACAATAAATCGGCATATCATCTTTGATGCCCTGTGAATAACCTTTCTGCTCGAACATTTCCTCGAGTCTCTTATAAGCCTGTAATTCTGTGATTTTCATGTTTTTGTCCTCCTTATTTATTTTTTAATGTTTACATGAATTTACGTAGTTTGGAGGACATAGTGCCCTCCAAATTTTGGTAAGGGCTACTTATATGAAAAGTCCTATACCTTATTATACTATATTTTACATAATATTGCAAATTTTTAATTGGGCACAAAAAGCAGAATACCACTCTCCTTTACAAAGTTGAGTGATATTCTCCTTTTTGAATGATTAAATGATTATCCAAAGATAATTTTTTGTACTTCCGATGTGCAAGCCTTGATTTTCTGCTTGTTGATTTTCTCATAGTTGTAGTTCTTTTTCTTGGTGTCCATGTAGTTAAGAAACCACAGAAATGGAACTTTAGTCCAACTTGTAGAAAATTCAAATGCTTCTGAAACAGCGTCAAGATGAAAACGGAAACCTTCTCTTACATCTACATCAAAGTGCATTGTGCCATTTCCATTGCCACCATGTGAGCAACCAGTTAATGCGTCCCACTGTTTTTCCTCAAGTGTTTCATTGATTTTAACTTCTCCGTATACTTTTGCACTATTTACAGACTTTCCGTCAAATGATTCAGCGTGAAGTATCAGTCCTTTTTCTTCATGAAAGAAAATAATTTCTTCTTCTTCAACGCCTTTTTTATCTAACCAGCCAGTACCTATAAATTTGTGACAAAAGCCACATTTAAAGCCGTATGCTTTCGCAATTTCAATGAATTCCTGCCATGTAATTCCAAAGTGTGTGTCGCCTATGCTCTCAAGATGTTCTCTTTTAGACTGGTTTGTTACCATAGCAAGTCCTAAAGCTGCCATTCCATCTGTTTCTACATCCCAGTCCTCATGCCGTTTACCAATTAAGGCTTCAGCAGTTGCAATAGGGTCAAAGTTTAAGATGTTCTTTGTTGTTTCATTCATAGTAATTACCTCCAAAAATTTTTTATATAAGTGTATTATGTGTATAATGTAAACACGAGGTTTACGGTACTTTGCCGATAGGCTTAGTATATTTATATTATACAACATTTTACATAAAATTGCAAATTCTACAGGCTATTCCATATAAAAGTAAATGCTTTTCTAAAGTTCATTTACTTTTAACAACTTTTTACACGTAGATTAATTCACTAAAAATGATTTCCTCAGCTTGAGCCTTAATAGAGTTCATAGTACCTACCCAATAAAACATATCTGTATTTTTCATATCTTCTGTCAAATCGCTTTTAGTTTTTAACTCACTAATAACCTGTTGCACTCTGTTATCTGCCATTTCTTGTAACTCTTTCAAATGCGTATTTAATGTTCCATTCATAAGCATTATTGTATAATCAGCTTTTTTATACTCTTTCAAATATTTTAATCTCATTCTTCCATATTTATTTAAAATGATTTTTTCTTGTTTAGGCATTGATAGGTTTGGTATATAATAATCTCCATCTAAATGATATTCAATACCTGTTCTTTCATCAAATTTTGTTTTTTGTAATTCATTATTCATAGCTTTTTTCCTCCTTTTAAAATCTTGTATCATTATTTTTCTTTTTACTTTTAGTTTGTTTTTTTTCATCTGGTATAGTTACTCTTCTTAAAATATTATTAGCAATTTCATTATCATTACTATCAAATATGCCATTTTTATATAAGTCATCACTAACAATTTTATAGTTATTATCTTTATCATAGCAAATCCTTTTGTGAAAATGACTCATAATACTATGCCAAAAGTTTTTGAATTTCTGCAATTCTTGTTTTATCTTTTCTTTTTCAGCTTGTAACCTGCCAATAATTTTATCTTTAGTAGAGAGTTCATTTTTTAAACTGCTAATTTCATTATCTTTTAGTTCTATTTCATATTTAAGTGAACGATTTTCTTTTTCTATCTCAAAAGCAGAATGTTCAAAATCTTTAATCGCAATATTTAAGTCATTTACACTTCTAACTGTTTGAGTGATATCTTTTACATCTTTAGTATAATTTTTGATTTTCTGGACATCCTCATTTGAAATAACCATATTATTTTTATTCAGTTTAGTAGGTTTTAGATTATTTAGTATCACGTTTATATCTTTACTTGTATTATCAAGTTCTTTAGTTTGTGTATTTGCTTCTTCGAGTTTTTGTTCCTTTTTAGCTAGTTGTTTCTTGATTTCTCTGTAATCTCCCATATCTTTAACATTTATATCTTGATTTCTGCCTTTTTGCTTTTCTTTTAGCTTAAAATTCATATCATAGAACTTATTAAAAGACTTTATACAAGCATTTCTCATTTTATCTTGTATTTGTGTTAATGTGGTTTTAGTAAATAACTTTGATTTTACTACTTGTTTTTTCATTCCTCTTTTACAATCATAAGAAACTGGAACACCTACAATATGCAAATGAGGAGATGTTTCATCAAAATGTATTGTAGCATTTGCTATTTTAAAATCGGGAATAATTTTAGTTAAGTCTTTTATTTGTTCATTATATACATCAACCATTTTAAATCTATATCTTTCGTCTTTATCGTTCCAAAAATCCATATCTCCAAGTTCTATTATAATTTCACAAGCTATATCATTTTGAGATTCGCATACTTTTTTGAAGTAATCTTCAATTTTTCTATCTTCACGAGTTTGCTTGTTGTTATATTCTAGTCTTGCTTCTTCAAACTCATCTAAATATACTTGTTTTACATCATTTACAATGTCATCAGTTCCATAGATTGTTCTAATTAACTCCCTTTGATTATCATAATCTCTTAAATTATGTTTGTTTACATCTGATAAATCTTTTGCATTTTGAATTGCATTATTAGATAGAGAAGTAGTACCAGATACATTTTCTTTTGCAACTTTCTTTGCTAATTTACTTTTGTTTTTATCACTACCCAAGTGAAAAGAATATGCTAATTCTTGCTCCAATAAAAACACCTCCTTGAAATTTCTTCGTAGCATAGGACTTTGACCTTGTCACAAGTCCTAACCCCCTATATGTTATGACATACTATCATAACATGGGGGCTCTGCGAGGCAATAAATTTTATCTCACAGAGCTAAAA
>CAPIEU010000007.1 GCA_948630815.1 uncultured Clostridia bacterium
TCGAACCGTCGACCTCTAGCGTGACAGGCTAGCGTTCTAACCAACTGAACTACCAGGCCGTAAAAAGAAATGGTGGTCGCTATAGGGCTCGAACCTATGACCCCCTGCTTGTAAGGCAGATGCTCTCCCAGCTGAGCTAAGCGACCTTGTTCTTTTCGACATTGCTTAGTATACTAAATTTTGAGTTGTATGTCAATAGTATTTTTTAATTTTTTTTAATTTTTTTATAATTCACAACCACTTTATATTAAAAGGTAGCTTCACATAGACACAAGAGCATTATATAAATAAGACCATAATATGAATATGGTCTTATTTACTATTATATACTATTTTGTGCATTTGAATTATTATCATTATCTTGTGTATTAATTTGTGTATTTACTAATTCTAATTTTTGTTTATATAAACTTTGAAGTCTGTTTATTATTGCTTGTGATAATGTATTAATATATTGTGGCGTAAAGCTATTTATTGTTGCTGAATTTTCTTTTGTTAATTCTTCAATTTCAATATCATCTGCTAATGTTTTGGTAGCTTTTATTTTAGATGTTATATAGGTGTTATCTGATATATTAACTTGTATAACTGTATTATTTTCTATATTATCTCCTATTGCTGTTTTACTTTGTGTTGAAACTTTTATTGTTTCTTCTCCAGTTTTAAAAGTTACTATTACATAATTTGTATTTTGGCTATTTTGAGTTTGATTTGCTATTTCGATCTTTTTTATTTCCATACCTGTATTAAATCCATACAATCTATTGTTAGTATCATTTAAATTACTATCTTCGTTTTGTATAAGTTCATTTCCTTTTTCAAATGAAATAACAATTCTTGAATCAGTATCATTTCTTTCAGGATCTATATATATTATATCATTTCCACTAATAATTTCTGTTCTTACAAGTTCTCCATTACTTTCATATACTGTTATTTTTATAGTTTCCTCATTTATAATTTGAATATCATTTAAGCCATCAATCGCATTTTGCAATATATCTTTTAAATAATCTAATGATATAGTATTTTCACTGTCTATTAATTCAATTTTTTCTATAAGTATATTTAATGTTTCATCATCCTCTTTAAGTGTATTTAAAAAACTATTAATTACACTAACAATTTCATCTTGATTAAGCTCTAATGAATATGCGTTAGCATTAATATTTTTACCATTTACTGTTATAGCAACATCTTTTTCACTTTCATAGTTATCTTTTGAAATTTGTTCATTTATAACTCCAATATATTTCTGTAATATAGCTTTTTGTTGCTCTTTAGTAATAGAAAATAGTGTTTCAAAGTCTATTGGTTGAATTTTGTCTGGAACTGCTGATGTATCTTCTATTCCAAGTTTTTTTGCAAATTCTTTTAAATTATTATTCTCAAAGGCTAAATATTTATTTATAACTTCATCTGATTTTAATGCATATAAATCGTTATTTCTTATATATTTCAAAATAAATAGATCTGTTGATAAATATTTTAATGTAGTTTCACTTGATTTTTTATTGTTTTCTGGGTCAACTTTAGCCAAATATTTAACACTAAAATTTCTTGCTGGTATTGATTGATTTGCAATTTGTGTATCATTAGATTCTACATTGAATGTCATTTCTGCTTCTTCTTTATGTTTATTTTTTGTTATATTTTCTTCTAATTTATTATTTAATGAAATCGCTTCTACTACTTCTCCATTTTTTGCTAAATATTTAAAAAATAATTGTCTATTTCCTTTAAATAAATCTGTTGTAAAATATAAATAAGCTCCTATTATAGCTATTAAAACAATGATAGAAGCTATAATTATACCTATAATTAATTTACTATTACTTTTCTTCATAATTCATTCTCCTTTTTACTTTATATTCTTTTGTTTTACTGCTTCATATACTACTATTCCAGTTGAAACAGAAGCATTTAATGAAGTTATTTTTCCTTTCATTGGAATTTTAACTAAAAAATCGCAATTTTCTTTAACTAATCTACTCATTCCATAACCCTCACTACCAATAACAATTGCAAGCGGTCCTGTTAAATCTTGATTATAATAATATTTATTAGTGTCAATATCTGTACCACATATCCAAACGCCTTCTTTTTTCAAGGTATTTATAGCATCATTAATATTATTTACTCTTGCAATTTTCATATATTCTACTGCACCTGCTGAAACTTTTACTACTGTACTATTAACAGATGCTGCTCTTCTTTTAGGAATAATAATCCCATGTACTCCTGCTGTTTCTGCTGTTCTTATAATTGAACCTAAGTTGTGAGGATCTTCTATTCCATCTAATATTAGTACAAATAGATCTTCTTTTTTCTCTTTTGCTAAACTTATTATATCATATATATCACAATAATCAAATGGTGGAACAACAGCAATTACTCCTTGTGGATTTGCTGTTTGTGCCATAACGTTAAACTTGGATTTATCAATTTCTGTAATAACTATCTTTCTTTCTTTTGCAATCCTAATTATCTTATTAATTGAGCCTTGTTTATCTCCTTTTTCTATAAAAATTTTGTTAATATCTTTACCTGATTCTAATAACTCAAGTACTGCATTTCTACCTTCAACTTGGTCTTCATATAATTCTTTTTCATCTCTTTTTGTATAATTACTTTTATTCAAAATTCGTTTTCTCCTTTAATAATTTCTATATTGATTTTGATCTGCTCTTGAATCTAATTTTCTATCAAATTCTTCATTTTTGTAAAACCAATCTGTTTTTTTATCTACTGGATGTGCCATTCTGCTTTTGTCTACTAATAAATTAAAAAATACTGCTATTGGTAATACTAAACCAATAAATGAACCAAGTGCTCTTGTATAATCTACTAATGTAGTAGAACCTGACATAATTCCTATTACAATAGAATATAAGTCTACTCCAAAATAAATTCCATATGCTATTATATATATAATACCGTCCTATTAGTTTTCTTTTTGCAACTAATATTATACAAGGTATACATACAAAAAGCAAAATAATTTCTATGTTCATGTTTATTGGAACAAAACCTATATCTATTCCCATACTACTTGTAAATGCTACTACTATTCTAAAAATCCAGAACATAACCATAAATATTGCTAATAAATAGCTTGTCATACTTTTCATTTGTACTTCCCCCTATCTTTTTAAACATCTTTATTCTAACACAACTTATTATTCTTATCAAGATTAAGTTATAAGATGTCAGGGAAATTGTTACAGTTCAGCCTTAAATTAGTATCTAAGTATCGACACGTGAACGAGAGCACTTTTTGTTTTTAGAAGATTCCTGAGAAAAACAAAAACGTCCTACATCCAGCAAGACTATAGCGAATTTTATAATTATATATTGAACATTAACAAAAATGGTTACTAATCAATAGTTATCAAAAAAAGTAGATGTAAATTTAAAACTCACACCTACCTTTTATATATAGAATTTTTTATGTTAAACTAGTTAATTTGAAGCCCATCTAAATACTTTTATATCTTTATATTTGTTTAGAACTTCTCTATACTTTTGATATTCATCTTCCCATAATAGATTAGGAACTTTATCAAAAGCCTTAAATACTTTTTCTGCTTCCATTAAAAATATTATTTGTTCCTGTGGTGACAAATTATCTGTCTTTTTTGTAAATATGTATAAATCATCTAATATTTCATTTGCTTTAACAAATGTCCAAAAATCTTTTACATTCATACCTGCAAGTTTAATTTGCATTATAGCAAATGCTCCAAGTGAAAATACAATAAATACTAATATATATATAATTGTTGCTATATTCATTACAACCACCTTCTTTTGAATTTTTCAAACGTTTTTCATTTGCATATTTTTATTATAGCACATTATTACAAATAATGCAAATTTTGTTATATTTTCGCAATTAATTATATTATGTTATATTTATCCTTTATTCATCTTTTTGTAATTTTTGTGATATAATAAACTTTGTTACATAAGTATTATTAGGAGATGACTTTTATATATGGATAGATATAACTGTGTTAAAAAAGCTGGTATTTTAGGAATACTTGGCAATATTTTTTTGTTAATAATAAAAGGAATTGTTGCATTTTTAAGTAATAGTCAAGCAATGATTGCAGATACTGCAAACTCAGCAGGAGATATTTTTGCTTCGTTAATGACTTTTATTGGTAATAAAATATCTAGTGAACCTTATGATAAAACTCATAATTTTGGACATGGAAAAGCAGAATATATATTTTCTTTATTTATTAGTATTTCTATGGTATTTGTTGCTGTAAAACTTTTATACGACTCTGTTTTATCTTTAATTCATAGAGAAAGTTTTACTTTTTCTTGGTTTTTAGTTATAGTTTGCATTATAACTATTTTTGTTAAATTTTTTCTATATCTATATACTAAAACTATGTCTAAAAAGTATAATAATATTTTACTAGAAGCAAATATGAAAGACCATAGAAACGATTGCATCGTAACTTTATGTACTTTTATCTCTATTTTGTGTGGTTTATTTGGTTTTTATTTATTTGATGGAATTGTAGGTATTGGAATATCAATATGGATTGCATATACAGGTATTAGTATTTTTGTAGAAAGTTGTAATATTTTAATGGATGTTTCTATTGATAGTGATACAGAAAAAATGATTTTAGATTTAGCTCATAGTTATAAAGATATAAAGAAAGTAGATCCTATATCCTCTGCTCCTGTAGGATATCAATATATGATTGTTCTTACTATTTATGTTGATGGAACTATATCTACATTTGACAGTCATAATTTAGCTGATTCTTTAGAAAATGATATAAATAAAATTGATAAAGTTTATAGAACTATAATACACGTTAACCCAATTTAATTCTTATTTTTCTTATTATATGAAAAAAGCACTAGCAATTGCTAAGTGCTTTCTCTCTAACTCCTTAAAAATTGATAATTGCATTTAATAAAAGATGATATTTTTTCTCATTTTCGTCATTTTCTCCAAGACTAATATCTCCTAATTCTTCAAATTCTTCTCTTAAAAAATTAATCTTGTTTACAATATCCTTGGTTCCCAGATAGCTTTCAATTCTTTCATTAGCTTCTTCTGGTGTTGCTGAAAATCTTATTAGTGCTCTTTTCATCTTCTTCTCCTCCGCAAACCATTGTTAACGAGTTACAAAACTAAAACATATCTATATAGTAACATAAAGTCCTAAATTTTACAATGCTTTTGGTAATTTTTTCCATATATATTCTATTTATTCTCTTTACTTTTTTGCTCTTTTACTATAATTTTATCATCTTTTACAACAACTTTTGCTTTATCTCCTGATTTTAGATTTCCATCTAGTATTTCTTCTGCAAGTCTATCTTCTAATTCATTTTGTATTGTTCTTCTTAATGGACGTGCTCCATAGGCTTTATCTACACCCTTTTTAGCAATTAATTCTTTTACAGTCTTATCTATTTTAACTTCCATATTATTCTGTTTTAATCTCTCAATTACTTCTTTTAGCATAATATCTATAATATTTTCAATTTCTGTGTCATTTAATTTATGGAATACTATAATTTCATCTATACGATTAATAAATTCTGGCCTAAATTGTTTCTTTAATTCTTGTAATACTTCTTTTTTAGTTTCTTCATATTTCTTTTGTTCATCAGCTTCAGTATTGGCTGTTCCACTTGTAAATCCTAAGGTTTTTGTATCTGTAATTAATCTTGCTCCAACATTTGATGTCATAATTATAACTGCATTTTTAAAGTTTACTGTTCTTCCATTTGCATCTGTTAGTCGTCCATCTTCTAATATTTGTAATAGCATATTCATAACATCTGGATGTGCTTTTTCTATTTCATCAAATAAAATTACACAATATGGTTTTCTACGTACTTTTTCTGTAAGTTGCCCTCCATCATCAAATCCTACATATCCTGGAGGTGCACCTATTAATTTTGATACAGAATGCGGTTCCATATATTCAGACATATCTATTCTTATCATAGCATTTTCATCACCAAATAATGCCTCTGCTAGTGCTTTTGATAATTCTGTTTTTCCAACTCCTGTTGGTCCTAAAAATATAAATGAACCTATTGGACGTTTTGGGTCTTTTAGTCCAACTCTTCCTCTTCTTATTGCTTTTGCTACTGCTGTTACTGCTTCAGTTTGTCCTACTACTCTTTCATGTAATACTTTTTCTAGATTCTTTAATTTTTCATTTTCATCTTCAGTAAGTTTTTTTACAGGTATTTTAGTCCAATTTGCGATAACTTCTGCTATATCCTCATCAGTTATTTCTGTTACATTTCTTGTATTTTTATTGTTCCATTTTTCTTGTTCTTTTTCTAGTTTTTCTCTTAAAGTTCTCTCTTCGTCTCTAAGAGCTGCTGCTTTTTCAAATTGCTGAACACGTATTGCTTCTTCTTTTTCGTTTTTAGTTTGTTCAATTTTTTCTGTTAATTCTTTTAGGCTATCTGGTTCCGTAAATACTCTCATTCTTACACGAGATGCTGCTTCATCAATTAAATCTATTGCCTTATCTGGTAAAAATCTATCATTTATATACCTTACAGAAAGAGTTACAGCCGATTCTATTGCTTCATCAGTAATTTTCACATTATGATGTGCTTCATATTTATCTCTAATTCCTTTAAGTATTTTTATGGTATCTTCACTTGTTGGTTCTAACACTGTTACAGGACTAAATCTTCTTTCTAGTGCTACATCTTTTTCAATATATTTTCTATATTCATTTAAAGTAGTTGCTCCAATTAATCTAATTTCTCCTCTTGCTAAAAGTGGTTTTAAAATGTTTGCAGCATCTATTGCACCTTCTGCTGAACCTGCTCCTACTATCGTATGAATTTCATCTATAAATAATATAATATCTCCTGCTTTTTTTACTTCGTTTAAGCATTTCTTTATTCTTTCTTCAAAGTCTCCTCTATATTTTGCACCAGCTACCATGCTAGATATATCTATTGAAACTACTCTTTTATTTTTAAGCATTTCTGGCACATCTTCTGCAATGATTTTTTGTGCTAACCCTTCTACTACAGCAGTTTTTCCAACCCCTGGCTCTCCTATTAAGCATGGATTATTTTTTGTTCTCCTTGAAAGAATTTGTATAACTCTTTCTATTTCTTCTTTTCTACCAACAATTGGGTCTAATTTTCCTTCTATTGCTTGTTTTGTTAAGTCTGTGCTAAACTGATTTAAAGTTGTAGTTTGATTATAACTTCCTAATCTTTTTACATTATCTTGTTTAACATTTTTATTATTAGATGTTTCATCTTCATTAATCACTTTTATAATTTGATTATATAATTTTTGGGAATCTACTCCTAAATCTAACATAATTCTAACTGCAATACTATCTCCTTCTCGCATTATACCTATTAATATATGTTCTGTTCCTATATAATCAGACCCTAGCTTTCTAGCCTCTCTAAAAGCGTTTTCTATAACTCTTTTTGTTCTTGGAGTAAACCCTACTGTTTCTGTATTTGAACTGTCTTCTTTACCTATTAGTTCTAATATGTCATCATAAACCGCTTCTGGAATAACCTTTTGATTTTCTAATACCTTAGACGCAACCCCTGTTCCTTCTTTTGTTAATCCATATAAAATATGTTCTGTTCCAATATAATTATGTCCAAGCTCAATTGCAATATCATTTGCAATTTCAATTGCTTTTTCAGCACTATTCGTAAATTTATATGTCATTTAAAATCACCTTTCTTCCTAAATCTTGACTTTTTATGTTAATTGTTATATAATACATTTAACTTTTTGTTGTGTCCATTTGGACATTTGCCGTTAGATAATTCTAACGTGTTCCTATAGGAGGATTAATTATGTTTTGGTTTGCTATTGTATCTTTAGTAATATCGTACTCCGTTGGTGCTTCCATTGATACTTTATGTATTTTGGCTGGACTTTGGGCAATGTTTTGCTTGACTTATCCAAAATTACAAAATATCTACGATACTTTAACAAACATCAAGCACATCAACAAAATCAAATAATCCCCCTAATGGGGATTTGTTTTATTTTTCCCCCATTATTTGCTTTATAACCTCTGCTCTTTTTATATCACGTTTATATTCATCTATTTTTTCTCCTAAGTATTTTTGTAAATTTGCTGGTTTTGTATATAGTTCAAGCTTATTTACCTTTAAATCGTCTAGTTCTTTTATTATACCCATATCAACACCTAGTTTTACATTTGATAATAAATTTATTGCTTCTTCAGAAGATATTTTTTTACAGTTTGTTAAAATTCCATATGCTCTATAAACTTCATCTTCTAATTCTATATTTTCTTTAGCTAAAATTTTTCTTGCTAATCTTTCTTGTTCAATAATTTTTTCTACTATTTGTTTTAGGTTTTTAACAATTTCTTTTTCGCTTATTCCAAGTGATTGTTTATTAGAAACTTGATACATATTTCCATAAACCTTAGTTCCCTCTCCATAAACTCCTCTTATATTCATTCCAAAATTACTAATAACTTCTAATATTTTTTGTATGTTTCCAGTTTTTGTTAATGCTGGTAAATGTACCATTACAGAAGCTCTTAAGCCTGTTCCTACGTTTGTTGGGCAAGCTGTTAAATATCCATATTTTTCACTATAAGCATAGCTTAAATTTTTCTCTAATTTTTCATCTACTTCAATGCCAAGATTAATTAAGTTATCTATGTCAAATCCTTCACCTAATACTTGAATTCTTAAATGATCTTCTTCATTAATCATTACAGAAATATTTTCATCTTCATTAATTAGCATTGCACCATTTGTTTCTTCTTTTAGTGCAAAATTAGGACTTATAATGTGTTTTTCTACTAAACTCATTTTAGTTATATCGTCTATATCTTTTAGTTTCAAAAATTTTAAACCATATTCTAAACTTGGTGTTATATCTTTAATTTTATTTTCTATCTTTTCTAAATCTTCTTTTTTACATATATTGATAAATGGAAAATCTCTTAAATTTCTTGCAAATCTTATTCTTGTACTAATAACAACATCTGATTCTTTTCCACTTTGTAGATACCAATTTAACATTTATTTTTCCTCCTTTTTCTTAATTTCATCTCTTATTTTTGCTGCATCTTCATATCTTTCTTCTTGTATTGCTCGTTTTAAGTCGTTCTGTAATTCAGCTAATTTATTGTCTTTTATGGATGTATTGCCTACATCGTTTTCAACTTGCGGACGAGCAATGCTCGCCCCTACATTGTTTGCATTAGGTTTATCTTTTATTCCTCTTCCTATATGCCTATTTCCTCCATGTATGTTTTTTAGTATTGGATCTATTTTATTTGAAAAAATTTCATAACAATTTTCGCATCCAAATTTACCAGTATTAATAAAATCTTCATATGTCATTCCACATTTATTGCATATTAATTTTTCTTGTTCCATAAAGCTTGGTAAAAATTCTTTTTCTTCTTCAAAAAAATTTCCTAAAAAACTTGAAAAGCTAATTGGCATACTAAAATCCATATCGCCTATTCCAAGAACTTTACTACATTTTTCACAAAGTGCCATTTCTTTTTTTACACCATTTATAATTTGTGTATATCTAACATTGGCCTTATTTTCTCCACAATTTTGACATAACATAAAAATCACTCCTTTATTTTGATGTTGGATATTTTAGGTTTGAAGTTTGATATTAGGACAATTCTTCGAAGAACTTTCTTAATATCTAACCTCTAACTTCCAACCTCCAACCTCTAATCAACTATATTTAATAACATATTTTTAAAAATATTAGCTCGTAATTCATCTCTTATATCTCCTGGAACAGTTAGTACATTGTCACTTGTTGCTACTTTTAATAATTTTGCTTCTACCTCTCTAATAATTCCATAAGATAAAAAATTACTTATATAAATATCTACGTCTCCTGCTGTAATCTTATTATCTAGGTTTGCAATAATGTGCATTAGATAATTGCTTTTAGTAATATTTATTTTTTTTATTCTAATATGTCCTCCGTCCTCCACGCTTACTTTCTACATAATAGCCAAGTGAGGGTTTAAATCGTGTTTGTATTACATAATTTATTTGTGATGGAACACAATTAAACTGTTCTGCTAACTCATTTCTTTGTATTTCTACATAATCGTCTTCTCCTTTTAATAAATCTTTTATAAAATCTTCTATTATATCTGCCATTCGCATTTTATTCACTTCCGTTTCTTGACTTTGACTTTCTTTGACTTATAATTATAATATAATAGATTTATTCCTATTTCAAATAAACCTTATTATATTATATTCTTGTTTTAGTTGATTTATACTTATTATTATTTATTATTTTTATCATTCTCATTTTTTCTCTCTTATTCGAGTTTTTTTGTAAAAACCTCAAACTGGTAGACTGTAGTTTTAAGAATTAAATATACTTGGAATAATATTACATTTTAGTGGATATAATTTAATAACAAAAGAAATTTTTAGGAGGTACAAGCTATGAATTTAGAGAGATTGCATAATATGTTAAATACTAAAGAAAAGATTGATGTTTACTATGACGAAAGACCTGTGTGGGTACAAGAAGTACATGATAATATTGCAAAGGTGAGTTTTATTGATAGTTTTGAAGAAAAGGATGTTTATATAGAAGATTTATACGAAAATGATTTATATAATTAGTAAAAAGCCAAAGCCTCCTTAATGAGATGCTTTGGCTTTTTACTAATTTTTTACCCAACCTTTACAACTAAGGTGGATTTTTTGAAGGATTCTATTGGAATTTCTGTATCGTATTCAATTGGAACATTATACTTTTTCTGTGCATTTCTCTTTGCATTTAATAGGTTTTCACCTTTTTTCAGTTCCTCAATAAAAAAATTGAATGCTTCATCACAGGTACTATGATTTTCACCAATTTTAATTTTTCCCTGTATCCATTGTGAATTTCTTATTATTCTTGATGCCCGTAATTCATAGTTTAACATTTTGTTTCTCCCTTCAAAATAAAATTTGTTTTACTTATTTATTATAATATATATTTCAATAAAAAGAAATACTAAAATTCAACTTTTTCTGCGATATAATTCTCTAGTTCATCTATACTGATACGTATTTGTTCCATTGTATCTCTATCTCTTACAGTTACTGTATTATTTTCTAATGTATCAAAATCTATGGTTACACAATATGGGGTTCCTATTTCATCTTCTCTTCTATATCTTTTTCCTATACTTCCTGCTTCATCATAGTCACTCATAAATTTCTTTGAAAGTTTTTCATAAACTTCGTCTGCTTTTTGGCTTAATTTCTTAGATAGTGGAAGTATTGCTACTTTATATGGTGCAAGTGCTGGATGCAAGTGTAATACTGTACGAGTATCTCCTTCTCCTATATTCTCTTCTTCATATGCATTACACATTATGGCTAAGAAAATTCTATCCACTCCAACTGCTGGTTCAATACAATATGGTACATATCTCTCATTTGTTTCTAAATCTAAATATGTTAAATCTTCTTTAGATGCTTCCATATGCCTTGATAAATCATAATCTGTTCTATCTGCAATTCCCCATAGTTCTCCCCAACCAAATGGAAATAGAAATTCTATATCTGTTGTACCTTTACTATAAAAAGATAATTCTTCTTTTGAATGTTCTCTTAATCTTAAATTTTCTTCTTTAATTCCAAAGTTAATTAACCAATCTTTACAGAATTTTTTCCAATATTCGTACCATTCTAAGTCAGTTCCTGGTTTGCAGAAAAATTCAAGTTCCATTTGTTCAAATTCTCTTGTTCTAAAAATAAAATTTCCTGGTGTGATTTCATTTCTAAAAGATCTTCCCATTTGACCAATGCCCATTGGCATTTTTCTTCTTGTTGTTCTAAGTACATTTTTAAAATCTACAAACATTCCTTGTGCTGTTTCTGGTCTTAAATAAACTTCAGATTTCGCATCTTCTGTTACACCCATATAACTTTTAAACATTAAATTAAATTGTCTAATTTCTGTAAAATTCATTTTTCCACAACTTGGGCATACAATATTATTTTCTTTTATGTAATTAACCAATTGTTCATTTGTCCAACCATCTAAACCAGACATTTCTTTTCCATTTTTAAATGCCCATTCTTCAATCAATTTATCTGCCCTATGACGTGTTTTACAGGCTTTACAATCAATTAATGGATCTGAAAATCCTCCAACATGCCCTGTTGTTACCCATACTTGTGGATTCATTATAATGGCGGCATCAATACCTACATTATATTTATTTTGTGTTATAAATTTTTTCCACCACGCATCTTTAATATTCTTTTTAAGTTCTGCTCCTAATGGACCATAATCCCATGAATTTGCAAGTCCTCCATAAATTTCTGATCCTGGATAAACAAACCCTCTTGCCTTGCATAAATTTACGATTTTTTCCATTGTTTCTACCATTTCTAAGCCTCCTTTTGTTAATTATTTTTTCTTCTCATTTTCTCTATTTTTTTCTAATCTATTTTCATTTTGTATTACTGTATACATTACAACTGCTATATATAGTAATATTACAAAAAGCATCATAAATACTCCTATTGGTATTCTTATAAGCCCTATAACACTTAAAAGTAATGCTTGTGATAATACTAACCTTATGATAAGTGTTGTTATTACTTTGGTTAAACCTAAACTTAAATATCTAACTCCAACATATGCAAGTATTACTATTGTTACTATTATCATTGGAATTATATAAGGTTTTATAATGTCTCTTCCTCTTATGTGCCCAACTGTATCTGTAACAACAATTTTTTCACTTTCACCTATTTCATATTTTTCTTTTAATTTTGTTTCTAAAGCAGATATTTGTTCATCAGTTGCAGATTTTACATTGATTGCAATAGAGTCTTTAAATATTTCTATTTCTTGATATATCATTTCTTGTTTTCCAAGTGTTTCTTCAGTAATTTTTTTTATATCTTCTAAATTATATTCTTTTCCAAGATATACATTAATTTTTGTATGCTCACTATACATTAATGTAAAATTTAGTCTAAATGTAAATATTGATATTGTTCCTAATATAATAATTATGGCTATTAAGATATATAATGTTTTTTTGTTTTTCATTAATTCTTTCATATTCTCTAATATTCCTTCCTTTAAAACTTTTCATATATTACATAATCTATTTATCATCTAATAATGTACTTATTGTAATATAATTATATATAAACATTACTATTAATCCCCAGAACAATACCATTCCTATACTTGCTACAGGTATCCATTTCATAAATGTAAATACAATTCCTATTAATAATATTGGTAATAATATAGATGTATGTCTTAGATATGTTTGTTTTATAATCTCTTTTTTATTTATACCTTTATCTAAACCATTTAAAACATATTTTATAAACATATAATTTATGGCTAATAATGTTATAAATGCACATATAGAATCTACTGCTATTACTACATTTGTATATCTTAAAACTATTAGTAATAATGCAACATATCCAATAAATGCTATACTTGTATAAATTCCTTTTACTTTATATTTTATACATAGATATACTAGTGCTACAATTACTATTACAACTAATAAACATATACATACTTTTAGCATACCAAGATTTATCCCTGTAGATAAGTTATTATTACTAGAAATATCATATTTAATTGGCATTTTACCAGAATCGATTAATCCTGCTACCCCGTGATGCTTGTTCTATATAACTTTGTATAGTGGCTGAATTTGTAGTTACACTTCCTACTGATAATTGTAATATTCCTGATGAATTTTCTTCACTAAAATATGTTTCTATAAGTTGTTCTCCATCTAAATTTATTGTTACTTTTTTTGTAGTAGTATTTCCTGTTTCATCTGTTATTTCAATATAATTTTTAGAAATTTCTTGTAATTTTTTCTTTCCAATTTTATTAAATTCAATACTTAAATATACAGTAGTTCCTGTTTCTGTAGTCCCATAAACAACTTTTGCATTTTTTACATCTTCATTATTAAGTAATACTTCTTTTGTTTCACTATTTCTTACAGAAAATTCCCCTAAGTATTCTAAATTATAAATTGCTGTATCTGTGTTTGAATTTTCGTATAACTCTACTGTAATTTCTCCATTTTCATTATTAAGCCTAACTGCATAATCGTTTATACCATATGCTTTTAAACGTTTTTCTATTATTTCTTTACATATCTTATAATTTTCTTCGTTTAATACTTCTTCTTTATTTACTAGTTCTTGTTGTTTACTATATCCTTCTTTTAGGTTTCCTTCATCATCTACTCCATCTTCAGTAACATTTCCTTCGTTATCAATAATTATCTCTTGTGTAGATGAATCTACTACTAATTTTGCAATTCTTGCACCTTTTAAATCTTTTGATAAACTATAATCTGGTAATACATTTACCATTGTACCTTTGTTTTTTACAAATATTCCAACAAAAGAAATTAAACTAATTGCTATTATTACTAAAATAGCTAATATTTTTATTGTTACATTTTTTTTCATTTTTGTTTCTTCCTTTCATTTATTATTACAATAATTTTGTATTGTTTATAACAAGTTCAAACCACACATTTAAATATTTTGCTGCATATTTACTCATCATTGTCCTATCCATAAATATTTCAAAATAATCTAATACTGGGCAAATTTCAGTATCTATATTAATACTTAATATTACTTTTCTGTTTTCTTTATCTAGTTCTAATAATGTATTTGTAACTGCATAATTTACTCTGTCGTGCTTTCCAAATGTTGCAATATTAGTATTTACAACTCTATCCCTATGAACATCTGATTTATCTGCTAAAATTAGTGCAGCTGATATATCACTTACAGCTGTACCTGTTTGCTCATCATGGTTTCCAATTGCCATCATAATTTCTGTTCTATCTTTATGTGGCATTCCCATATCTTTTAAAATGTTATAAGCAAGTATTGCTCCAGATTGTGCATGGTCTACACGGTTTACACAATTTCCAATATCGTGCAAATATCCTGCTATTTTTGCAAGTTCTACTCTATCTTCACCATATCCAAAAGTTCTTAATATTTCTCCAGCTCTATACGAAACTATACTTATATGTCTAACACTGTGTTCAGTAAATCCTAGTACGTTTAATTGTTTTTGAGTTCCTTCAATTAATGCCTGTACTTCTTCATTTTTCTTAACATCCTCTAATGTAATCATAAAACCCCCCATTTTTTTGAAGCCTGAAGTTAGAAGTTGGATATTGGATGTTGAAAAATTATTTATCAAATTTATACCAATTTCTAACTTTATATATGCTTATCTTTAGTATTTTTTCGCTTTTATACGATAGTAGTATTTTATAATAAAATACTGAAAAAAGCAAGAAATTTCTTCTTGCTTTTTAATGTTTTTGTTACTGTTTAGACTATATCATTTTCAATCCGCTCCCATGAAATTAATATGTTTTCGTAATCTATTTTATAAATTGATTTGGATCTAATGTCTCTCCATCTTTTGTTATTTCAAAGTGTAAATGTGGCTCATCTAATATTTCAAATGTTGCTGTATTTCCAACTGTTCCTATATTTTGTCCTTGTTTTACTTCTTCTCCAACTTCCACAAACTCACTAGTTAATAAGTTTGAATATAGTGTTTCATATCCATTTTGATGTTGTATTATAATTGATAATCCATACCTTGGGTCGTTTTTAATAGATTTAATTTTTCCATCAGCTGACGCTTTTACTACACTTGTTTTATCTGCTTTTATATCTATTCCTAAATGTGTTGTCCATTCTTCTAATGTTGCAGAATATACTAAATTATCTTTAGCATATTGTTTAGAAATTTCTCCTTCAACTGGTTTTACAAATTGAACTTCTTCACTAGTTTTATTTTCTACTTTTTGTGTATTGTCTGTATTTGCTGTATTAGTTTTATCTTCTTTTACTTCTGTATTAGTATTTACAGTATTATTAACTGATTTTGTATTTGCTTTAGTTGTATTTGTAGTTGATTTTGTATTTGTATTCGTTTTATTCTCTACAGTATTATCTACATTATTTGTAATTTCATTTTTAGATTCTTCTACAGTTTTACCCATTTGTGAACTAGCGGTTTTCGATTGTTCTTCTGTTTGCCCTATAAGTGCTGCAATTTTTCCAGAACTTACATCACTTTGTTCTTCCATTTTATTTCCATATAATACAAATGTAATTACAAATGCAATAATTCCAATTCCTAATATACTTCCTCCAATATATAGAATATTTTTTGTATTATTTTCTGTTTTTTCATGTTTTCTTGTTTCTCTTCTCATAGTAACTCCTCCTAAATTTTATATTTAGTTAAAGTATTTCCTAAATTAGAAGAATTATACATTGAGATTTAATAAGTTTGTCTATATATTTTTTATAGCAACACTATGAAAATAAAATATAAATTTTACATATCTATAATTTCTACTCCTACATAAAAATGCTTTATGATTTCTTCATAATTTTTCCCTTGTTTGGCAAGAGCATCTGCACCCGTTTGGCTCATTCCAACACCATGTCCATATCCAATTACACTAAACTTTATATTATCTGCTTCAATTTGAAATGTAAAATTTGTAGAACGCAACCCAAGAATTGTTCTTGCCTCAACTCCTGCTAGTTCAACATTTCCAACTTTTAAAGTTTTTACTCTACCACTATCTGTTTTTTCTTTTATAGATATAGCATCATCTAAAGAAAAGTCTATTACAATTTCTGGGTGTTTTTCTTTTATTTTATTTATAAATTCTTCCTTATTTAAAATAACTTCTGAATTATACTGGCTATATTCTTCTTCTCCGTGCTGTTTCTACTACTTGCAAATATGGATACCCACTTCCTCCCCAAACATTAATAGGAACTTCTGTTACTCCTCCACTATTAGAATGAAAAAAAGCATTTATAGGCTTTCCTTCATATGTAATAATTTTTCCTTTAGTAGCATTAACTACATTTTGAATCCTATTCCAATTACTCTCTCTTAAATTTTCATCCCACCTTGCAAGTCTATCTTCTTTTGAAATCCACGCTTGGCAACAACTTGCATTGTCACATATATCAGCATCTCCATGCTTTTTTTCATTACTTGTAATTTTGTAAATTGTATAGGTTCTTGCAACTACGGCTTGTGATTTAAGTGCCTCTAATTCAAAATCAGCTGGCATTTCTGCTGAAACTACATGGTATAAATATTCATCAAGAGGAACTTCACTAATTTTATTTGTGGCAGAATGTAATAATTTTACAGTACTATATTTTTTATAATCATAATTATTTTCTATCACTTGCTCTACTACTTTATTTTCAGTTTCTGCAATTGTTTCTTTTATTTCAAATCTCTTCGTAAATAGAATAGGTATTAAAAATATAATTTGAATTAATATAATTAAATATAAAATTAGTTTTCTCATATATTAGATTCACTCTCTTTCTTGTTCATAACAAAAAAACATTTATATTGTATTCCTTCGTAGAAAGGCAGGCACGAGGCCTGCCTCCATATATTATTTATATTATGATGTTAATTTTAGTTTCATAGAATTTAATACTTTCTTTTCAATTCTTGAAACTTGTACCTGTGTAATTCCTAAAACTTTTGCTACTTCACTTTGTGTTTTTTCTTTATAAAATCTAAGCAAAATAATTTCTTTCTCTCTTGTATTTAGATTGTCTATTAACTGTTTAATTGCAATTTTATTTATTACTCCACCTGCTTCATCTTTTCCACTTCCTATTTTATCAATAATACATCTTGAATCATCTCCTCCAGATGATTCTTCATAAATTGATGATACTGGTCTTAAAGAATCAAGTGCATATGTAATTTCTTCTTTAGGAACTTTAAGTATTTTTGAAATCTCAGTTATACTTATTTCTTCCCCAGTTTTATTTAAATATTCTTTTTGAAGCTCTAATATTTTTACTGCTAATTCTTTAGTACTTCTACTTACTTTAACCATTCCATCATCACGAATGAAACGTTTTATTTCTCCTAATATATATGGTACTGCATAGGTTGAAACTTGTACTTCAAAACTTGTATCAAATCTTTTTATTGCTTTAATAAAGCCCATACAACCGAATTTGATAGATATCTTCTATTTCATATCCTCTTCCACCAAATCTTTTAACAATGTTCCAAATTAAACCTTTATTATTTTCCACTAATTTAGTCATTGCTTCTTCGTTTCCGGTCCTGGGCTTTTGCAATAAGCTCTAAATTTTCTTCGTACATAGCCTACTCCCTTTTTCTATTTAAAATAAGCACAAATCAGCGTTAGATGAAGTAATATATTTATAGCATATCTTAAATAGTAACTAATTTCTTACATTCTAAATGTAGTAAATATTTTAGGTTCTTTTTCTTCTTCATTATTTTCTTGCTTTTTTATAATTTTTTTCATTGATACTTTTGTACCTAAACCTAAAATTGATTCCACCTCTAATTCATCCATAAAGCTATCCATAATGGTAAAACCCATTCCTGATCTTTCTAAATCTGGTTTTGAAGTAAAAAGTGGCTCTTTAGCCATATTTACATCATCTATTCCTTTTCCGTTATCTTGTATTTCTATCATAATAGTATTTGCAAATATCTTACATATTATTGTTATCAATCCTTCTCTATCCTCATAGGCATGAATTATACAATTTGTTACAGCTTCAGATACAGCTGTTTTTATATCTGCTAGTTCCTCAATTGTTGGATCGAGTTGTGATGCAAAAGCTGCTACACTAATACGTGCAAATGCCTCATTATTTGATTTACTTAAAAATTCTAATTTCATTTCATTTTCATACAAACTTTTCATTTTTTATTCTCATTCCTTTTTATTTGTTTTTTACGCACACTTATTTGAAATAGGTATTATTTTTAATATTCCACACATTTCAAATATTTTTTTTATACTTTGATTTACATTTATAAGTTCTGTTTTTCCTCCTAATCTTCTTACAGTTTTATATCTTCCAATTAACATTCCAATCCCTGCTGAATCCATGAAAGTAACCTTATTAAAGTCAAATACAACTTTTTTAGGAATATATCTTTCAATTTCACTATCCATCTTCCTCCTTATTTTCTCTGTTTGATGATGATCAATTTCTTCTGTAATTTCAAAAATTAGTAGCTTGTCCTTTTCTTCATATTTAGTATTCAAAATTTTATTCCTCCTAACTTTTTTTATAATTATAACTCGTTTGGTGATTTTTTCCAATAGCGAAACATAGGAAGTTTTAGCGATTTATAAGAACTTTACGACATTTTATTACATATAAGAACAAAAAAAGGAAACGGGCATATCACCCATTTCCTTAACAGATTTTCCTTTCTTAGTAGTCATAACGTGCTTTGTCTTCTCTTCCTAAAGCAACACAAAGTCCTACAAAACCAAGGGAAGCTACAGTTACCACTGTCGCTATAACAATTCCTGTTACTTTTAAAACCCGTTTCATGCATTTTCTCCTTTCTAGAATTTTTAGTACTTTTATAGTATACACTAATTTACACATCATTTCAAGTTTTAAAAGTTATTTAATAAACATTTCTTACTTTTTATTTCTTTCCACTACTATATCCCCAAATATTTTTTCTTGTGTAGCTATTACTTTATCTCTTCTTGTTAATTCTAATAATCCAGAAAACGCTGTAACCACTTCTTGTTTATTGCATTTTGATAATGTGTACATTTTATTAAATACGAATTTAGGTTTATGCAATAATTCTTTAAACATTTCTTTAACTTTGCTTGCAACTGTATATGTATCTGTTATTGCAATTTTCTTTATATTTTCTGCATTTTGATTTAATCGTGCTTTATTTCTTTCTACTATATTGCTATATATCTCTGGAATAATTTCTTTTGTATATTCCTTTTCTAATTTCTGTTTTGGAAGTTCGATATTTTCTTGCATTTTAAATAATCTATTTGAAAATTCTAAATAATTTTGTTTTAATTTAGATGTAATTTCTTTATATTTCTTATATTCAATTATTCTTGCAATTAACTGTTCTTCTGTTAATTCTTCTTCATCTTCTACTTGTTTTGGCAATAAGCCTTTTGATTTAATATATAATAAGGTAGATGCCATTATTAAAAATTCACTTGTTATTTCTAAATTCATTTTTTCTGCTTGATTAATAAATTCAATATATTGGTCTGCTATTTCACTTATTTTTATATCATAAATATCCATTTTATTTTTATCGATTAAAGCTAATAATAAATCTAATGGGCCTTCAAAATTTTCTATTTTTATAGCATATTTATTGCTTTGTAAAGTTAATACATTTTGCATTTAAAATACTTCCTTTATAGTTTGATGGTTATAACCTTTTTTTATAAGATATATTTTTATATCTTCTTTTTCCATTGTTCTTTGCTTCTTTTGTAGTAAATTTTCCGCAGATTTAATTTCATATTCTTCTAATATTTCTTTGTTATTATATACATACTCTTCTAGCTCGTTTTTATCTATTCCCTTTGTTAATAATTTATACTCTATCTCTTTTATAGATAAATCTTTTAAAGCTATAAATTCTTTAACTGACCTATCTATATAATCCATATCATTTAAATATCCTACATCTTTTACATATGCTATAATATCATATAACATATCACTTTGTATAGTATTTTTAAATTTATTTTTTACTTCATACTCTGTTCTTTTTTTATACATTATATAATTCATTACTTTTGTCTTTTCTTTATCAAATTCTTCTACTGTATACATATTATCCTCCATACAATTTCAATAAAACCTAGGAATTTTTTTCACCTATTACATATACGTCCAATCCATCTTGATGAATGTAGGACGTTTTTGTTTTTCTCTTTAAAGTTCGAAAAACAAAAAAATCTATTGTTCATGTGTCGCTACTTTACTATTAAAAAGTTAATTTTCTTATACAACAAGGGAGTATTAAAATACCCCCTCTTTTTCTCCTATTCTTCTTCATCTGTCATATTTTCTTCTCCTAAGCTCTTTTCAAATGCTTGTTCAAAATTATTTCTTATTTTTTGCTCGATTTCTGTCATTATTTCTGGATTATCTAATAAATATTTTTTTACATTTTCTCTACCTTGTCCTATTCTTTCTCCATTATAACTAAACCATGATCCACTCTTTTCAATTATATCTAGGTTCACCCCTATATCTAATATATTTCCTTCTTTTGATATACCTTTACCATATACTATATCAAATTCAGCCTCTCTAAATGGTGGTGCAACTTTATTTTTTACTATTTTTACTCTTGCTCTACTTCCAACAACTTCTCCATCTTGTTTTATTGATTCTGTTTTTCTAATATCCATACGAACAGAAGCATAAAATTTTAGTGCTCTTCCTCCTGTTGTTGTTTCTGGATTTCCAAACATAACACCAATTTTTTCTCTTAATTGGTTAATAAATATTAAAACTGTTTTTGATTTGTTTATTGCTCCTGCAAGTTTTCTTAATGCTTGTGACATAAGCCTTGCTTGTAACCCCATATGAGAATCTCCCATATCTCCATCGATTTCTGCTTTTGGTACTAATGCTGCTACTGAGTCTACTACTATAACATCTAGTGCTCCACTTCTAATTAATGCTTCAGCTATTTCAAGTGCTTGTTCACCTGTATCTGGTTGTGATACTATTAAGTTATCTATATCTACCCCTAAATGTTTTGCATATACTGGATCTAGTGCATGTTCTGCATCTATAAATGCTGCTTCTCCCCCTAGTTTTTGTGCTTCTGATACTACATGTAATGCAAGTGTTGTTTTACCAGAAGATTCTGGTCCATATATTTCTATAATTCTTCCACGAGGTACGCCTCCAATTCCTAATGCAATATCTAATCCTAATGCACCTGTTGGAATTGCCTCTATATTCATTGCTTGAAATTCTCCAAGTTTCATTACTGAACCTTTTCCAAATTGTTTTTCTATTTGTCCCATTGCTGCTTCTAATGCTTTTCTTTTTTCTGAATTTTCTGTACTCATATAAAACCTCCTATATTTTTAAAACGTTTGTTTGTATTTGTATTATCACATTTAATTTTTTATTTGTCAATACTTTTTTTAAATTTTTTTAAATAATTTCTAAAAGCAAGTAAATACCTATACCTCCCTTCTTTTATCTAATTATCTTAAATTTCTAATTTGGTAATTCATTTAGATTATAAAATTTATCTTTGATTATAATTTCACTCTACTTAAAACTAAAAAAATATTTTGAATTAACTAATTTCTAGATTTTCCTATATGCCAAACTGTAAATTGATTTTGATAATACTTGATAAAACTTACTTTTTGAAATTAATTTTAAACTGAAGTTATTATATTATGGATATTATGATTTGTAAATAGATTTATTATAACTTTTTTATTAGGGCAATTTCTTGGAAGGGCAAGCCATTATTAATCACCCCTACACCTTAGAGTAAGACTCTGCAGCCTTTTGTTACCATTGTAATATTTCATAAATTTCCCTATTTTTTATGTTAAATTTTGACTTTAACATAAATACGTAGTATAATTAATATTGTAAATGTCAATAAAGATCTTAAAAGAAAGGAACTAAAAAATGAAATTACGGTTAGCATTGCAGGTAACTGGTTTATCAAAAAATCTTTTTGCTTTTGTAGAAAACGTTGATCGTTTATGCAAAGAGCATAAGGATTTTACATTTGGCTTTAAACAAGGAAAAAAGCTGTACCTTGACACTTGTAAGGGAATGCAAAATAATTGGTACATTAGCATTAAGCAACAACCTAATGTACAGTTTATTGTTGCAACTTTAAACTATTCCCTTGCATTAGGAAGCTTTATCGATTTATCATTAGTAGATAATGTTTTATACTTTGACATCTCTTTTGTTGATAAGGATGCACCTATATCCAACGATGAGGATATCCTTCAAAGAAAAGTTCAATCCTTTGCAGACGGACTTGGTTTACAGTACACCCTTATTTAAAATCCTTTTGTCCCCATATTGTTTTTGAATATGGGGATTTTTCTTTTTATTGATATTTTTCTTTTTTATTAATATACTATAAATATAGGAGTTGATTATATGTTTAAAAATCATATTGATAAACTAAAAGATGAAATTATCTCTTCTACTTGTGAACTTATTAAGATCCCAAGTGTAAATACAGAGTCTACTAATCAATCTATGCCTTTTGGAGAAGAATGTAATAATACTTTAGAATATGTTTTAAATTTAGCCTCTAATTTGGGTTTTAAGACTAAAAATATTGATGGTTATTGTGGTTATGTTGAATTTGGCAAGGGTAAAGAACTAATGGGTATTATTGGACATTTAGATGTTGTTCCAGAAGGAGAAAACTGGACTTATCCCCCATTTTCTGCAACTATAGCTAATGGAAAAATTTATGGGAGAGGTGCTATAGATGATAAAGGTCCTGTTATTGCTAGCCTTTATGCCATGAAAACTGTTATGGATAATTGTAACGTAAATAAAAGAGTTAGATTAATTTTAGGTTTAAATGAAGAAAAAGATTGGAAATGTATCGAATATTATAAAGCTCATGAAGAAATTCCAAGTTTTGGATTTAGTCCTGATGCTGATTTTCCTTGTATTTATGCTGAAAAAGCTTTACTAAATGTTCATCTAAATCAAATTTATAACTCTAATGATAAAATTAAAATCGCTGATATTGATTATAATAATAATGCTATGAATGTTGTACCTAAATTTTGTAAAGTTAAACTTAATATAGATAATAATATTGATATAGATGAATGTATTATTAATTTAACTATTATAGCAAAAAAGCATAATTTTAATATTAAACTAAATAAAGAAAATGATAATACTATTATAATAGAAGCATATGGTATAAGTGCTCACAGTGCACATCCAGACTTAGGTGTTAATGCTATATCTAATATTCTTATTGTTTTAACTGAATTATTTGAAATTTACAATATTAATGTAGAACTTTTATCTATGTTTTGTCGTTATATTCATACACAATATAATGGTGATGATTTAAATATTAATTTCCCTGATGAATCCGGAAAATTGACTTTAAATGTTGCAAGATTTTTCTTAGAAAATAACACTTTAGGTATTAGTATGAATTTAAGAATTCCTGTTCACTCTCATATAGAAACAGTAAAAAATAGATTTAATGATATTTTTAAAACTAATTCTATTACAGTCTCTTTTGATGGCAAAAAAGATGCCTTATATATACCTAAAGATAATAATTTAGTTACAACTTTGGCTTCTATTTTTAATGAAGTAACTGAAAAAAACGAAAAACCTATAGCAATTGGTGGTGCAACATATGCACGTGCATTTAAAAATTTCGTTTCTTTTGGTGCAAATATGCCTGGGGATGAAGATATGTGTCACAAGGTTGACGAATTTATTTCTATAGATAACTTAATTTTAACAACAAATATTTATGCTACTGCTATTTATAAATTGTGTAAGTAGTTTCTAAAATGATGTAATTGTTTAAAGATTAATATTTTGGTTTTTATATTAATCTTTAAACAATTCATCATTTTATATAATTAACAATTACTGATAACATTTTAAATATATTATAGCTGTTTATTCAACAAAAAATGACCCAAGAATTTGGGTCATTTTTAACCATATTTATTATTCAGCTGAACCTTCTTCAACTTCAGCATCTGGAGCATCATAAGCTTCTAAGATAGCTGCTTGAATTTTTTCTCTTGTTTCAGCATTGATTGGATGAGCTATATCTTTGAAATCTCCGTTTGGAGTTTTTCTACTTGGCATAGCAATAAATAATCCATTTTGGCTTTCGATAACTTTGATATCGTGGATTACGAATTCATTATCGAATGTTACAGAAGCAACAGCTTTCATTCTGTTCTCTGAATTTACTTTTCTTAAACGTACATCTGTTATTTGCATTTTCTGCACCCCTCTTCATAAATTGTTTTAATATTTCGTACTGTTATGTACAAATATATTATTCGTCACAAATCTTTTTTTTCCTCCTATTTTTTACAAAAAAGTAATTTTATTATTAATATTCAGTTTTAAACTAATATTATAATTTGCTCTTTGGAATCCCCAATCGCCTATTTAGCTACATCTCCATTAAGTAAATGGAATCTTTACTCTACTATTTTAGTAAGTCACTAGATTTAAAATAGTTATTTTTGAAAAATAGAAAAAAGCCTGCTTGTTACTATTAATTATGTATGATTTAACATTTTTTATACATAATACATAAAATAATATTGAAAAAAAACTATTTAAAGTATATAATTTTATCTAAATGGTAAATTCATTATAAAAGGGGCGAATGGCTTTGGCTAACATTGAAAATATAAAAAAATATAAAAGAATACATATGATTGGAATTGGCGGAGTTAGTATGAGTGGTATTGCAGAGATACTACATAACTTTGGTTTTACTATTACAGGAAGTGATGCTCATTCTTCTGAAATTACAGATAAATTAATAAAAAATGGAATTAGTGTTACAATAGGTCATGATATAAATAATTTAAGAAAAGCGGACGCTGTAGTTTTTACTGCTGCAATTTCAAATGATGATCCTGAAATGATAGAAGCACATAACTTAAACATTCCTTTAATAGAAAGATGTGATTTTTTAGGTGAACTTACAAAGGCATTTGAAAACACTATAGGAATTTCTGGTACACATGGTAAAACTACAACTACTTCTATGGTATCTGTATGTTTTTTAAAAGCTGGTTTTGACCCAAACATTCAAGTTGGAGGAATTTTAAACCAAATTGATGGTAATTATAAGATTGGTAATAGTGAATATTTTATAATTGAAGCTTGTGAATATGTAGAAAGTTTCCTAAAATTTAGACCTAGGGCAGAAATTATATTAAATATTGATAATGATCATTTAGATTATTTTAAAACTTTTGATAATATTAAAAATGCTTTTATAAAATATGTTAAATTACTTCCTTCAAATGGAATTTTAGTATTAAATGCAGATGATTCAAACTGTTTAGATTTAAAAGATTATTCTGCTTGCCCATATATTACATATGGAATAGAAAATTCAAGTGCTGATTTTGTAGCTAAAGATATTAAATTTAATAATGATGGTTTTCCTGAATTTGATGTATATAAGCATAACGAATTTTATTCTCATATTAAACTATCTGTTGCAGGATATCATAATGTTTTAAATGCTCTTGGTTGTATTAGCTTATGTAACCATTATGGAATTACTAAGGATAATATAAAGAATGCACTCTTAGAGTTTACTGGTGCTCATAGAAGATTAGAATATAAGGGAAGTTATAATAATATATCTGTTTACGATGATTATGCTCATCATCCAACTGAAATTAAAGCTACTTTTAATGCTTTATATAATAAGAACTTTAATAAAGCTTGGGTTATTTTTCAACCACATACTTATTCAAGAACTAAAAACTTATTAAATGAATTTGCAGAAAGTTTAAGCGGTTTTGATAATATAATTATAACTGATATTTATGCAGCAAGAGAAGCTAATACTTATGGTGTATCTTCTAAAGACATTGTAAATAGACTGAATTCTTCAAGGAAAACGAATTGTGAATATATTTCTAATTTTGAAGACATTGTTAAATTTATTCATGAACACGCAAAACCAAACGATGTTATATTAACACTTGGTGCTGGTGATGTTACCAATATTGGACCAATGCTACTAGAAAAATAAATTAAAATTCCTCGCACAATGTGCGAGGAATTTTAATTTACTTCTCTTGCTTGTTTTATCATTAAGTCTGCAAATACTGCATACCCTTTTTCAGGATCATTTACTAATACATGTGTTAATGCTCCTACCATTTTGCCATCTTGTATTATTGGACTACCACTCATTCCTTGTATTATTCCCCCTGTTTTTTCTATTAAATCTTTATCTACTACTTTTACTTGCATACTTTTATTATTTTCATTATTGTTTGTATATATTTTTTCTATTTCTATATCGAATTCTTGTTTTTTGTTATTTTCTAGGGTACATAATATTTTTGCAGGACCTGTTTTTATTTCATCACGTGTTGCTACTTCTATTGCTTTTGATAAATCAATATTTAATGCACTTACATTTGTTACTTTTCCATATACTCCAAATTCTGTGTTTTTATAAACTTCTCCCACTTGTGTACTATTTTCAATTGAACCTTGAATTTTTCCTGGACTGCCTTTTTTTCCTTTTATTATAGAAACTATTTTTGTTGTAACAAAATCTCCTTTTGCAATATCTAATAAATTACCAGTATCTACATCTTGTATTCCATGTCCTAGTGCTGCAAATGTTTTCGTAGATGGTTCATAAAAACTAACTGTTCCAACACCAGCAGCAGCATCTCTTACCCAAAGTCCTAATTTATAATTGTTATTTCCAACTTTTACTGGAGTTATATTTGTTTCTAAAGTTTGTCCTTCTCTTAGATATTTAATAGATAAATTATTTCCCTTTGATTTATTAACTGTATTTAATAAATCTGCTGTACATGTAACTGTTTCATCATTTATTTCTACAATCATATCTCCTTCTTGTATTCCAGTATTTTCGTATGGTTTATATTTATTATTATCTACTCCTTCTATTTCACTCATTCCTACCACTAATACTCCACTTGTATAAAGTTTAAGTCCTACTGCATTTCCAAGTGGTATAACTGATGTTTTAGGTATGACATTTACTGTTATACTTTTAAGCTCAATTCCTCCAAATAGATTTAAACTATAGTTTCTTTTACCTATTGTTTTTATTTCTGATGAAATATCACTTGATGCTTGGATAGCCTCATAACTTTCATCATCTCTACTTTCTAAATTTATCCCTAAAAGTGTATTAACTTTTAGGCTTTCTCCTTGAAATAAGATAATATTTGATGGTATAGAAGTTATATTAGTTACATATATTAATAATAAAATTAAAAAACTAACAATAAATATTCTTTTTATAATTCGCATTTTTAACATCCTTTCGTAAATAAGTTATACTCTTGTTCTTCTATCAAATTTAAAATATTTATTATTAGTTTTCCCATTTTTTCAATTTTTAAAATTAATTTTTAAAAAAGAATTTATATTGTAATTTAGTACATTACTATTACTCCTTAAAATCCGCTTCATCTTATTGGAGGTAGGGCATTTTATACATATAAATTCTATTCTAAAAAGTTACATTTAATTTAATTAAATTCCATCTTTCACGTGCAAGTACATTATAATATGCTTGTTTTATACTATAATTATATTCTTCTATTTTCTTTTTTTCTAATTTAGATGGATTTACAATACATCTATAGCATGCAAGTTCATTATGTTTATAATAATATATTATATCCTCCTCAGTTTCTCCTTGTCTTCTTTGTTTATTATAATCTATACTTCTATATCCCATTATTTCTCCTGATGCTTCTTGTAGTAATGGACATTCAAGTTTATGATAATATCCATCATGTATATAATATAATAAATCTGTGTCTACATATTGTTTATTTTGGGTACTTGTTACTATTGCATAATTATTATATTCTTTAATTCCTGCAGGTAAACCTTGCATAAATGATATTATATTTACATTTGATAATATCTTATCCCAATCTTCTTGTGTTAATATTGGCATTTTAAAATCTGTGTTTAATGTTGTATGATTACTATATGTCCATATTGCATTATTTAAGTTTCTTTGAATTGATTGTTTCATTATTTCTCTTTTATGTGCTGTAAAATTAGATTCTTTGTCTTCTGGATCATTTTGGATTGATGCGTTTAAAATTTTTGTATTATCATTTATAAATTGTGGATATGAATTTCCATTTTCATCTAATGCATTTTTAGGCACTACTATATCTACAATCTTTGTTCCTGAAAATGAATTATTTTTTATCCATGATGTAAATTCTTTAGCTTCTTTATAATATTCTATCGCTGTGTTATCTGTTATTGTTACTCCTCTATACTTAGTTCCATCATCTAAAACCTCTCCTGCTATTAAATAGCCACTTCTTGAAATATACTCTCCATTCATATATCCATATACAGTAATATAATTGTCTAAAGAATAATTTACTACTATATCACAATTTCCAGTTTTATATCTTAATGAATAATGTATATAAGGTTTTAAAGCGTGTTCATATCTTGTTTTTATGGTTGCATCAACATCTTTATACTCTGTCTCTATTGGTGAATATATATAATATCCATCATACAAAGTAACTACTATTGCTGGTATGTATTGTGCAATATACCCTGCATTCTCTCCTGGCACTCTCAAATTTGTTGCAAGTGAAGTAAAAAATGCGTTTATGGATGCTTTTATATCTCTTCTTAAAGAATCTGCATTTGTAGAATAATTGTTTTGGATTGAATTTAATTGAAACGCAACAACTGCATCGTGTGTTGCGTCTAATAATTTTGTATCATATTGCTTTACCAAATTTGCTGTGTCTATTTGAATACCAATATATGCTGATAAAATTAATGTTATTGGTATAACAATTATTGCAAAGATAACTGCCATGTTTTGTAATTTCATCTAATTATCACCTTTGCCTCTCTTATCTATTTTCCATTTGTCATAACAAATCCTGAATGTGAAGCTTCTATACTATATGTATCATTTCCTACTATACTATAAAAGAAATTTTTAAGCATTTGAGCTATAGTAGTATTCGTATTTTTTACATCTACAGATATAATATCTCCTTCTTTTAATAATTTTATAGTACTTTTTGGGTTTGCTTGTCCTACTCCTAATTCTTCTTCTATTTGTGAAGTATATGTAGTCCAGTAAATATTTTCACCAATTTTAGTTTGTGACGCTTCTGCTCCTTTTTTACCTGGGTTTTCATCTAGTACTTTAACAGACATTTCAACATCGTAACTATTTCCTGTAGCAGATAATGTTTGGATGTATTTATCGTAATTATCTAATGTAATTTTTCCTGTAGAACGAATGTTATCTACAAATTCTACTGTAGCAGTATATACTGCTAATTGTGATATATCATCATTTCTTTCTGATATTGACATTAATGGAAATACAAACATTAGAATAGCAGCTAAAAATATAGCTACAACAGTTATTAAAGTGTCTCCCATGTTAATTCCTCCTTTACGACTGTAATATATATATTATCTCTAGTTTCTTATTTCCCTTAATTGTTTCAAGAGAATATCCATCATCTGTTATAGTTTCACCACTTGTTGTTACTTCTAAGAATTTTTCTATAAATTTATCATTTTTGTATCTTTTTAAGTTTTTTCCTGTATATGTAATAAAATTATTTTCATATTTTTCGCCTAACATATCTGCTTTAATTCTTGATTGTATTTTTGCATTATCCCCTACCCAAGGTGCACCTATGGTAACAGTTGTATTTGTAGAAGATTTTACAGTATATAATTTTCTTACCATTTCTTCTACATTAAATTCTGGAACTTGTTTATTTAATGTTTTATAAACTTGTTCTTGAACCATTTTTAATCTGTCTTCAACTTCTATGTAGTTTTCTTTTTCACTACTATTTTTATTTTTTACTATTTGATTCCAATTAGTCATAAATCCTTCTGTCCAAAGATCATATCTTACAATAGGATCTCCATCTTTACTAAATATAGTTACCGCAAATTGCTCTTTAGCATATCTATGAATAGTAGGCATAATTGTTTCCATACCTACTGTTCTATTTTTACTATTTTCTACATTATCTTTAGTTGCATATTCATAAAATTCAGTTTTATCATTAAAATGAAAAATTAGCTCTGATGTACTTCTTGCTTGTGCAACAACTGAAATAGTTAATGCAAGTGCTAAAACAAATACAAATATACTAAAAGCAATTTTTAGTGCATCTACTGCATTTTCCATTTTAACTCACTTCCTTTTGCTTTTTTATATTAGCTTCTCTATTATAATTAATTTTTTGTAATAGATACCTTTGTATAAAATCCTGAATTATTTGGTGTAAATGTAACTGTATATCTAGCATTTGTTTGAACATCTTTTACTGCTGATACTGAACCTGTATTAAAAGTTATTTTTCTAGATTCATCGGTAGTTGAAGCATTGTTTGAATTAATTACATTTATTAATGATTTTACATTTGAACCAGATACATTAGTTCCTTCATAATGTGAAAATTTATCATTAAACATTTGTATTTGCATAGAATCCATCTCTTGTTGAGCTCCACCTGTTATTCCTGAAATATTACCAAATACCATCATTCCAATTCCTATTAATAATATAGAAATTAATATTGCACCTGCTATAATTAGTGCTTTTGAAGCATTCTCCATACTCCTCTTCCTCCTTTAACTTTTCCATTTGATCTATTATATAACTTAGATTATTCTTTAAATCTAAAATACTAAAAACTTATTCTTCTATTTGTTCAAAAGTTAAACTTCTTACTTTTTTAGTAGCTTCATGATAATCAATCATTGTACATTTAAATTTTATTAAATTAAAATTTTGAACAAATCCTTCTAATCCTACTTTTGTTAATGTTTCCATTGGATATTTAATTAGTTTTTCATTATATAATAATTTTATTTCAATTTTTATTGAATCTAAGTCATTTTCAATAAAGTATCCTTTTTCATCTTTTTCAATATTGTTTTTTATATTTTCATTTGTTGCTTTATTTATTAATGTAATTACATCTGTTCCATATAGTACTTTTTTGTAATATTCTTCGTATTGTTTATTATATGTTTTTATATTAGCTAAATTTTTGTTATTTTGTACTAATGATACACTTATAATTAACATTAATGTAATTATTACAATAGCAAAAATTGCAACTATTTTCTTCAATAAAATTTGTTCCTTTCTTAATTATACTATTTTTTTTCTTTTTTTTCAACTAGTTAGGTTATATTTACTTGTTTTTCGTTACTGTTTAGACTATATCGTTTGCAATTCGCTCCCACGAAAGTAATATATTTATTTTGAAAAGTTTCGACACTCGCCAACGCCTCTTTAGACTTAAACATACTACACTTGGCAAAATAAATATATTAACTACACTCACGCTAGTTACGAAACGTTAGGCTGAACTGTAGCGTTTTTTCTATCTACATTCTATAATATTTATAGTCTTTACTAGTTTTGTTTTATCATTAAAAGTTATTTTGTTTACAGTGTATTTTTTATCTTGGTTATCCATTATAAATTCAGAATCTATTATATTTTCAATGTTTTTTATTGTATTGCCTGTTATTTTTATTTGGTATATTTCATCAATATTGTTTAAATTATGCTCATTAACCAAATTTATTATTGTTAATATATCATGTGCTGTTAGATTTGTTTTTCCTTCATATACTGTAAATTGACTATTAAATTGATTTATATTTTTATCTTGTATGTTATAATTTATACTATCTGCAAAGCTATTTAAATTGTAATATGCTAATACTAAAATACTTATAAGTATAACACCTATTAATATTTCTGCCGTTATAATTAAAGCTTTTGATGCATTTTCCATATATTTTCCCTTTCTCTAATTTATACCATTTATATATCCATTTTCAGTCATTTTTCTTTCTTCAAATTTCATATAATTTATTCTTCCACTAACTTCATGGTACTTTACTTCTGTACAATCAAAAATTCTTCTTTTAAAATCTGTAAAGGCATCTGTATCATTTCTTATTATGTCAAATTCATTCATGTTATAGTATTTGTTTATATTGAATGCTGTAGTAGATGTTTTCCCATCCTTTTTATATATTACTTCTTCTGCCATTTTAAATTGTATATTTATTGTATAATATTTATCATTTTCATATTTTTTGTTATTATCAATTGCTTTATTTATTACTGAAATAACATCTACACCTCTAAGTAATTTTCTATTATATGATTCATATTCTTTATTAAATATTGTTAATTGTTCAATTTCTTTTTCTGTTAACTCTCTTGCTGAAAGGTTTCTTATATTACTATAGCCATATACTAGTAGTGCTAATATTAATAGTGCAATTAATATTCCTCCTGCCATTATTAATGCTTTTGATGCATTTTCCATATACTTTCCCTTTCTTTAATTATTAATTATTTAATCATTTTTTGCATTGTATTAAATGAAGTAGTCATACTTGTTAATCCTATTGCAACTAATGGAACAATTAAATATCCAACAAATAAACATACCATAGGTGAAAATCCAATCACCTTTCCAATCATACCTTTTCTTGAAATTAATCTTTCATTTGATTCCTTTCTCTTTTCTTGATAATATGCTCGTTCTGTATCTAATTCATCAAAGGCCTCTTTTATTGGTATTTTTTCAACTGCTGCTTGTAAGCTTTCTACAATACGAATGAACTGTCCATACGATACATCATTTTTTAGCTCTTCTAATGCTTCCCAAGCACCACTTTCATAGTTATTTACACATTTTGTAATTGGTTCTTTAAAAATATTTGCATATCTTTCTAACCATTCTAATATTATTTCTACATTTATTCTCTCTATTTTCATAAGCATTAAAATAATTGTTTGGAATTGCATTACTTCATCTTCCATATCTAATTGTCTCATTTTTACTTGAAACATTAACATCCAAATAGGAGACATATATGCAACTAGTGCAAATACTATTGCAAGCAAAATTTCAAACCACTTTAAATATTCGCTATTTACAATTTGCAACTTAGTATAAATTTTTTCTGCATCAGTTTCTATTTCTTCGTCTGTTGCATCTTTATAATAGTTAGAATACTGCATTGCCACTGTTATTTGCTCTTTTGTAACTTTTGCTTGTCCTTTAAATTTATCTATAAAATAGTTATGCTTTTTTGTTCTTTCCATTGCTTTTTTTTCATTTGAAGCAGACATTTGTCCTATTATATCATAATCACTATCTGGCTCTTCATATATGTAATTTACTGCAATTTTATGTAATTGATTAAACATAAATAATGATATAATGAATGTTACAATCGTCAATGTAATCCTATTTACATATAACCATTCAATTTTTTGTTTAGATGCTGCATCTTTTAATAATCTTGTTACTTTTCTGTTTTCTTTTGTTCCTCTTTTTGGTATGAATAAATCTACTACACTTTTTGCTATTCTATTTTTATATAATTTTGCTTGCCATGGATTTTCAGTATTTTTTATATGTGCATTTGTAGAAGAATTATCTTTTATTTTCCTTATCATTATATAAGACACGAATGTTATTAATAATAATAACATTTGTACTATAAATCCACCTTTACCATCATAAAATTGACTTGTAAAACTAAACTGTGATATTGCCCATTGTTTTACAGGTTCTATAAATAACATTGGTACTGCTGCTATAAGTGATAAGCTTTGAAAAACGTAATCTATTTTATCTCTTTTTAATATTTCGATTTGCATTTCTTGAGTAATATTATTTAAGTTCTTTAAATATAGTGATGCACCATGAGCATCTTTTCTATCTCCAAATTCTCTGGTTAAGTATGATATTCCTGCAAATTCTTTTAAATAAGCATTTGGTGCAATATCATAATATTTTTCAAGTTCTGATTCTGGATCATCTGAAATTAAAATTTCATAAATTTTTTCTGCTTGACGTGACACTTCTACTTCATCATTTTGTGATACTTCATATATTGCTTCTTCAACCATATTGGTATCGTGATATGCATGTCTTATTTCTGAAAAAAGATCAATTTGTTGTCTAAGCAATTTATTGTCCATCTTATCTACCATACCATTAATTACTGTTTCTACCATAAAAATTTCAAATATTAATAATATAGAAAGTAGTAATATGTTATTTTTGGTAAATAAAATTATTCCTAATGTTAATGGTACTATTATTAATAAAGCATTTGTTAATATTTTTGATGATTGTTTTCTAGTTAAATATTCATCTTCTATATTTATAATTTCTATTCTTCTTCTTAATTTAACTATATATCTTTTAAGTACTGGTGTTTTTATATAAAACATATATAGCTTTTGATATATAACTTCAAGAGAAAATGTATTTGTTTGGGCTCCTGCTCTTAATTCTCTTGCCTGTTTTACATCATCTTGATCCATTTTCTTTCTTAAAACAACATATGCAATAACAACTGCTATAAATAGTAATACTACTACTCCCATACCATATAGTATAATTTGATTTGACATTTAATAATAGCACCTCCTTTCAAAATTCGAAGAATTTTGTATTATGCACTCTTCATTATTCACTATTAAATATTTATTTAATATAATCTTTAAAATAGCAGGCAATTAAAATCACCCCTACACATCTTTATTTTCAGGCTACTCTATCTTAAGTTGATAGTATTGCGAAAACACAAGTGGGTCTTGCTTTGTTTTTTTCTTCGAAAACTGCATAATCTTTAAATGTTGTATTCTATTGTTATCATTTTAATCGTTAATTTGTTACTTTTGGTTTTCTTCCACGTTTTATTGTTTTTACATCTACTGTATTTGCTGTTTTTCCCCAATTTTCCTCAACAAAAGCATCAAATTGTTCAACATCTGATTCATCCATATTATTTCTCATTTCATGCAAATTTTGATTTGATATTTTATTTGTAAGTACATATTCGCCATCTATGTATTCTAATATGTTTACATAGTTATATAATTTTCTATCTGTAATTTTTGTAAAGTAATGTGTAGCATTGTCAAAAAATTTATCAAACTTTCCTTCTAACGTTTTTTCTTTGTTGTGATCAAATGTATATTCATTCTTTTCTTCCACTGGTACACATTCTGTAACTCTTTGTATATATCTTCTTCCTCTAAAGTCTTTTACTAAATGTATATCAAAGTTTAGTACTTGAACAACTTGTTCTTCAGCTGTTTTTTCGTTTGTAAATACTCCTGTTCTTAACATTGAGTTTCTTAGTGCTGTAACTAAGTTTGGAAATGTTTTAGCATGGTGTGTAAATAATGTAAACTTTGATGCAACTTGTGCTGCTTGTATCATCCAAGATGCAACAGGGTCTGTTGCAACCTCTCCTATAATGTTTACAGAACCATCAGTTTTCTTTTGAACGTCTAATCCCTCTTGTCCTGAAATTGTTTCTGTTTCTCTAAATGTTAATATATTTCTAGTTGGGTATATTTTTCTTAAATGTAACTCGAATGCTGTTTCTTGAACCCTTATGTTCATTGTTTCATATATATTTTCAATCATTCCCATAAGCATTGTTGTTTTACCGCAACCTTGTTCCCCTGTAATTGAAACAATTCTTGCTCCTTTTACTAAGTACTTTAATAAATCTATTGCTTTTTCTTTACCTGGAAATACAATTAACTGTTCTAGAGTTGCACGTTTAACGTCAAATTTTCTTACAAAAAATGCCCATGTTTCAGAAAATGATGGTCTAACTACAACAACACGTGATCCATCTTTCATTTCATTAATTTTATATCCATTAGTATCAGATAGTTGTCCTGGATTGTTGTATTTATATATATTTTGACATACTCTTTTTAATTCACTTTCACTACCAAATGATAAGAATGCAAGTCTTATAGATTTACCCTGAAAGAAAATCCAGATACTATCACAAGCACGTGGTACTTTATTCTCTAGTACTTGATCTAAATAGTCTCCATCTGTTTGTGCAACTTGGCTTAAAAATGATTCTGGAAGTCCAGATACACCACCAGAAACACCGTCTATATTCATATCTCGTATTTCATCAATTACACTATATCCTTTATAGTGTTGATATATCCTTTGTACTACAACATTAAGTTTATCTTCAAATGTTAATTCTAATTGTTCTTTTTCATATATTTCTCTAATTTCTTCTCCTGTAATTACATAAGATGGTTTTGCTTCACCTGCTATATATTTTAATACTGCTAAATTATATCTCTTTATAAGTTGCGTTAGTGCTTCATATCCAAATTCTTTTTTATATATATAGATTAAAATATCAAATTTATCTTGCTCGGTTAATAATGATGGAATATCAAAAGAAATTGCACTTGAAATATTACTTTCAGTTATTCCATATTCTCTAAGTAATAAGTCATATATTAATTCTTTTACATATTTCTTATCATTAACATCTCCATATGTACATCCTTTAAGAGCTTTTTTTAGTTCGTATTTTTTCTTTTTTCTTCTTTGTAGTTCTTGTTCTGAAAGACCTATATCATATAAGTTTATCTTTGTAATTTCATCAAGTCTTCTTTTAACAAATTCTGTTATTTTATCTAATGTATAAGTCTTGTCATCTATTTCTACCTCTTGTTCAACTTCTTGTTCTTTTCTTTTTGCTATTGATTTCATAATAATTAAAACTGTTCCTATTAGTACAATAACAATTAAGATAAAATTTATTAGCATATATGTCTTCCTCCTTCTTTGATGTTGGAGGTTGGAGGTTGGAAGTTCGATTTTAAGCAATTTCTTCGAAGAATATTCTTAAACCTCCAACATCTAACTTCCAATTTCTAACCTCAAACTTCTAACTTCTCATTTGTACCTCTTGTAATTTGTATATAATTTTTTCTACTGCTTCTTTTACTTGTTTTATAAATTTTGCGTTTTTATCTGTATCACTTACATTGTTTATTTTTAAAAATAAATCTGCAACATTTCCTTCACTAGCTGCTTCAAAAAATAAAGTATTATATGGTATCACTGTTAGATTTTTTTTCATTTTAGTATATCTAGAAATATTTTTAATAGTATATTTTGATGTCTCATCAAATCTTCCTATATTTAATATCGTTTTATTTTTTCTTTGTTCATCCATTTCCTCTTTTAATTCTAGAAAATCATTTATCATATTAATTTTCTGTTCTATGTTATAAACAATTACTTGTGACATATTTAATATTTGTTTTTCTAAATCTTTATCTAAGTTATTATTTAAATCTACTAATACAATATCGTAATATTTATCTGCAGTTTGTATAATTTCTTTATAAGATTCCATTGATTTCAAATATTCTTCTTTTCCCAATCTTATTTTAGGTTTTCTATATCCATATAAAACTTCTAGTCTATTTGTATAAATAATGTGTGTATAACTTGGTATTGCATCTTTAGTAATTTTTCCACTATTTGCAATTCTTGATAATCCCTCAATACCATTGTCCATAGCAAAATCAGTAGTTTTTATTAATTTATTAATTATATTTTTATTTTTGTTTTGTGAGCCAAAGCATAATTCTAAAGTATCATCATATCCGTGTAGCAATAAGCAATATTTTATAATTATGCTCTATTGCCATACTAGCTGCAATTGAAACAATTGACATTGTTTGTCCTGTTTCCTTTTTTGCATTACTATAAAATGTTATTATTGCCATTTACTTTACACTTCCTTTTCTAATATCCTAAATGTTTTTCTTAGTTCTCCGCGAACTTATTTCATTTGCCATAATATCTTCTATTATATAGTATAAACTTTCTTTGTACTGAGAACTTAATTTTCTTATACTAATTCTTTCAACTCTTTGATTTTCTATTATTACACTTTGATCTCCATTTTCTAGTGGAAAATATACTACATAATCTTTATTCCAAATAACTTTTTTCCCTAATGATAAAAAGTTTAAATATTCATCATCTTCTTTTAGAATATCTTTTGAAAATAGTATTTTTGTTAAATTAATTGGTTCACTCATTCCACCTAATAATTCTAATCCTCTTTTTAATGAATATAAATCAAATGATGTTACAAAGTAATTTTTTACAAATGTTTTTACACCATATTTTTCAAGTGCTTCTATATCATCTATATCAAATAGTGCAATATCATATTCAAATTCTGTGTCTGTTTGAATTCCTAGGTATTTTTTCATTTCTTCATAGCTTTCAAATCCAACAGAAACATCTATACTTTCAAATTCAGTAATATATGATTTTGCAGGATTTATAGTTGGTACTATGTATCTTGTTTTACCGAGTAGAAGTTGCGTCTATAACTAATACTTTTTTGCCTAATACTGTTAAAATTTTAGCTATATATATTATTAAATCAGTTTTATCATACGCTCCTATAAATCCTATCTTTTTCATATGTTCCTCCTAATATTATTGTTCACTTGCATTTAACATATCTATATATTCTTTTCTTGATTCTTTTGAACTTGTTATTTCTTTTTCAACTCCTGCTTCTAAGTTTTGTTTTGCTTCATCTCTATATGTATTTAATTGATAATTTATATCATTTTCTCTTCTTGCTCTTATATCAGCTGTATATCTTTCAGCTAGAGCTCGTTTAGCTTCTTCTGTTATATTTCTATCAGAGTTTATTAAATTAATAACTTCTGCACTTGGCATATAAGTTGGTGTTGCACTAGTTTGATTTCCTGGTTCAACATATGTTGTTGCATATAGTTTTGCACCTGTCATTTTATAAGCTTCTACAATTGCATTACTCATTGATACTATTTCTTCTTCATATAAGTTCATCCAAATAGTATCTTCTGTTATATTATTTATACGCTTTTTTGATATAACTATATAATCTTGACCATTTGATAATCTTAATCTAATATCTACATATGCACCAATATCTAATTGTTGTGGTAAAACAATCATATTAAATTCTTGTTCTCTTAAATCATTTGTTATTTTTTCGTCTTCCTCAGTAACTAATGCAGTAGACAAAACAGTTCCTTTTGTTAAATTAAATTTTGATATTGTGTTTTCTGTTATATCAGCTATAGTTATATAGTCTGTTGGTACTACATCTTGTAATGCTTGTTTTTGAACTAACATTGACTTATCTATTTTTTCTCCAGATTTAACATCACTAGATAATACATAAACTGTTCTAGTATTTTGTTTATCTGTTTCTACTTGTTTTTTTAATTTAGTTAATTGTAAAAATAGGAAAACTATCACTATTGCTCCTATTAATAGACCTATAACAATACCTAATAGTATTGAGTTTCTTGCTTTTTTTTGCATTGGATTTATTGCCATGAAAATTCCTCCTTTAAAGTTTTACAAATTATCACTTTATAATTAATTCTACACCAATTTATGTTTAAAAACAACATTTTCGGCTTCTTGTAATAGAAAAATAATTGAGTTGTAACACTGCTGTAATAATTATTTTTCTATGTTATTTACATATTTTGTTATTGCTTCTGCAACACCGATTTTTATTATTATCACTCACAAATACATCTCCTATTTTATTTGCTGCTAACATACTTCCACCCATAGCAACACCAAGTCCTGCATTTTCTACCATTGTTTTATCATTTGCATTATCTCCAATTGCCATAACTTCTTCTTGTTTTATTCCCAATTTTTGTATTAAAAATTCTATTGCTGTCCACTTATTAGTATTTTGTTTTGTTATTTCCGTATAGAAATATTCAAGTGATATATCTTTACTTCCTTTTTTTATATTTTTTCTTGACATATGTTCAATTTCTAATATATCAATTTTAGGTATCACTTTTAATTTTTTTAGAATACTTGAAAATATTACTTTATCGCTATCACATATTGTCATTTTTAAAACATTTATATTTGCATTTTCTTCTACATATTTATAAATATTTTCCACAATATTTATATTTGTTCTTTTCTCAATTGGTTTTTTACTGTTTTCGTTATCATAAAACAAAGCATTATAACTTAGTGTTTTTGTTAAAACACTATCTTCTGTATAAACATTATAGTAAATACTATTTTCTTCACATATTTTTATAATTTCTAAAACTTTTGATTTTTCTAAAAATGCATCATATATAATTTTTTCTTTTTGCAAATCATAAATAAAAGTTCCATTTCCGCAAATAATATATTTATCTGCTCCAATTTCTTTTGCTAAACTTTTTACGGAATTTGGCATTCTTCCGTGATGCTAAAACAACAATCGTACCCTTTTTTACAGCTTTTTCAATTGCATATTTATTTTCCTCACTTACTTCCCCATAAGAATTAAGTAGTGTTCCATCTAAATCTATTGCAACTAATTTATACATATTTTTCTCCTTTGTAGTTTATTCTTGCTTATTATATATATCTTTTTCATTTTTTACAATAAATATAAAAATATTTTTTCATAAAATACATCTCAATGGTTTTTGTATAAAAGCCATTATCTACTAGCAATAAAAAAAGTAAAAATTTCCAGTTTAAAAATAGAATATATGTACATTATATATAACGTAGAAGCAAGAAATGTTTCTATATGTAAATGTAAAATATTTTGCAGGAGGTGAACTAACAATGGCATCAAACAACAGTAATATAAAAGCAGTTCCAGAAGCTATGGACGCTTTAGACAAATTCAAATATGAAGTAGCTAGCGAAGTAGGTGTAACTTTAAAAGATGGTTACAACGGAAATATATCTGCTAGAGACGCTGGTAAAATCGGTGGTAACATGGTAAGAAAAATGATTCAACAAGCTGAAAACCATATGATCGGTAAATAGTTTTTTTATAAACTAGATTATTTTAACTTGGTAGGAATATATTTTTTGTTTTTTTACGTAGTAATACATAAAAAGGCAGGAAATGTATTCCTGCCTTTTTATATTATTATAAATTAAATTTTAATGTTTAATAACATAGAGGAATGAACTTATTAAAGTTTCATCCTCTATATTTGCTTCTACATATTAGAATACAGAATTATTGATAGTACTTTTCATAACGCACAATTAATGGCACAGCAACATCTAATCTTCCATTACTTTCAGTAAAACCCGTCGAAATATGTGTCGCAGAACAGTGCTCACTCTTTTTTGTATCATATTTTTCAGTATTACCTCCAATAAGTTTCCCATGTTCGCCTCTGACTGTTCTATACCACTCAGTGGTGTCTCTTTGGCTACAAACAGCTCTCCATGTTTCACCATTCTCAATTCTTTGAGACCATTCAAAAGCATGTTCAACCATATCAGCAGAGTGATCTCCATATGAACATGCTAACTCTTCAAGCTCTAAGTAATCTTTATAGCCCCATGTTTTATTAGGAATTAAAGTCTTAAAGTCTTTACCATATTTTTCCGGATACTCATCTCTCATGGAAAATGCCCAAAGAATATATTTTCTTACTTCTTCTTCCTCTGTAGATGTTCGTTCCTCTTCGAAACGTTTTCGATTAATTGTTTTAGGCTTAACATCAAACCATATGTCTACCATCGGTTTTGGTATAGCTGTTTTTGTACTTTTCTTCTCTTCATCAAGATACTTTTTGATAATCTCTATAAGTTCCTCTTGTGAAAATTTCCGTCCTTCTACTATCAATTCTTCTTTCATGACCTTTTTCCTCCTGTTTAATAATATTTGGAGTAATTCTCCATTATGTAAATAATATCACATTTTTACGTAATTTGCAAATATAGCAAATTTAACTAAAAGGCTAAACTCTAAATTCCTGCCTTTTTATTATTCCTTACTCTGGTTCTACTATTCCATAATTTTTAGAATTTTTTAATTTAAATACTACATTTACTTTATTTGTATCTACGTTTATAAATGTATAAAATATATCTTGTGGTTTTTCTTGTAACTTTAATATTGCATCTTCAATAGACATTGGTTTTGCTTCATAGTATAAAGTTTTTATAACTTCATTTTCTATTTCATGCGTAGGTCTCATATTTATAATTTCTTTTTGTTTTATTGAATCTTCTTTGTTTTGTTTTTCTCTTTTTGTTTTTATTTTTCTTATTTGTCCTTCTAATATGTCTATATCTTTATCAATTGCAGCATATAAATCTTTATGTGCTGTTACAGCTTTATATGTATCTCCATCGTTATTTACAAAAATATCTGCTACTTGTTCATTTTTTTCGCATTTAAAACTTGCAGTTACTTCAAAATCTTCTCCAAAATATTTTACTAATTTTTCTAATTTTTTTTCAACGTAATCTTTAATTGCATCTGTAGCTTTTAAGTCTTTTCCTGTAATTCTAATATTCATAAAAATCATTCCTTTCTTACAAAAGTGAAGTTTCTTGTATTTTGTGGGCATACACGAGATCCCCCCTACATCTTCACTTTTCACACTTAAATTATATACTATTTATATTTTTTTGCAAGTAATTTTTTAAAATATATCTTCTAATCTATATTCTTTTTCTAATTTTTGGTTTAAATATATTTTTGATATTATTTCTAATTCTTTTATAATATTTCCTTTTACATTAAATGAAAACAATTTTTTAGCTGGTGCAAGTACTATATACTTTATAGCATCTATTGTTGATTTTGAAATTTCTATTACACTTTTATCTAGTTTTCCACAAATACCACATTTAAATCCACTATCCTTAAAACTAAAATATAAAATATCATCATCTTTCTTACATTCTTTACATCCGACCGAATACTTGGAGTAAATCCAAGTATGCACATAAGTCTCAATTTAAATATTGAGACTACTAAATCCATATTTTTATCTGTTTGGGATATTGTATATAAAGTATTTAAGAATAACTGCAATATTTTATAACTATTTTCATTTTCATTAGTAACATCATATACTATTTTAGTAATATGAGTTGCATATTTTAATTTGTCTAAATCTGTTCTTAAATTGTAAAACATTTCTATAGTTTCACACGAATTTATATGATATGTACTAGTTCCTTGATATAGCATATATTCTCCAAAGCATAGTAACTGACTGCCAGCAAGAAGATTGCTTTTTGCTCTTCTTGCACCTTTAGCAGCACATGATATTTTCCCGAAGACCGTGGTGTTAGCATGGTAAGCATTTTGTCATAGTCCCCCATATTATTTTCCCCTATTATTATTCCATTTGTCTTGAATGTTCCCATCTTTTTCTTCACCATTTATAATATTTTTTTCTAAATTTTGTACTTCCATTAATTCTAAAAATGTATTAATATCTCCTGTATTTCTAAATGTATTCCAAGCTATTTGTTTTATCATAAAGCATCCTCCTTTTTTGAAGTTGGAAGTTTAAGGTTGGATGTTGGAATTCTTATTTTATTTTATATCCAATCTTAACTTCTACTTATTTATCTTTTGTGTTTTTTTATTTTTTTATACATTGTTTTCAGTTTGAGGTTGGATGTTGGAATTTAAGAAAATTCTTCGAAGAAATTGCTTAAAATCAAACTTCCGACTTCTAACTTCAAAATTTAAAGTTCTTCACAATGGAATCTTTTTCTTGCCAATCTTCATTTACTTTTACCCAAGTTTTCAAATTTATTTTTGTTCCAAGCATACGTTCTAAATCTTGTCTTGCATACATTCCAATTCTTTTTAACATATTTCCATTCTTACCTATTATTATTCCCTTATGAGAGTTTCTTAAACAATAAATTGTTGCTTCTATATCATATATTTCTTCTTTATTTTTTGTGCTTCTTAATTCCATTTTTTCTACCATAACATATAATCCATGTGGAACTTCATCATCTAACAATTTTAATGCTTTTTCTCTAATTGTTTCTTCTGCAAGCTGTCTTAATGTTTGGTCTGTATATTCATCTATGTCATAATATGCAGGTCCTTTTTTTAATAATTTTTCTATTTCTTTTAATACACTTTCTGTTTTATCTTTCTTTAATGCTGAAATTGGTATAACTGCTTCAAAATGATACTCTTTTTTATATAAATCAATTAGTTTTAATAATGTTTCTCTTTTTACTAAATCTATTTTATTTATAATAAGTATTGTTTTCTTTTTGGCTTCTTTTATTTTATCTAATATTATTCTATCACCTTTTCCAATTTCAACACTAGTTGCCTCTATTAAGAATAATACAACATCAACATCTGCAACACTACCAAATGCAGTGTCTATCATTGTATTTCCTAGTTTTGTTTTTGGTTTATGAATTCCTGGTGTATCTATAAATATAATTTGCGAGTTTTCTCTATTTACAATTGCACGTATAGCTGTTCTTGTTGTTTGCGGTTTATTGGTCATAATTGCTACTTTCTCACCAACTAAAGAATTAATTAATGTAGATTTTCCCACATTTGTTCTTCCAATAATTGATACAAATCCTGATTTAAACTCTTCCATGTTTTACTTCCTTTTCATTATACATACTTAAATTTGCTAATTTTGTAGAATTTAGCAGATAATTTCTATTTTTTTTAGTCTTTTTTTACTTGACAAAATTATTATACCTTAATTTGCTTAATTTTAAAAGGGGTTATTCATTTAAAATAAAATTAATCGTTACTGTGTAGCTATCTAGTATGTAGTAATAAATTTATGCTAATTACAACATTGTTGGTCAGAACTGTAAAAGTCTCTAATTACATCCATTTTTGTAATTAGAGACTTTCTTTTTATTCAACTACAACTTCTGCATCAATTGGACATATTTGTATAAATGTATTTCCATCATTTACATCTATAATATTTCCTGCTAAATCTTTATATATTGTTTTTTCTGTTCTTGAAGATTTACTTGCAACTATTTCAATTGCTTTTCCGTTTGTAATATAGTATCCTTTTTTATCTCCAATATTTTTTAATCCTTGTCTATCTTTATTTTCTACATCTTGTAATGTATAGTTTTGTGCAAATGTTATTATTATATTTTTAGTACTAATAGTTTCTTTTGTATCCCAATCAGTTTGTTTTGTACCTCTTGCATATCTTTCATATTTTTTAGTTTCTGCATTGTATTTATATTCTACTGTATGCAATTTTGAATATGGAATTTTTACTGTATTTGCAATAGTTCCTTCTTCTAAATCAATTTCTTCCGCTTTATAATTTAATACACTTTTAGCATTTGAAGTTGTTCTATATCCTTTAGATGTTGCCATCTCTAATATCTTTTTTGTACTTGTTACTGCATTATGTGGTGATTTTTTATCTTTTACTCTCCAAAAATCTGTACTACTTTGTGTTATTCCATTTATATTATTTACTTTGTATGTTGATATATCAGATTCTGCTTGTGGACTCCAACCAAAGTGAACATATATTGCATCGTTTTCTAGTGCATAATCAAGGAAATAATGTCTTGAACTTCTTACTGGTCCTATTTTTTCTAAATCTTTTCCTTTAAAGCATGCCATAAGTCTTGTTTCTCCACCCTCAACTATTATTTCATATACAAGATACGCTTCATTTAGTCCGTGCTTGTGGCCATGCTCCTTTATGGTTATCTATCATTACTGCTATTGGTCTATCTACTCCATTATAAATATTTACTATTTTTACCTCTTCTTTTTCTTTTCCTTGTTCTGTACCTAATGAAATTATTCCATTAGACATAGTCGCTCCATCAACTTTTCCATCTATTATTTTCATTGCAAGTAATATTCCTGCTACTGCAACAAGAAGTATTAATATAATTATTAAAAAAATTATTCCCTTATTCTTCATTTTTACTATCATTCCTTTTTAATTATTATAACATTATTTCAATGTAAAATTATTTATAATGTTTGTTAATTTTTCTATCACATCTACATTAAGATATAATAATGCAAGTCCATATAATAAAACTACTACCATTATACCTACCCAAGCTCCAACTATAACTTCTGATTTTGTTCTTTTTCCGTTTTCATATCTATTTATTCCTATTATTAGTGCTAAAACTAATGATAATGTAAATATAACGACATTTCTAGTAGTCAACCATATAATAGTTAATCCTGCAAATGCAACTGCAGTTTGTCCACTTGGCATAAAATTTTCTTTTATAAATTTATGATTATTTTTTGTAGCTGCTGCTTTTAATGTAACAATTACTATTACTGTTAAAACTATTGCTACAAATGCTAAATGTATAGGTGAATTTGCAATTTCATCTACGAGTTTTAGTCCTATAGTGCTTATCTTTTCGAAGAATAAAAAATATGCAACAATTAATGCGTTAATTGCCGTTAGCACAACTGCTCCTGCTCCTACATCTTTTGCTATTTTTGCTTTTGGATGATATAAATCTGTATACAAATCAACTACTGTTTCTATTGCTGTATTTATCATTTCTGCAACTATAATTAACACTACTGTAAACATTAAACATAAAAATTCTGCTTTACTTAAATCAAAAAATAAACTTATTAGCATAACTGCTACTGCTATTATTAGTTGTTTTTTTATATTGCTTTGTGTTGTTATTGCATAAATTATTCCATTTAACGCATTTTGCAAAGCATCAAAGAAGTTTCCGTTTTTCATTTTATGTACTTCTTTTATCTCATTTTCTATATTATTGTCTTCATTCTTCATTATTTTCACCTATTATTCTTAATATTTATCATCACTTTTTACTATATGTATTGTTTTTATTCTCTTGTTATATTAAGTTTTTTTAAAATTTTTTCTTCTTTTAGTCTCATTATGGCTTTATCTTCTTCTTCAATATGGTCATACCCCATTAAATGATAAAAACCATGCACTAACATATATGCAAGTTCTCTTTCAAAACTATGTCCATATTCTATTGCTTGTTCTCTTACCTTTTCTAGTGATATTACTACATCTCCTAGCACATCATCTACATCATATTCATGTGTATCTATTATGGCTTGTATCTCGTCTTGTTCAAACATAGGAAATGATAACACATCTGTTTCTTTGTCAATATTTCTATATTCTTTATTAATTCTTTTTATATTGTTAGGTGTCGTTAATGTGATACTTATATACATATGTGTATTTAATAAATTCTCTTCTATAAAACATTCATTTAAAACTTTATTTATTATTTCTTCATAATCTTCTTTTTTTTCTATGTCTAAATATTCTATTTGTGCAATTTGTTTCAAATTTTATTAACCTCTCTTGTTTTCAGTTTATTAAAATATTCACAAGGGTTGCATATCATGACCCCTACTTCTTCTATATTTTTGTATGTAGGGGTCGCATTGTGTGCGACCCAAAATCATTTTAATTATATCCTTATGCAACATCTTTCTTTTTTGTATATTTTTCTTTAATTGTTTTACAAGAATTTTTGATATTTTTCATTACACCAAGAGCTACTAATTCTTGTTTATAAAATTTTATTATTTCAGCATTTTTTTCAGCATTTTTGTTTACTTCTTTTAAATCGTTCTTTATAAATAGTATTTCTTTCTTCTTTTCATATTGTTCTGGTTCTTTATTTTTAAGTTCTTCAATATTTTTATAATCTCCCCAGAATTTCTTGTATGCTTCTCTTTGTTGTGGTTTATCCCAATATATTTTTGTTGATAATAATTTAATATTATAATCTTCTATTAACTCAATTAACATTTGAAGTGCACTATTCTTATTTTTATTTGTTTTTGCATCTACAATTAAATTTCTTGTATCTTTTAGAAGTTTATTATAACATTGTTCTGCTACAATTAGTGGTAAGCTATGTGTAAATAGTTTTCTACTAATTCCTAGTAAAACTAACTTTTTCTCTATTATATCTTTTTCATTTAATTTTCCTGCTAAAAATGTATTAAATTTATCGTATTCTTCTACAATTTCTTTATAAATAGCTTCGTAATCTGTTTCCATTTTTATAGGTAATATTTCTACAATGTATTCTTCAAGGGTTTCAAATATGTTTTCATAAATTTTATTTTTTCCTTCTTCTCCTCTTGTATTATCTGCAAGCTGTATAGAATAATTTTTTAATATTCCTTTATATAGACTTTCCATTTTATTTGCATAAAACTTTTTATATCTATCAATTGCTTTTTCTTTATTTGAAGCAATTAATGTTTGATAATCAAGTTCAAGTAAATATTTTTGTTTTCTATATTTATATTCTACATATTGTGTTTCTTTTAAATGAATAACATTGTAGTACTCACTTAAAGCGTTTTTTTCAAATGCTGTAGCTGTATCATTTTTTACTTTTTTATAAATTGAATCCATAACATATTTATCAATTGCTTCTAAGTATAATGCGTACATATCTTCATATTTTTTTAATAAAATTTCTTTCTTATTTGTTTCATCATCATTAGTTTCATCTATGTAATTTTCGAATGCTTTTAATATGTTATTTCTTTTTGTAAGTATTAATAAGCCATTAATTCCCACCTTAGTTGGAATTAATAGTTTTGTAATTGAATTTGTTAACTTTCCAATGAAAGTTGTGTTTGTTTCTAGTACTCTTAAACTTCTTTCTGCCACTTTAAATCATCCTTTCAAAACACTATTTTTTCGTTTGTTCCTATATTTTCAATCACCTCATATATCAGTTCTACTGTGATACTTTCCTCTTCTTCTTTATAGTTTATTTGCGTATTTACAATATTTTCTACATCTGCTATTTCTTTTTTTAATTCTTCTTCTAATTTTTTTAGTAAAATTTCTTTTGCTTCATTATATGTATAATTAACTGTCTTTTTTTCTAGCTCTTTATATGTAGTTTTACAAATTTCTATAGGGAAATAAAAGTTTGAAAATATTTTTAATTTTTTGCTCTCATTTATTGTATCATAATTTTCAAAATTTGGAATACTTTTAGGAAAATTTATTTTAAAATTATTTATATTTATTCCGTAAGATTTTTTTACATTTCCTGTTTCTTCTTGTATTTCTTGAGTTAAAGTCATTTTTTCTTTTTTACTATGCCAAACTCTAGCTTGAATGTCTGCTTTTGCATGTACATATCTTGTTCCTGTATATTTTCCTTCAATCCAACCTCCTACAATAATATTTCCATTCTTTATAACATCTCCAACTTTTACTAGGGCTGTACCGTTTTGAACGTTTATTTTTGTTATTACTCCATCACTTTTTGTAATAATATTGCAATATTCATTTTCATCTATTATTTCTGGTTTTTTATCTGCTTCTACTATTTCTATTATTACATTCGTTCCTTGAATATGTATTCCGTACCCATGCAATATCATCTCTTTTTAAACGAAGATTGTTAATAATACTTTTGGTATCTATTTTTTGTTTTAACATTCCTAGTTTTAAGCCACCATTACCAACTTCTTCCATAATTTCTTCTATAGGAATTGTATTATTTCCTGTAATCTCTATATTCCAAACAAAGTTTGACATTCCAAATATGAATACTACTACTATAATTAAAGATGCAAAAAATAGCTTCCTTTTCTTATATCTATGTAAAATAAATGGTAGTCCTTTTTTCTTTTCTATTTTTACTCTACATTTTGTAATTTTTGCTATTTCTTTTATCTTTTTAAATTCTCTCATTCCAATATTTGCATATAAAAAACTAGATTTCTTTCTTTTTAAATTCCACAAAAGTATTCTTTTACTTATACATATATTTATAAATCTTTCTATAAAATATCCTTCTACACTTATATTTACATATCCTAATATATAGTAAATTAATATTTTAAAAAACATATTTATTTTTCTCCTTACTCTTCATCTGTTATACTCTCAAAATCGATACTATCGATAGTTCCTGTAACCATTATGTCGTCACCTGTCATTTCTTTTAGTCTTAAATTAAATCCATTTATATTTATTGCACCTATATATGTATTTATTTTTACATAGTAGTCTTCATATTCTAATATAGATTTGTAATTTTCAATAAGTAATTCATTAAACCCAACTATTGTAAGTTTTGGTTTATTTGAAACTACTTCTTCAGGTAATTCTAATAATCTATTTATTTTGTTTACTCTTTTTCGATTGTTATTTCTATGTTTGTTCATTGTGCCTCCTTTAAAGTAGATGTTTTTTGATAGGGGCTATTTTAATTGCCCATTCTTTAGAAAAATTGCTTAAATAAATATTTTTAATATGCTTTTGTGCTTTTTGGGCGATCATGATCGCCCATACACCTCTTTATTTTTAGGCTACTACATCTTAAGTTTACAGTATTGGTATGTTTTTCTTATCTTACAAATTTGTCTAAACTTCTAAATTCATATCCCATATTTTTTATTTCTTTTATACATTCATCTAACACATTTGTATTATCTTTAGAATTTCCGTGTAATAAAATAACTGCTCCTGGGTGTACATTATCTAGTATTTTCTTTTTTGCATAGCTTTCTCTTCCTTGTTTATTTTCATCCCAATCGTCATATGCAAAGCTCCACATTACTGTTGTATATCCAAGTCCATTTGTTAAATTTAATGTTCTTTCGCTAAATTCTCCTTTTGGTGGTCTTATATATTTCATTTCATAACCAAATTTTTGGTACATTTTTGTATGTAAATCCATTACTTCTGTTTTTACCAATTCATCTGCTAAATCTGGCATACTTTTATGGTTTACTGTATGTATTACAGAACTCTTAAGTCCAGTATTGAATAAATTTTTAGCTAAATTCAAATTTTAGCTTCTTCCCCTATATATTTTGAAAATTTAAATGTGATATATATTCTTTTATCTTTATCAAATTCTACCTTTTCTATTAATTTTTGATACATTTCTTTTGTTATATTATCTAATTCTAGTACTTCTTTTACTTTTTGGCTTATTTTTCCTATATCAACATTTTCTATTTTCTTATTTATTTGTTCTAATTCTAGTTTTGTTTCTTGTATTTGTTTTATTAATTCGTTTTTTTCAGTATTTTGCTTTTTATATAACATTTCAAAGTCTTCTATTGTTATTATCTTTTCTATTTTATCTTGATAAATTTCTTCTAATACTTTATTAACCCAATTTAGTTTTTCTTCTTGTTTTTTTAATCTTTGATTTAAGATCGTTTTTCTATTTTTTAAATCAATTTGAGAGTTTTTAAATATTTCTTTTAATTCTTGTTCTGAATATGAAATATTTTTTAATTCTACTTGTAAGTTTTCTTTTATTTTTTCTTCAATTAAATTTGCTTGTATCTGCTTGCAACTACAAAGACTTGTATAACTATTTCTTTTAGAACAAATAAAATAATCTGCTCTCCAAACTTTTCCCGACTTTCTTTTTTCTGTTCTACATCTTAGAGTCGCTATACTTCCACATTCCTTGCAAAAAACTAATCCTTTTAATGAATGATCATATTTTCGTAGTTTCGTTACATTTTTTTCTTTTAATTTTTCTTGTGCTTTATTCCATAAATTTAAATCTATAATTGATTCATGCATATTTTCTACTACTATATGTTCTTCTTCTTTTGTCATTCTCACTTTTGCTATTTTGTGACTTACCTTCTGATATTTTCTTCCTACCACACTTCCTATATATACTTCATTTCTCAAAATTTTCCTAATTTGTGTTCTAAGCCATAAATATTTTCCATTCGTGCTTTCTTTTTTCATATAGATTGGAATTTTTAAATATATCGCTGGTGCTAATATTTCTCTTTCATTTAATTCATCTGCTATTTTTGTAGGCGACATTCCTTTATTTACATACATATCAAATATTTCTTTTACAATACTTGCTGCATATTCATCTATTACTAAATGGTTCTTTATTTTATCATCTTTCTTATATCCGTAAGGAGCTATTCCTCCTTGAAATTCTCCCTTTTCAATTTTTCTAAATTTTACACTTTTTATTTTGTTTGAAATATCTTGTGCATAATAGTCATTAAAACTTAATTTAAAAGTTAAAAATTGTAATCCATCTGGACGAAGTGTATCTACATTATCACCGAATTGCTATATATCTTACTCTTTTATTTGGGAAATATCTTTCTAAGTAATATCCTGTATCTATATGATCTCTTCCAAACCTTGATAAATCTTTTGTTATAATACAATCAACTTTTCCTTCCTCAATATCTTGTAGCATTTTTTGAAAACCTGGTCTATCAAAATTGGTCCCTGTAAAGCCATCATCTACATATTCTTGTACTATTTCTAAATCTTCATGTGTATTTATGTAATTATCTATAATATCTCTTTGATTTTCTATACTTTCACTTTCCCTATCATCTCCATCATCTCTTGAAAGCCTCATATATTTGGCAACTTTATGTCCTTTACCTTGCATATTTTTCTCCTATATAATTTATTAAAATATCATTCAAAATATCTTTTAATCTTTCTTTTCCATACTCTATTATTATACTTGTGTTTTTTTCTTGATTGTCCATCTTTTCCTCCTCATAATCTTTTATTTAATACTATGAAGAAGAAATAATAATATAACAAAAAAACTAAAGTTTTCACTAACTGAAATCTTTAGCTTTTCATTTTTTTATTATTCTAGTTCTATTTTAGGTAATTTACTTATAGAATCCTTGGTAATATTATTATTTAATATTTTAAAGTATTTATCAATATATTGCTGTGGACGAATGGATTTGAAAAAATTAGCATTGGTATATTGATTTTGCTTTAAGTATTTTTCAGATTCAACCACTTTTTTCATCAGTTCAAATGCTATATTATAATAATCTTCAAACAATCTATTATCAACTTCTAATATATCTTTAATTTCTCCTAATATATAAACAATAAAATAGGTAGCATATAATACAAATGAATTTTCTTCATATTGATTATTATCTTTTATAATTTCCTTTTTTATTTGATCTTTTCTAGTTTCAACTCTACTATAAATTTCAAATGCTTTCAAAACTTTCTGAGCAGTAATATCTTCATTAAAAATAACTTCAAACTTATCTCCAAAAACTTTTGTCTTGTTATTTTTAGCTTCGTTAGGGCTTTTATAATAAAATGCTAGCATTGCTTGTCCAGCTTTTTCTGAATCAATTCTTTTTTCTTTTGCTTTATCTTCATATTGATTTGTCTTTCTTTCATAGAAATATCCCAAATCTCTCAGTTCCCTTTCCAAGTTCTGTTGTATGTAATCTATAGATCTAATATCTCTTGATGTAACTGGATTTTGGCTGTTAGTAAATTCTGCAATGCGTGAACTATATTGTGCATCTTTTAGTTCATATATTCTACATAGAATTTCTATATTTTTCAAACATTCTACATCTTTCTGTGCAACTTCAAATAATGCATGTAATGTTTGAGAACCATTTACAATTTGCATATTTTCAACAGTTATTGTCGGTTGTGATATTTTAGGAAATGAGAAACTTGTACAAGTAACAGTAATGCCATTATTATAATAAAAAAATTTACTGTTTTCTTCTTTAGATTCTGCTGTAGCAATAATTCCTCTATTGATTCTTGTTTTGTTCTTTTTATATAATCTAACATTATCATAAAAAATATTTTCTATAATTGCTTTTTCCTTTATTATTTCATAATTCTCAAAATTCACATTATTTCTTATTTCTTCATCATCTACAATGGTTCTAATTAATTCATCAGCACGGACATTTACAATTAAAGCTCTAATATCACCATCAGATTTTTCAAACAGTTCTTTTTCAGCCACCTTAAATTTGGCATTAATATTGGTAGGTCTATCACAATTATTTATTTTCACATAATAATCAATATTATGTTGCAAAATTTTTATATCTGAATATTTTGACAAACTTTTTTGCAGCCTATCAAATTCATTTTTATCCATTCCATTTTCTAAATTTGAACAAATGTGAATGTAAAATTGTGGATACTCATTATCAAATAAGTCCCATATCTCTTTTGTCTTCTCTTTTAAAATAGCATTGGCATTTTCTATCCATTCCTCGTTTCTGTTCATTAAGTTATCAATATATGTAACAATTTTTTCAATTTCACTTGAAGGGAAAGATTTTTTTGCATGTTCAAATGTCGTTTCACATTTACAATTAAATAAATGCACTTTCATTCCATTGTTTTCAATATTGCTTTCAATACAAATTGCATCAATTCCTCTATCATGCCCTCCATTTGAGCTATTTTTCACTAAAAATAAATTGTCTGTTATACAATCTATTATTTCTGTATCTTGCAAATCACACTCTGCACCTATAGCCATTATATAAAATGCGTCTAAAAGTTCTTGTAAATTTAGAGTTTCTTTTATTTTATTTAGTCTAGTCTAGTTTTTATTAATGAAAAGTCTTGTATATTCATTTAATTCTCCTTACTATTTTGCTTATCTTAATATAATTTATATATTATTTAATTTGTTCTTATTTTTCATCTAATTTTTTAAAATTCATATTTTAATCTATTATTTTATTTAATTGCCCTTCTAATTCATTGAGTTCAGTTGTTAAAAATTCCCAAACCATATTTAAATTAACACCATCATAATCGTGTACAATTCTATTTCTTAATGCTTTAATTCCTCTCCATTCTATATTTGAATATTCTTCTTGTAACTCATTACTTACTTTTCCTACAAGTTCTCCTATTTGACTCAAATTAAAAACACAAGCATTTATTGTTTTTCTGTCATTTTTAAATTCTTCATGAGAATATCCTTCTATAAACAATTTAATCTCTTCAATATATTTTAAAGTCTTTGTTAAAATTAGTTTATCTTTACTTTTCATAAATAACTATACCTGTCCTTTCTATTTCTTTTTCTATTTTTGAATTTTTATCTATCTCTGTCTTTTCTATAACATCTACATCTTTGTCAAATTTTTGTTTTATCATATCTATGATAGCAAAATATTTAAGTCCTCTTATCTTGCCATTACTGTCTATTAAAATATCTATATCACTCAATTCAGTAGGTCTATTTTTTGCATAAGATCCAAATAATATAGCTTTTTCTACTTCTGTATGCATTAAAACTTCTCTTAACATTTCTTTTATATCTTCTAATGTATAAACTTTTGTAGTCATAGTACCCCCTCCTTGATTATTAGTATATCATATATGTTCAAATTCTACCATAGGAAATATGAAAAAAACGAATTAAAAAAATTTAGATTCGTTCTTTTTTATCTGCAAACTGATTATTTATCTATATAATTTATCATAATGCATTTTTACTTAATTACAATAGATTTTCAAATATTTTATAATTTTAAAAATAGGGTCATTTATATAACTGGAATATGATTTCCTACTATATGCCCATTTTCTATCATTTCTTTTACTAATTCTTCACTAGTATTAACATAGTGTGCTGTTATAAAAAATGTAGCACTAACTTCGTTTTCTTTTAATACTTGCAATATTCTTGGAGTATAACCTGCTTCATATCCCTCATCAAATGTTAAATATACATACTTTTTTTCATTATTTCCCATTGCAATTCCATTATATTTATCCATTAATTCTTTGTTTTTATTTCCAAGATCTGGTTGTGAATGATTATCATTTCTTTTAATTCCCCAACCAATTTTAGTATTACTTAAAGCTACTGTTCCGTGCAGAACTTGTTAAAATAGTTTCTTTATTTTTCATTATTTGCACAATACTAAAAGTAAACACTGCAATTATTAATACTGCAAATATATAAAACTTTCTTTTCATTTTGTCCATAATTTTTTCCTCCTTATAGCATTTTATGAAAATAAAATTATAATATAACAAAAACCTAAAAATTTAGGTTTTAACTAAATTTTTAGGTTTTTTTATTATACTCTCATATACTTCTTTTATAATTTCATATCGACTTAGTATAATTTTCTTATAGAAATCTTTCCTAACTTGAGACATACAATCTACATTTTCAATAAATGTATTTATTTTATCTATATTAATATTTGAAAATAATCTTTTAATGGCATTGTTACATTCTTCGTTTTTCATCTGTTTTATATATTCCATATAATTAATTTTTTTACCACTTTCTTTTAAACAAGAATAGCAATTTAATGACAAATTCTTTAATTCTGTTTCATTTATTTTTTTTATCTCTTCATCTTCAAGCATTGGATTTAAAGCTGAGCCACAATCATAAATAAGGGAAAACTTTACTTTTCCTGTATTCTTATTAAGTAAAAATCCCCAATTTCCATTATGCCTATCTGTATTTCCAATTAAACTATCAATAACAAACATTTCCCAAAATTTTTGTTTTGTTTGTGCTGTATCAATCATTTTATTTTCTTCAATTACTTCCATTATATCTTTTAATTCTGTTTCTATTTTCTTATCTGGATTTGTACTTAGTGCTAAATTTTCAAATTCATATAATATGTTATCATCATTTGTAAAATCTTCACATGCACAAACTATTTTTTCTTTTCCATTATATTCATATTTACCTAAAATTGTATTTTGTGTTTCAAAACCTACTATTTTAAATACATTACTTCCAATATATTCAGAAAACGCATTATTTATATATGATATATTCTTATTTTTTTCTCTAACTGGATCAGGAAATTTTACTAAATATTTTTTATTATTATATACTAATGTTTTCTTTTTTTCTGAACCTTTATAATTGTTAAATTCTTCTACTGCATTTGTAAAATTAATCATTTACTCCCTCCACTTTTATTAATTACTTACTTATTATATCATAAATTATCTAAATCTACTATATTTTAGAAAAATAATTCGATACTATTTTTATTACAATATATCCCAATATCTACTTACATTTTTTTCCTTTAATTACATTTTTATATTTTATGCTTAAATTTAAAATTTATTTAGAATACTAAGTACTATATCTATCTGTTTTTTGACATTTTTCTTGGTCTTTTTTAAATTTTCGTCATTCTTCTTGACTTTATTTTAATTATGTTTTATATTTAAAAGGCTTTTGGAAAATTTTAGGTGATTTTACCTAATCCATCTTTAAATACGGAGGATAAAAATATGTTAAATTTTGTTTTATGTGACGATAATGAAAGTATTCTAAACAGATTAGATAGTATGTTAAATACTTTATTTTTAAAACATGACTATGAAGCTCAAATTACTTTTAAATCTAATAATGCAAACGATGTACTTTCATATACAAAATCAAATAAAGTTCATGTTTTAATATTAGACATACATTTGCAGTCTGGAATTTCTGGCATTGAACTTGCTGAAAAAGTTAGAAAGACAGATAAATCTGTTTATATTATTTTTACAACTGGACATTTAGAATATGCTCTTCTTGCATATAAAGTTAAAACTTTTGATTACATAGCAAAGCCTTTTACAATTGAAAGAATTGAAGAAACTTTAATTAGGTTATTTGCTGATACTCCAAATGTTCATCCTAAATATTTATCACTTAATAATAAGAACATTATTAAACAAGAAGATATTCAATATATTAAAAAAGATGGAATGAAGTTAATTGTTTATACTGATTCTAACCAGTATGAAGCATATACTTCTTTTAATAAAATTGAACCTTGTCTAACAGAAAACTTTGTAAGATGCCATAAATCTTATATTGCAAATGTAGACAATATTAAGGATATAGAACCAATGAGTAACACTATAAAATTTGATAATAAAGAATGTTACATTGGTCCCAAATATAAAAATAATTTTATGGAGGTTTTAAATAACTATGGAAATTTTTCAAACAATTTGGACATCATTAACAACGCCTAATATTCAATTAATAAATATAATAAGTATCCCCTTAACTTTTTTAGAAGGTTATTTACAATTTTTAATATTTTCTACTGTTCTAAATATCTTTACAACAAAGAAACAAAAAGTAATCTATGTAATATTAACACCTCTATTAATGATTAGTTGTAATTTTTTACTTCCACAATATTCAGTATTTCTTAATATGATATTTTGGTTTTTATCAGTAATAATCATTTTAAGAATTTCTATATTAAAAGGAATTATAGCTTTAATATTACCTTCTATAATAACTGCTCTTCTGGATTCATTAATTGCCAAATTTGCACTTTTATTTTTCAATGTTACTAGAGAACAAGCTAGTTCTATTCCAATATATAGAATATCTTTTGCTTTAACAATTTATCTTGTTTTATATATTATGTATAAACTTATTAAACATTTTAAATTTAGTATTAATTTATTAGATAATATTAATAAGAAAAAGAAAGCAATTCTAATATGTAATTCTCTTGTTGGTTGTATTGCAATTGCTACACAATTCTATTTAATTGGATATTATAATGAAATGCTTCCTTTTTCTATAACAATACTAAGTCTGTTAAGTTTAATAACATATTTCCTTATTAGTATATATAGTTTAACCAATGTAACTCAACTTCAAATAACAGAACAAAGTTTAGAAGAAGCACAACTATATAATAAATCTTTAAAAATATTACATGATAATGTTAGAGCATTTAAACACGACTTTAGTAATATTGTTCAGGCAATTGGTCGGTTATGTTGGAACAAATGATATGGATGGATTAAAAACTTACTATTCACAATTATTGGGTGATTGCCAAAAGGTTAATAATTTATATACACTAAGCCCTGAAGTAATAAATAATCCTGCTATATATAGTCTACTTACTTCTAAATACCATAAAGCAGATGAACTAGGTATAACAATACATTTAGAAATTTTCTTAAATTTGAATGATCTTAATATGAAGATTTATGAATTTACAAGAGTACTTGGAATACTTATGGATAATGCTATAGAAGCAGCATATGAATGTGAAGATAAAACTATTAATGTAGAAATAAGAAAAGATTTTAAAATAAATAGACAATTATTAATTATTGAAAATACATATAAAGAGAAAGATGTAGACCTTGATAAAATTTATGAAAAAGGTTTTTCTTCAAAACCAAATAATACAGGACTTGGATTATGGGAAGTAAGACAGATTATGAAGAAAAATAACAATTTAAATTTATATACTACTAAAAATGATATATTTTTTAATCAACAATTAGAAATGTATAATAAATAAAATGAAAAAAGATAGTTGTCGATACTATCTTTTTTCATTAAGGTTTTTTGTTATAAAATTTTTTTGGAATTTGTTTGTTATTAATCTTTTTTTATTAAACTTGCTGGCATTTTTGGTTGATGAAACCATCCAAATATAAAGCAAGCTGTATTTGTTGATTTAGCATATTTTTCTGCTAATTTTGATAACATTTTTAACATAGGAAATTTCTCCCCTTTCTTTTGTATAAAAACTATATAACAAAAAATATCGCCGGCTGATATTTTTTATTAACTAAAATTCTTGTGAAGTATTATATACTTCATATCCATATTTATTATTTGTCAAATTGTATGCAAATCTTGTTATAGATATACTTTGGAATAACATTCCATAAATAATTATATTTGATATTACTTCATTTTTTATAAATAGTGCTATCACTATACTTAATGTTAAAGTAATATATGATTCTATTCTTTTCTTCTTTCTTTCATTTTTACTTATAATAGGTACATTTTCTGTATCTGCTGGTGCATACAACTTTACTGTTATCATTCCAAATGCCCATATAGCAAATGATACAATATATTTTACAGTGGTTCCTAGTATTAAATATTTCCCTAATAATCCAATTCCACAAAAGAAGATTATAGAACCTACTATACAACCTATATGTGTTTTTAAGTGAAATCCTCCAGATGCTCCTCTAAATGGTAGAACTAAGAAATACGCAAGTATAGTTAAGTCTAATATTCCTAACAGTAATGCAACTCCCATTATGATAAAAAACTTTGGTATTTCTCCTATTATTAAGTGGATTCCATAATTAATAACTTCTGCTCTTTCATCATCAATATCTGGGTTCTCTTTTCTAATTTTAATAGTTAGATAATCACAAAATTTATCTATCATTTTTTGCCTCTTTCTTTTTCTTTATGAGGCTATTTTATAATAATCCTAGATACTATTTTTGATTCTATTTACAAGACATTATTTTTCTTATATAAAAAATCAATTTTATTTTTTTGTATATAATTTTTACATTTTTATAAAATATGTTTTGTACATTATATTCAAATTTATATCACATTATCTAATATTGAAAAAGAGCAGACATATGACCCACCCCTACATAAAATAGATTGCACGTTGTGCAATCTATTTTAATTCTCTAATATTTTCCAGCTACCTGTTTTTTCTGGTAAACATTCAAATGTCATTTCTTCTTTAGTTATTGGATGTATTAAACTTAAACTATATGCCCATAATGCAATTTGTTTTCCTCTACCTCTTGTACCATATTTTTGGTCACCATATATGCTGTGAGCTCTACTAGATAATTGTACTCTTATTTGGTGATGCCTTCCTGTATGTAAATTTATTTTAAGTACTGATAAATTTGTTTCTTCATTATATATAAGTTCTTCATAATCTAGTTTCGCTAATTTTGCATTTTTGGTTTCTTCTTTTACGACCTTACTTAAATTGTTTTTTTCATTTTTTAGCAAATAATCTTCTATGGTATCAATTTTCTTTTCAAATCTTCCATCTACAATAGCAAGATATTTTTTCTTAAAGACTTTATCTCTTACCTCCTGGCTAAGTCTTGCTGCTGCCTTTGAAGTTCTAGCAAATACCATAACTCCTCCAACTGGTCTATCTAATCTATGTATTAAACCTAAATAAACCTCTCCTGGCTTATTATATTTTTCTTTTATATATTGTTTTACAATAGTAAGCATATCTATATCTTTTGTTTTATCTCCTTGTGATGGAATATTAGGTTTCTTCTCTACCACTATAATATGGTTATCTTCATATAATACTTTTAAATCTTGCATAATTATTTCTCCTATTTTCATAATAGTAGGCACAAGACTGCTCCTACTTCTCCCAACGTCCATATATTCCACAAGGTAATACTAAACTACTTTTATTCATTGGAAGTCCAATTTCTCCTGCTTCGAACTTTCCTTTTGCATTTATAGGAATATTTAATTTTAATACATTTTCTAATACTTTTGAAGATATACCTGTAGTATAAGAATTAATTAGGAAAAACAATGGATCATTTGATAAAACTTGCATACACAAATTAACTAAATCATATATATTTTCTTCAAACTGCCATACCTCTCCATTTGTGCCTCTACCATATGATGGTGGATCCATAATAATTGCATCATATTTATTCCCACGTCTAATTTCTCTATTTACAAATTTAACTACATCATCAACAATATATCTAACTGGTCTTTTTTCTAAACCAGAGGAAACCACATTTTCTTTTGCCCATGCAACCATTCCTTTTGAACTATCTACATGACATACACTAGCCCCTGCATAAAGACTGGCAACTGTTGCTCCACCTGTGTATGCAAATAAATTTAATACTTTTACTTCTCTTTTTTCTTTTTCTATTTTATCAATCATCCAGTCCCAATTTACTGCTTGCTCAGGAAATAAACCAGTGTGTTTAAATCCCATTGGTTTTATATTGAATGTTAAATCTTTATACTTAATTTTCCAAGAATCTGGCATTTTTTTATTATATTCCCAGCTTCCGCCACCTGTTTTGCTTCTATTATATGTAGCATTTACATCTTTCCATTTATTAGGAAAACTTTTCTTGTTCCATATAATTTGTGGGTCTGGTCTAACTAGTATAACATCTTTCCATCTTTCTAGCTTTTCACCATTTGCCATATCTAATATTTCATAATCTTTCCATTCATCTGCTATTTTCATATATATAATCCTCTGTTTCTGTGTTTTTTAATATTTCTACTATCTTGTCTATCATTTCCCCAGGGGTTGATGCTCCTGCCATAACTCCTACTTTTTTAAATCTTTTTATATAATTTATGTATAAATCTTCTAATGTCTCTACAAACACTACATTACTGCATTCTTTTAATGCTATTTCATACAATTTGTTTGTATTAGAACTTTTCTTTCCACCAATAATTATCATTAACTCTACCTGTTTTGCTATCTCTTTAGTTTCTATTTGTCTTAACTTTGTTGCATCACAAATAGTTTTGTTTACTTCTAAATTTGAATTTTTTGGTATTTTCATTTTAATTATGCTTACAAAATTATCAAATTTCTCCATAGAAAAAGTTGTTTGCGAAAATATTGTTATATTTCTAATATCTTTTTTTATTATATCTTCTACAGTATCATTAATGTCTTCTAAATCTTGAATTACACTAGAATTATCTCCTGCAAAACTAACACTTCCAACTGTTTCAGGATGTGCTTTTTCTCCTATATAAATTATGTAATAACCTAAAGCTTTATATTTTTCAATTCTTTTATGAATGTCTAGCACTTTTGGGCATGTTAAATCAATTAATTTAATATTTTTTGCTTCAATTTCTTCATATATTTTTTTAGGAATTCCATGTGCTCTTATAATTAACTCTTTTCCATCTGGTACATCTTGAATATCTTTCACAATAGTTAGCCCTTTTTTCTCAAGTTTTTTAATAACTTCAGGATTATGAACTAATTGTCCTAAACAATATATTCTTTTTTTCTTTTCTAAATTATTTTTCGTTTTTATTACTGTGTTTCTTACTCCTTGACAGAATCCTGCCTTTTTTCCAAATATTACTTCCATAACAAATCCCTTATTTTTCTTATATTCTACTTAGTACCTCAAAAAAGCAATATATTAATGTAAAATTCAATGTACTAAATAATACTCCCATAACAATTAGTAATGTCATAAATTTGTTGTTTAATATTCTTTTTACAAACCTTCTAAAAAAAGAATATTCTAGCTTGTCCTTTTTCTCATTATAACTAATACTAAAAATTTCATCTTTTGCATACTCCATAGTATAAATCCCCCTATATATTTATTTATAAAATAAATATATTCGGTTTTTTATGAAATATTACTAATTTCTATTAAATAATATCATAAAGTTTAGAGTATTTTCAACTAATTTCAACGTTTTTTTAGTTCTTCTTTTATTGTTCTTGCTAAATTTTCATTAATTCCTTTTATTTTTGTAAGCTCCTCTAACTTAGCATCTTTTATTTTTTCTACGTCCCCAAATCTTTTTAGTAATTCTTGTTTTTTTACCTGTCCAATTCCCAAAATACTATCTAATGCTGATTTTGTAATTTCTTTATCACGTACTTTTCTATGATATTCAATTGCAGTTTTATGAACTTCATCTTGGAAATTAGTTATTAAATTCATCAAATTCTCTGACAATTCCTGCTCATTTCTATTCTCATCTATTAATGCTCTTGTTCTATGTTTATCATTTTTTACCATGCCATATAATTTAATATCTAGTCCTAGTTTATCAATCACCCCTCTTGCTGCCCTAAGCTGTGTTATTCCACCATCTACAAATATTGCATCTGGTAATTTTCCAAATCCTCCATTTGTATCTTTAATAGAATGTTTTAATCTTCTTTCGATAACTTCTTCCATACATTTTGGATCATCTTGTGTTAAAACAGTTTTTATTCTAAATCTTCTTGATAATTTATGATTAATTATTCCATCTTGTAATACACACATTCCGTGCTACCATATTTGTTCCGTGATATATTTGATATATCAAATGTTTCTATTTTTCTTGGCATTTTATCCATTTTTAAGACTTCTTTTAATTCCATTAATATATCAAATTTATCTTTTGATTTGTTTTCTAATGTAACCTTTGCATTATTTTCTGCCATTTCTACAAATCTTAATTTTTCACCTTTTTGAGGAGATTTTAATTCAACTTTTCTTCCAACTTTGTTAGATAGCCATTCTTCTATTATGGTTTTATCTTCTATTTCTTCTTTTAACATAATTTTATGTGGTATTTCATCTTTTGTTAAATAATATTGTTTTATAAAACTTGATAAAATTTCTTCGTTTTGTACATCTTTCAAATCACTAAAAAAGTAATGTTCCCTTCCTATCATTTTACTTTTTCTTACAAAAAATATCTCAACACATACACTAATATCATTTTTAGCAAGTCCTATAACATCAATATCATTTTCTGTTATATTTGATACTTTTTGTTTTTGTGAAATTCTTTCTATTGCATTTATTGTATCTCTTAAATTTGCCGCTTCTTCATATTCTTGATTTATTGCTTTTTCTTTCATTTTTTTATCTAATTCTTTTATTATTTTGTCTATTTTTCCTTCTAATAGCATAATAATTTGGTCTATTTGCTCCCTATATTCTTCCTTTGTAACATATCCCATACATGGTGCAAGACATCTATTTATGTGATAATTTAAACACGCTCTTTTGTTTGATTTAAAATTTCTACATTGTCGTATTTTAAATCTTTGCTTTATAAAATCTACCATTTCTTTTGCACTGCCTGGATTTGCATATGGTCCAAAGTATTTTGCACCATCATTTAATATCGTCCTTGTTATAAATACATTTGGATAATCTGATTTTACATCTATTTTTATATATGGATAAGTTTTATCATCTTTTAACAATACATTAAATTTAGGTCTATTTTCCTTAATTAGATTACACTCTAATATTAATGCTTCTGCTTCATTGTCTGTAACTATATATTCAAAGTGGTCTATTAAACTAACCATATTTTCAATTCTTTTTGTTTTGTTATTTTTTCTAAAATATTGCCTTACTCTATTTCTTAAAATTACTGCTTTTCCAACATATATTATGTTGTCAAATTTGTCTTTCATAATATATACACCTGGTTTTTTAGGCAATTTTTTTAATTCTTCTTCTATGTTAAACATATCTTGCTCCTATTGTATAAATTTGCTCATATTCTACGTATAAATCCGCTCCATCCTGCTGAATGTAGGAGATTTTTGTTTTTCTCTCAAGGTTCGAAAAACAAAAAGGGATCTCGTTTATGTGTCTCTACTTCTTTAATAAAAAGTCGATTTTTCCTATTCAATAAAAAATGCAGACACGCTAGTTTGTCGCCTGTCTGCATAAACTTGCTATTCTCTCCTAAGCAAGTTACCCCCCAAATATAACTTGTTCCCAAGTTAACATTATACGTTACTTCCCTTATAACGCATTACTATTATATAATCTTTTTTCTAAATTGTCAATACTTATTCTCCAATATATCCAATATATGGTAAATTTCTATATTGTTCGTTAACATCAAGCCCATATCCTACAACAAATTTATCTGGTATTTCAAATCCTGTGTAATCTACTTTTACATTATATATTCTTCTTTCTGGCTTGTCTAATAATGTACAAAGTTTAAGGCTATTTGGTTTTCTTCCTTTTAAATGTTCAAGTAAGTAGCTTAAAGTTCTTCCTGTATCTATTATATCTTCAACAACAATAACATCTTTATTTTCTATTGACTCTTTTAAATCTAACTTTAGTTCTATATTAGAAGATACTGTAGAAGAACCATAACTTGATACTTGTATAAATTCTATTTTTACATTTCCATTAATTTTTTTGGCTAAATCTACTGTAAAGAAGCTTGAACCTTTTAAAATACATATTAGAGTAATTTCTTTTCCTTCATAATCTTTTTCTATTTTTTTAGCAATTTCTATAACTTTATTTTGTATCCTTTCTTCATCTATTAATACTTTTATATCTTCCATATTAATACCCCTTCTCTTTTTTATTTTTTAAATTATATCACTCGCTATTAAATTAGTAAAGTATTTTTTATGGCATTATATTATGAAAGATATTTTAATAATTCTATAGATTTTTATATATACTTATATTATAATATACATATATTTTATGAGAAAGGAGAAAATTCAAATGGAAGAAAACGTAAAAGAATATAGCCTAATTCGGAAAAACTTTTTTCTGGATGTTTTTAGGTCTATTAGGTACTGCTATTGTTGCTTGGTATACATATTCGTCTGGATTATTTATTGATATTATTTTTAAAGGTTACTTTAATATTTTATTAATTGTAGAACTAGTAGTAGTTATTGTATTTTCATTACTATTTAAGAAACTACCACCAACTATTGTTGGTATACTATACTTTGTATATGCTATGATAAATGGTGTTTCTTTATCTGTAATTTTTGTTGTTTTTGAATTAAATTCTATTGTTTGGTTATTTATAGCAAGTGCTATTTTATTTGGTGGAATGGCTCTTTATGGCTATAAAACTAATAAAGATTTATCTAATTGGAAAACACTTCTTTTTGGTATATTAATTGTAGGTCTTATTTTAAGTTTAATTAACATATTCTTAGGTAATTCTATGTTAGATATTATACTAGATTGGGTTATTTTATTTGTATTTTTTGGTGTTACTGCATATGATATGAATAAGATTAAACAATTACAAGATGACGAAAGTCTAGATCAAAGCAAATTACACATATATGGTGCAATGGAATTATATCTTGATTTTATTAATATCTTTTTACGAGTATTATCAATATTTGGAAAAAGAAAAAATTAGAATTGTTAGAGAGTGTCAAAAATATGTACTGAACCCAAATTATTAAACTTTTTTTGTCTAATAATTTGGGTTCACTTCACAAAAATAGCACTCTCTTTTTACTGTTAATCCTCTTTGCTATGGCGAATGTGAATCGGCAAAGTAAATAGTAGTATTTAAGTCGTTCTCTATATTGATAAAGTCACCTACTTTTCCTATCAACATAACCTCCGTGTATATGTTTGTTGTTGTTTTATTCATTTTACACTAAAGTTATTATGAAGTCTATTTTTTGTGTGTTGCACTTGATATTATAATCTGCCCTCTCTTGCACATCTTTGTAAGATATTTAAGATTTATACTGAATATTAACTTTTCGTCTAATCATCATATTTATCTGCTTCATCAAACACTATTTCTTCAGGAGCATCTTCTAATGGCTCTTCGTATTCATATTCAAATGTGATATTCTTAGGTTCTCTTTGTTTTCTTGGTATTGTTTTTTGTACAACATGAGAATACTCTTCTTTTACTTTGTCTTTTAATTCTTGTTTTGTTTTTTGTTCCTCTCTTTTTTGTCTTATTTCTTCTTGCCTTGTTTTATTTTTCTCTTCTTTTCTATTTTGCATAGACCTATTTATTAAATTGTTTGCTTTTTCTACTAAGTCTGGCATATAATCTAATAATTTATCTATACATGAATCATGATCTATTGGTAATAATTTTACACCACTTGGTTGAACTATTAAAAACGCTACTGGCATAATATTTACACCTGCTCCTGCTCCCCCTCCAAATGGTAATCTGTATTGTATTTCCTCTTCTTTATCCTTTTTGGTATATTCATCTATTGTTTCTCCTTTAAATTCGCTTCCTCCTGATGCAAATCCAAAACACACTTTTGAAATTGGTATAATTACTATATTATTTGATGTTTCAATTGGTTCTCCTATAATTGTATTTACATCAACCATATCTTGTATACTATTCATAGCTGTAACCATAAGTCCTTCTATTGGATGTTCGTTCACTTTCCTCCACTCTCCTTTTCTTTATTAAAAGATATATTATAGAAATAATATGTACCATTTTTACCTTAATTATACAATTTAAATTTAAGTTTATTATATTTTTATCTTGATATATTGGATATATTTCATAGTTATATCTTTCTTTATCATATTTTTTCACTACTCTTGCAAGCAAAACACCAATAACACTTGCCAAAATAGTAATTATTGCAGATGTTAAAATTACATCTATTGTTCCTATTTCTAATTTTAACTTTAACTTATCTATACTAATTTGCAACTTTTTTATAATCTTTTTTATATCTTTTTTAGATGGCATATTTGTTTTTGCTTGTTTAAAGTCAATATTTTTTACTTTTTCTTTTACCTTTAATTTATTTACTAATTCTTTATCTATTTTTATTGAAAATATTTTTAATTTGTTTAGAAAAAGTAATTCAAAAAATACTTTATAATCAACATTTAGTTTTCCACATTGATTATAATTTGATACCTTAAATTTCTCTATTCTAACTGATATTGTTGATAAAATAACTACTGTAATCAGTAATACTAAAAATAAGCAAATAAAAAAAACTAATACCATATGAACACCTTCTTTATAGTATTAGTTTTTCCATATTTTTCTTGTTTATACATTACTATTCATACTCTAATTTATTTCTAACTAGTTCCACGTGAATGTAGTGCTTTTTATTTTTCGAACCTTGAGAGAAAAATAAAAATGCCCTACATTCAGCAAGATGGAACGGATTTTTAATATATAGACTAAATATTAACGTTTATACAATTAACTCTAGTTCAAAATAAAATTCTACTCCAGTTTCTTTATTTACTACCCCATAGTCTTTTTTATAATTATTCATTATAGCTTTTACTAAAGACAATCCTATTCCTGTGCCTCCATCTTCTCTATTTCTTGATTCATCTATTTTATAAAATCTATTCCAAATTCTACTTAGTTTTTCCTCTTCTATATTTTCTCCAGTATTAAAGACTGAAACTCTTACTGTATTCTTTTCGATATTTGCTTCTACATCTATCTTTATTACTTTTTTATTATTAATTTCTTTTGCATTCTTTATAGCATTAGTTAAATAGTTTGTTATTACTTGTTCAATATAGAAAGAATCTGCATTAACAAATATTTGACTCTCTTTATCATATTTTACTTCTATATTGTTTTCATTTAACATCACACTAGATTTTCTTACTACTTCTTTAATTAATTCACAAATATCAAATTTATCATTGTTAAATTCTCTTTTTCCATATTCTAGTTTCATTAATTCTAACAATTGTTTTACTAATGTATCCATTTTATTTGCTTCATCTAAAATAACACTTGCATAAAATTTTCTATTTTCTTCATCTGTATTTACATTTTCTATTAATCCTTCCGAATATCCTTGTATTAGGGCTATTGGCGTTTTTAATTCATGTGATACATCTTGAATAAATTGTTTTCTCATTTCATCTATTTTAGATTTTTCTTCTATATCTTTTTCAAGTTCAACATTTGTTTCACGTAATCTATTTATTGTCTTTTCTAATTTATCACTCATTGTATTTATGCTTTTTCCTAAGTTATTAATTTCATCATCTGCATCTGTTATTCTATATTTATGGCTAAAATCTAACTTAGCCATTTTGTTTGCTATATCATTTAATTCTAAAATTGGTTTTGTAAATTTTCTAGATATAAATGATACTACAAATCCACCTATAATTATTGTAAATCCACCTATTAAATATAAAAATTTGTTTGATATTTTAACACTTTCATGAACAGATGCTACTGGCATTCTTATATATAAAATATATCCATTATCAAGTGTTGCAGTAAACAAAATAAATGTTAATCCATTTCCGCACATCTTCTACTCTTCTTATTGAAATTTTATCATCTTTATATACAATATGTTTATCATTTTCTTTAAAATTGGTAAGTACATTCATATTATTTATTGTAGATAAAAAATCTTTATTAGTTGAATATATACTTATATTTCTATTTGTTTTTATTAATATATCAAAATTATGATTTATGGCTGCTTTTTCAAGTTCTAATTCTATATTTATACTACTATCTTCGTTTTTATAATAACTATTTATTCTATTGTATAATGATATTAAGTTTTTTTGCTTTGAATATAAGTAGAAAGTTTCTAAGACAACGTTATTTGTTACAATTAAAAATGCTATTATTATTATTACTACAATGCAAAGTGTTAAAAATAGCTTTATTCTAATTGATTTGAATTTATTTTTTAAGTTTTCCATTTTGTTTTTCTCCTTGTATGTTTTGTTTATAACTCATTTATAAATAATTACATATATTTGTTATATCAATTATTTTGGGCGGACACGAGACCCGCCCCTACATTTTATAATTAATTTTTCCTATTAGATTTATTTCACTTCAAACTTGTAGCCTACACCTCTCATTGTTTCTATGTATTTTCCTTTTTTACCTAGTTTGTGTCTTATCTTTTTTATGTGACTGTCTATTGTTCTTGAATCTCCATAATAATCATAATTCCATACATTGTTTAGTATTTTATCTCTTGATAATGCAATTCCTTCATTGTCTAATAGATATTTTAATAACTCATATTCTCTTAAGCTCATTTCAATATTTTTTCCATCTACTTTTACAGTTCTTCCATCTACATCTATTGTTATTCCTCCATAATCTTTTATGCTGTTTTCATTTTGCTTTATTCTTTTTAATATTGCTTCTACTCTTGCAACAAGTATTTTAGGGCTAAATGGTTTTGATATGTATTCATCTACTCCTAGTTCAAATCCAAATAGTTCATCTTGTTCTTCCCCACGAGCTGTAAGCATAATTATTGGCACTTTGGAGTCTTGCCTAATTTGTCTAAGTACAGACCATCCATCTAGTTTTGGCATCATAACATCTAATAATATTAAACCTATTTTATTTTTGTTTTCTTCAAAAATTTCTAATGCTTTTTCTCCATCTTCTGCTTCAATAACACTAAATTCTTTTTGTTTTAAAAAGTCACTAATTAATTTTCTCATTCTTGCTTCATCATCAACAACAAGTACTGTTACATTATTCATTGCTTACTCAAACTCCTTTTGATTTTTTATATTTATTTATATTATATTTATGTTTTGTGTCTATAAATTGACTTTTATATGATTTTTTGCTATAATCATTATGTGAACAATAATACTTTGCACTTTCTAAAAGGTAAACTTTCGGAGGTGCAAGCCTCCGAGCAAATGTAAAGGAGGTTACTATGTTTAAATTATTCAAAAAAAGAACAAAAACCAATGAGGAATCAATTTTTCCCGATGCACGGGATATGCACGATGCAACCATTAGTGCTTGGCCCACTACAAGTGCTGAAGAAATCTTGCGCGAAATAGAAAGACGCAAGATATCTGGTTACCCATTTGCATTTTTTCAGGAGCTAATATTGCTCGAAAAACGCGTAAGCAACTTCGTAAAAAGCACTATTACGTTCAACTTTCTGCTACTGTGGAAGGTGTTCCTTGTTTTAAAGTTTCATGGTAAGTTCTTCACTGTGCTATCTTTGATGGTACAGTGTTTTTATAATAACCTCTCAAATTTTTCTTTTATATCTTGTAATAATACAATATATTTTTCTTTTACGTTCTTATATACCTTTCTTGATTCTTCTTCATCATACAAATGTGCTAGTGAATTTCTTGCAATCATCATTTTTATCCAGGCTTCTCCGTCTTCTATTATTCCTTGTTTAAATCCACTTTGTATTACTTCTCTTGGGCTTCCAGTTTTTTCTGTAAAACCCATATATTCTAAATAATCTTTTAAGGTTTTCCATGCAAGTTCAAATGTGAATTCAAATCTATGTAATATACCATCTATAGCTAATCTAGTTTCTTTCTCTTGTAATCCTTCTTTTAGTCTATCTACTGCATTACTATAAGTTTCTATTCTTTGTTCTAATCGACTCATTATAAATCAATCTCACTTCCTACTCTTTTATTACCCTTTCACTTCCAACCAATTCTTCAAATTCTTTTAAAATGCTATCTGTTATATAAATTCCTCCACAAGCTTTTATTTCTTCATTTTCTTTTACACTTATTGCCATATTATTTCTATCACCTGAAAAGAATTTTATTGCTCCTCTTAGTTTTTTCTTTGTTTCTTCTTCTAGGTTGGTTATATCTATTATAAGTGAATTTGATTTATGTTCTCCAAATTCCATTATCTTATTTGCTACTATTTTTGTATCTTCATCTTCTCTTATACTTAATCGTCCTTCTATTAGTACTACTTTATCATTTAATAATATATTTGATGCCTCCATATATGTACTTTCAAATACTATTATTTCTGCTTGTCCATACAAATCTTCTATTGTTACAAATGCCATTATTTTATTATTTTTTGTATATTTTTTCTTTACACTACTTATAATTCCTGCAATTTTTACCATTTGTCCATCTTTTAAACCTTCAACTATGTCTAGAGTTTCAACTCCCTCCTCTACTTGTTGTTTTCTCATTTTTAAGGTATTTATATTTGTATTTTTTTCTAACTCTTCACGGATGCTCTCTAATGGATGACCTGATATATATAGTCCTAACATTTCTTTTTCCATTGATAATAGTTCTTTTTTAGTATATTCTTTTAATGTGGTAAAATTATATTTCATATCATTAGTTTTTTCATCTTCTGGATTTAAATCAAACATTGTTACTTGACCTTTTAACATTTTTCTTGATGAATCACTTATTGTATCTATTATATTTTCAAAAGATGCCATTAAAGTACTTCTTGTTTCAAGAAATTCATCAAATGCTCCTGCTTTAATTAAACTTTCTATACATTTTTTATTTACTGCTTCATTTTGCATTCTTTCACAAAAGTCTGTAAAGCTTTTAAATTCTCCATTGTTTATTCTTTCAGCAACTATTGCATCTACTGCTTGAATTCCAACATTTTTAATACTTCCAAGTCCAAATCTTATTTTTCCATTATCAACTGTAAATTTAGTAAAACTTTTATTTATATCTGGTTTTAAAATCTCTATATTTAGTCTTTTACATTCATCTATATATGCTGGTACTTTGTCTAGATTTCCTAAGAAACTATTTAAGGTTGCTGCCATAAATTCTTCTGGATAATATGCTTTTAAATAAGCCGTTTCATATGATACTACTGCATATGCTGCTGCATGTGATTTATTAAAAGCATATTTTGCAAATTCTGCCATTTCATCAAATATCTTATTTGCTGAAACTTCATCTATTCCATTTCTTATACAACCTAGTATTTCAACATTTCCTTCTTCATCTAATTTACCATGTATAAAATATTCTCTTTCTTTTGCCATTACATCCAGTTTTTTCTTACCCATTGCACGTCTAACAATATCTGCTCGTCCTAAGGAATATCCTGCTAAGTCTCTTACTATTTGCATAACTTGTTCTTGGTATACCATACAGCCATAGGTTACATTTAATATTGGCTCTAACGATGGATGCGTATATTCTGCGTGTTCTGGATTTAACTTATTTTTAATGTATCTTGGAATTTGATCCATTGGGCCCGGTCTGTATAAAGAAACTCCTGCTATTATATCTTCTAAGCTATCTGGTTTTAGCTCCTTCATAAAGTTTGTCATTCCTTGACTTTCAAATTGGAATATCCCTACACTTTCTCCTCTTGCCCATAGTTTATATACATTTTGGTCATTCATGTCTTCATCAAATTTCACATCTATGCCACGATGTTTTTTAACTAAATCGATTGCATCTTGTATAACAGTTAAAGTACGAAGTCCTAGAAAGTCCATTTTTAATAACCCTAGTTCTTCTAGAGTTGTCATTATATATTGTGTAGATATTGCTCCATCCTTCATATTTACATATAAAGGAACATAGTCTACTACTGGGGCTTTTGTAATAACTATACCACATGCATGAGTAGATGCCTGTCTTGGCATTCCTTCTAATGCCATAGCTATATCTAATAGGTTTTTGGTTTCTGGATTTGTTTCATATATTTCCTTTAATTCTCTATTTTGTTCTAACGCTTTCTTTATTGTTATATGTAATTCATTTGGTATCATTTTTGCTAGCTTATCTGCCTCAGCATATGGAACATCTAGCACTCTTGCAACATCTCTTATTACCATTCTTGCAGACATTGTACCAAAGGTTATAATCTGAGATACATGGTCATTACCATATTTTCTACATACATAATCTATAACCTGTTGTCTTTTTTCATAACAAAAGTCTACATCAAAATCTGGCATACTAACTCTTTCAGGATTTAAGAACCTTTCGAATAGTAGGTTATACTTTATTGGATCTATATCTGTAATTCCAATTGCATATGCAAGTATTGAGCCTGCACCTGAGCCACGTCCTGGTCCTACTGGAATTCCATTAGACTTTGCATAATGAATATAATCCCATACTATTAGATAATAGTCTACATATCCCATTTTGTTAATTACACTTAATTCATATTCTGCTCTTTTTAATATTTCTTCTCCTAGATTTTCCCCATATCTCTCTTTTATTCCATCTTCACATAGCTTTTTTAGATAATCATAATGAGTTTTAAACTCTTCTGGCACATCATAATTTGGAAGAATTGTATGACCAAATTCAAATTCTACATTACACTTATCCGCTATTTTTACAGTATTTTCTATTGCTTCTGGAACATTTGAAAAATAATCAGACATTTCTTCACTAGATTTTATATATAACTCTTCTGTTTCAAACCTCATTCTATCTTCATCTTTCATCTTCTTACCTGTTTGAATACATAATAATACTTCGTGATTATAAGCATCTTCTCTTCTTAAATAGTGTGCATCATTTGTCGCAACTAGTGGTATATTTAATTCTTTTGATAGTTCTATTAATTTTTGATTTGCTAAGGCTTGTTCTCTTATTCCATTGTTTTGTATTTCTAAATAATAGTTCTCTCCAAATACATTTTTAAACCATAGCGCTACTTCTTTTGCTTTATCCATGTCATCTTTTAAAATTGCTTGATTTACTTCTCCTGCAAGACATGCACTACAGCATATTAATCCTTCATGATATTTTTCTAGTATTTCTTTATCTATACGAGGTTTATAATAAAATCCATCTGTAAACCCAAGAGATACTAACTTTGTTAAGTTTTTATATCCTTCATTGTTTTTAGCAAGTAGTATTAAGTGATTGTTATAGTCTAAGCCTGCTTCTTTATCAAATCTTGTTCTATTTGCTACATATACTTCACACCCAATTATCGGTTTAATTCCTTCTTTTTTGCAGGCTTTATAAAAATCTATAACACCATACATTACACCATGATCTGTAAGAGCAATAGCATCCATTCCTAGTTCTTTTGCTCTTATAGGTATATCTTTTATTCTATTTGCTCCATCTAGTAAGCTATATTCACTATGTATATGTAAATGAACAAAGTTTGACATATCTTTTCCTCACTTTTTTATTTAGGTTTTTATTAGGTTACCTATACCCCTTTTTATCAATTAGTATTATCTAAAATCCTCCTGTAGCTTCATTCATAACTTTAGCAATAAATAGTACAGAGCCAATTCCTGCTACAAACATAAAAACATACGAAAAAATTACTGCACCATATATAGAAATTCCAAATAAGTATCCAATAAATCTAATTATCGTCTTATGGACTCCTTTTAATCCTTCTTCTAAGGTTTCAGTTCTAATTTGCATTAATACTTCAATTGGTACTTCATAGATTTCAGATAATTTATACATTATATCTAACTTTGGAAATTCTAAATCGTGTTCCCATTTTTTTATGGTCTTAATAGTTGCATTTGGCATATTAATCTTTTCTGCTAATTCTTCAATTGTATATCCTCTTTTTTCTCTTAAATCATATAAATATGCTCCAAAATCTCTTTCTAATAATGTTTGTTTTATTTTTTTCATAGTTGATTGTTTTCCTTTACAATATTTTGCTATTTTGTTGTCTTGGGCGGCACACAACCTACCCCCTACACGTTATTGATTTTATTTATTCTTTTTTGGGCAAGCACGATACATACCCATACATTATTTATTCTATTTGGCATTTTATAATATTTTTATTAATTCTCCTACAATTTTTGCTGGATTTTCAGGTATGTTTATTATTTCAAATTTTGAAACTTTATCTCCAAATGTAATTTCCAATACATCACCTACTTTTACATCATAACTAGGTTTAACTGTTTTTCCATTAACCAAAACTCTTCCTTTATCTGCTACCTCATTTGCAATAGTTCTTCTTTTAATTACCCTTGCAACTTTTAAAAATTTATCTAACCTCATAGCTTGTCTCCTTTTTATACTTTATTTTATATCACATTTTTGATTAATAGTAAATAGATAAGATGTTAAAAAGGAGACAACAATTGCTTTTTATTGTCTCCTCTTATACTATCTACATCTTCTACAATTACAGCAGCAATTATTAGAATTACTATTTTGTGTACTGGCATTTGCACTAGCTGTATTTACATTAATATTTGTGGTACATCCACACTTTTTATCATTATTATTTTCTATAAAATTTGTAATTATTTTAGTTATAACAGCTGTTAAAAAAGCGATTATTGTGTATACAACAGCAAATACCAAAAAGCTTGCATCAAATGCTGCAAATGCTACTATTAAGTATATTGCGAAGAATACTCCTGCTACCAAAAACGGACATTTAAGTATCTTCTGGGCAGCAATTGCAAGTATTATTGTAGCTATAGGTAGAGCAAAAAATAATAGTAAAATATTCATAATATTTCTCCTCTCTTATAAGTATATCCCTTTGTAATATATTATGAATATTTTACTATTTTGGTTACTCATATTCTACATCTACTAAATATAATCCTTGAGGTGGCAAGGTTTTTCCAGCAAGATTTCTATCTTTTTTATTTATAATATCTGGTATTTTTTCTTGTTCTATTTTTCCAAGTCCTACTTCTACTAATGTTCCTGATATTATTCTTACCATATTATATAAAAAACCATTTCCAGTTAATTCTATTATTATTCTATCGTTGTCTTGTTTTATCTCAGCTTTATATATAGTTCTTACACTACTTTTGCTACTTGTTCCACTTGATTTAAATGCTTTAAAATCGTGTTCTCCTTCAAAATGTTTTATTGCCTTTTTCATTTCTTCTATATTTAAGCTTTGTGGAATGTGACATTCTAAATTTCTATAAATTGCTGTGCCATATGTAGAATTATTTATTATATATCTATATGTTTTTTTCTTACAACAATATCTTGAATGGAAATTTTCATCTACTTCTTCTGCATTTTTTATGACAATGCTTTTCTTTATTATAGAGTTTATAGCTATCCCAAATTTCTCTATTGGAATATTAGAATTTGTTTTAAAATTAGCAACTTGACCGAAGTGCATGAACACCTGCATCAGTTCTTCCGAGATGCAATTAATTCTACTTCTTCTTTTGTTAATTCTTCAATTGCTTTTTCAATAGTTCCTTGAATATTCAATTTGTTTGGTTGTTTTTGCCATCCGCCGAAATTCTTTTCCATCATATTCTATTGTAAGCTTAATGTTTCGCATATTATCTTCCTTTCTTAAATTTCAAAAAATATAATAGCTAACACAAAATTTTGCTAGCTATTATTTGCTATTTTATTTTATTGTCTTTTTTATTAAATCCAAATTTAATGTTTCTTAGTCTTTCTAATTTTGTAATTTTTTCATTACCATATTTATTAGTAACAACATTTTTTATTAATATTTTCTTTAAAGTTTCATCATTAACATCTGCAATTAATGTACCATCTTTTGCAATTGATATTTTTCCAGTTTCTTCTGAAACTATAACTGCAATTGCATCAGATTCTTTAGATATTCCTATTGCTGCCCTATGTCTTGTTCCAAGTTCTTTTGCAATATCTGCATCACTTGCAAGTGGTAACATACAAGCAGCAGCTATTATTTTATTATTACTAATTACAACTGCTCCATCATGTAATGGAGTATTTGGTACAAATATATTTACTAGTAACTGAGGTGATATTTCTGAATTTATTTCAATTCCTGTAGATATAATGTCATTTATCTTTATATCTCTTTCTATTACCATTAGAGCTCCTGTTTTTGTTTTTGACAATTCTTTAGCAGCTATTGCTATTTTATATATATCTTCTTTTGTTTTTGTTTGTATATCTTTATCTATTCCAAAAAATTTAGTAAATTTATTTGTTCCTAACTGCTCTAAAGCTCTTCTTAACTCTGGTTGAAAAATAACAATTAGGGCAAATACTCCCCAAGTCATAACGATACTTAGTAAAAAGTTTAAAATTCTTAATTGCAACACATAACTTAATACATTCGCAATTACTAAAAATGTAATTCCTTTTAATAATTGCCATGCACGTGAATTTTTTGCAAATTTAATAATTGTAGCTACTAAAAACATTACAATTATAATATCTATTGTAAGTATCAATAAGTTCATTGGATTTTGTGAAAATGCATTTAAATAACCTACAACAATATCATCATAAAATTTTTGCATACTAACCCCAAAACCATCTATCATATTTAATATCATTCCTTTCGCAAGACACAAATTTCCTCTTTTATTATCTTCCTACTATATAATAAATTAATGTTCCTGCGACTGCAAGTACCATTAAACCTGCAAGTATTGCTGCCATTATTTTTACAAATATTTGTGATTTATCTTTTTTATTATTCATTTTTTATTCCCCCTAAAAATTATGTACTTGTTATATCATATTTCCTATTATTTTTCAACAAGTATTTTGTACATTGTTTTTTATATTTGATAGTGAAAATTGTTAATTTCAATTGGAAAAGAGCTATACTTAGTTAACGCATAGCTCTATATCTTTCAAAAACTCTTACTTAATATGCAACTTAATATCCAAAGTATTATAATAATTGCTTGTTTGCAAATTTTCAAAAAGGCAAAACTCCAGCACGTTGTCAATAGTGCAATATGAATATCGGGTAGCAATCCCATCTTCCCAGTCCTCATAAAACTTCTTTCTAACTTCATAATGTACACTAACTGCTTTAAACAGTTTTTTCAAATCATCAATTCCTAAGATGATACCATTTTTATGTGTTCTAAAATGCTCTAAATTGGGGTGTGTATAATCTGGAATAACAACTCTTGCAAAATCTTCATATGGTACATAATCACTATAAAAATGTGAAAAAGTTAGGTGATCCAATGAAATATCTTTTTTTCTTTCGAAGTATATCTTACCACTTATTGTGCGGTAAATATAATTCCCCCTTACATCCTCTTTATTTTCTTCAAAATGGATGTAGTTAACTTTTCCAATTTCCCTTGTGAATTTATCAATTGTGTTTAAGACATATTCGATGAAATTTTTTTGAACATATTCATAAAATCTTTCCCTTTCCTTTTCTTGCCTTCTTTCTATAGCTATCCTCTCTATTTCCTCCTCCTCTTCAATATAATCCCTTAGTTTGTTAACGTTTGCAATACCTTCAATTTGTTTTTGAAATCTCTCTTCCATTTTTTCTCCTTATACATAAAGATACTTAGTTAATCAGTTACTAATATAGATTAACATAAAATATTAGTATTGTCAATTATATTTTGAAATTTTGTACATTTTTTCTATCACTTTTTTGTCGAATTTTCATATTATACAATATAGCTTAAAGCTAATATAAGTAAAAGGAGTAGATTTTTATGGATTTTGAAAAACCATGTTGTCCAGTTGTTGAAGTAGACGGTGCTATCGCTTGCGGAAAACAATTTGATTTAGATATTACTTTACCATGTGATAATAGAAATGTTATATATGGTGTTATAAGAGACTGTTATAAAGAACCAGTTAAAGACGCTGTTGTTAAATTAATTGAAGTTGTTTGTGAATGCGGTAAAGAAGAAAGAAGACCTGTTTCTCATACTTTTACAGATGAAGAAGGAGAATTCGTTTTTGGACCTCTTTGTCCTGATAAAAAATATGAAATAAATTTCTGGGTTGACCAAAGAACCCATTATTGTTTAAAGTTTATTTCTACATTTTTAATATACTATTTCA
>CAPIEU010000008.1 GCA_948630815.1 uncultured Clostridia bacterium
CATATCCTCTAAATGTTTTTTGTTCACTCATTTCGTCTGTGGCTTTGTGCATTGCTTCTATTACTTCTTTAATCAGTGGTCTTGTCACATCTCCTATTCCTAGTTTTATTATTTTTTTATCTGGATTATTTTTACTGAATTCTGCTACTTTTTTTGCTATTGTAGAAAATAGGTAGCTATCTTGTAATTTTAAATAGTTTTCATTAATTGTTATCATATTTTTTCTTCCTTTCTTTTGACTTTTTATGTAAATTCTTATATAATTATTATTGAATTACTATGTAATTTTTTACTCTTAAACTTTATTTTAAGAATATGGAGGTGCTTCATGCCAAGACGTAACAAATCTAAAACTAAAGGAAAAGCAGAAAAGTATCGTGACCGTCCATTTGCTGACTTAGAACGGGAATTGCGTTCTAAGCAATATGCGAAGAACAGGTTGAAAGGAGCTCCCTAGTGGGCTTCTTTTTTATTATATTTTTCAGTTTAGTATACTTCTAGCTATATAGCAACGAAAAGTATCTTTTCAATCTACATTTTATAAGCCTTGGTGTCGCACCCTCCAATTATAACATTTTATTTGTAGGGTGCTCCAAATCGCCCTCCGCTGTCGCTCCGGTTGGTCGCTTACGCGGCTTAAAAATGTAGATTGAAAAGATACTTTTGTTGCTATCAAGCTAAAAACTATTATCTAGTAAGTTAAATGTTACAGTTCTGCCTAACGTTTTGTAACTAGCGTGAGTGTAGTAATATATTTATTTTGCCAAGTGTAGTACGCGGAGTCTAAAGAAACGTTGGCTAATGTCGAAACTTTTCAAAATAAATATATTACTTTCGTGGGAGCGGATTGCAAACGATATAGTCTAAACAGTAACAGTTAAATTTCTCCTTCAAATACTGTTTTTGCAGGTCCTGTCATATATACGTGATTATTTTCTTTGTTCCATAATATTTTTAAGTCTCCTCCTAGTAGTTTTACAGTTACTTCATTTTCTGTATACCCATTTAATACTGTACTTACCGCTACTGCACAAGCTCCTGTTCCACAGGCTAAGGTTTCTCCTGATCCTCTTTCCCATACTCTCATTTTTATATGTTTTTTATCTAGTATTTCTATAAATTCTATGTTTGCTTTTTCTGGAAAATGCTCATCTACCTCTAATATCTTACCATATTTTTCTACATCAAATTCTTTTACATTTTCTACTTTAGTAATTGCATGTGGGTTTCCCATAGATACACAAGTAAATTTAAAAATTTTATCTAGTGCTACTATTTCTAAATTTGTTACTGGATTTTCTTTTGATATAACAGGAATATTTTCTGGATTTAGAATTGGTTCTCCCATATCTACTTCTACTGTTTCTACTTTACTATTAATTACATTTAATTTAAGTTGTTTAATTCCTGCTAATGTTTCAATTTTTACATTTTCTTTACTTGTTAATCTTTTGTCATATACAAATTTTCCAACACACCTAATACCATTTCCACACATCTCGGCCTCTGTTCCATCTGCATTAAACATTCTCATTTTAAAGTCTGCTATATCACTTTTGCAAATTAGAATTAATCCATCTCCTCCAATTCCAAAGTGCCTATTGCTAACAAATTGAGCTAGTGAAGCTATATTATCTGGCTCTCCACTTTTAGTACAGTCCATATAAATATAATCATTCCCTAGCCCTTCCATTTTTGTAAATTTTATCATATTATCACCACTCGATTTGGTAAAATTAAAAAGTAGAATATATTTATATTCTACTTTTATAATTTTATCATATGAATTTTCCTTTGTAAATATTAATTATAATACATATTTTTTAATTAAGTATATTCCACCTGCAAATATAACTAATACTACTGTTGTTAATCCTATATACATTGGTGCTTCCCCTGTTTTTACTGATAGTATTACTGGTGCATCATCTATATCGTCTTCACCTGGTTTAAAGTTATCTGGAGTTGAGTCTATATCAGGTGTGTTACTATTGTTATGGTCTTTACTTATTTCTGCTATATTTACTTTCTTTCCTAAGTTATCAGCACTATTTATCCAAGTTAGTAATATTTCTACTGTTGCACTTTCTCCTGGTCTTAGTAGTGTGTTTTCTAGTTTCTTTGTTGCTACTATTCCCTCTTGTACTACTTCCCAGTCTGGGTTGTCTTTTTCATCAAACATTAGTCCATCTGGTATATAATCTTTTATTTCTTTTACATACCCTTCTATTTGTCCTTCATTTGTTACTTTTATTTTGTATCTAAATTTTACTGTTACTTTGTTTATTTTTTTATCTTTTAAGTCTACTTTTACTACTGGCTCTGGATTTTCATCTCCTGTATGTCCTGTATTTGTTACTGTTTGATTGTTTCCTTCTATTACAATACTTTGTGTTACCCATTTTTTAAGCGCTAAATCGAAGTATTTAACTTTTACCTTTTCTATATCGATGTCGTCTTCTCCATCTTTATTATTTCCTGGTGTTGAATCTATATCTTCTACTGGATTGCCTTGTTTATCTGTGTCATTTGAAATCTCTGCTGTATTTATTAAGATTCTATCTGATGTGTTTGGCTCTGTTACTTTGAAAGCTATTTTTACATCTTTATAGTCTGGATTTTTATCTGTAATTCCTAATCCACTATTGAATGCGTTTATTAAATTTGCTCCTGCTTCTTTTTCTTGCTCTTTAGATAGATAATCTGTTGTTATTTTTTCTGCTTTTGTTACGTCATTTGTTTCATTTCCTTCTTTATCTATCATTTTCCAACGGTATGTTTTATTTAGGTCATTCTCTGGCAGATATTCTAGTCCTTTTGGTAAATCGTCTGTTACTTCAGTAGCATATCCTGCTATTTTTCCTTCATTGTACACCCTAATTGTATATGTTACTATGTTTCCATTTTCTACTTCTACTGGCTCTTTTGTATGTGTATATTTAATGTTTCCATCTTCTCCCATAGATAAAGCAGGGTATCTATTGTTAATATCTAAATTATCTACTTTTGTTATAAATTTTCTTAGTGCTAAATCGAAATATACTAGTTTTATATGTTCTACATCTATATCATCTTCTTCCATATTGTCGTTTCCTGGAATAGAATCTATATCTTCTATTGGATTTCCGTTTTCGTCTTGGTCATCTGATATTTGTGCTATATTTGTTAGTATTCTTATTGATGTACTTGGTTCTATTACTTTGAATGATATTTTTATGTCTTTGTAATCTGGATTTTCGTTTGTTATTCCTATTTGTTTATTATATGCTTTTATTAAGTTTGATTTTTCTTCTTTTTCTTGCTCTTTTGATAGATAGTCTGTTGTGACTTTTACTGCATTTTTTATATCATTTGTTTCGTTTCCGTCTTTATCTATCATTTTCCAACGGTAAGTTTTGTTTAAGTCGTTTTCTGGTAAATATTCTAATCCTTCTGGTAAATCGTCTGTAATTTCGCTTGCATATCCTGATATGTCTCCTTCATTGAAGATTCTTAATGTATATGTTACTATATTTCCATTTTGTACTTCTACTGGTTCTTTTGTATGGTTATATTTAATATTTCCATTTTCACCCATTGTAGGTACTGGTATTCTTGATGTTATACTTTTATTGTCTACTGCTGTAATGAATTTTCTTAGAGCTAAATCAAATTCTTGTACTTTTAGTTTTTCAAAGTCATCGTCATCTTGTTGTCCTTGGATATATTTATCTCCTCTTGTTATTTCTTCATCTTTATAGTTTGGTAATAATTCATCTGTTGGTAATTTTACATTATTTTTCTCAGAATCTCTATCTGTTATAGTTCTACCGTCTTTGTCTGTAAAAGCTGTTATTTCAGCTATATTTGTTATTTTACTTCCCGATACTGCATTAGATTTTACTTTACATTTCACTGTTATGTCTTTATATTCAAGTGTTTTTCCATCAAATGCTTTTATTATATTATCTGTATCTACATCTTTTGATAAGTGATTTGTTTTTATTGTTCTTAAACTTATATCATTCTCATCATATACCCATCCATTTTCTATATTTTCTTCATCTTCTGGTAAAAATTCTAACATGGCTGGTAAATGGTCTGTAATTTCACTTGCATATCCTGATATATCTCCTTCATTGAAGATTCTTAATGTATATGTTACTATATCCCCTACTTTTACTGATATTGGTGCTTTTGGATGATTATATGTAGCTGTTGTGCTTTCCCCTGAAATTAGTTTTGTTAAATCTACTACTGGAACTCTTGATGTTGCAGGTGCTACACCATTTATTTTTGTAATAAATTTTCTTAAAGATAAATCAAAGTATTTTTGTGGTAGTATAACCATTGCTTCATCACTATAATTATTATTTCTTTTTTCTACAAGTACAACAGGTTGTTCATTTAGATATGTATTTTGATCTGTTGTATAATATGTAGCTTCTGTTGTATTATAATTTCCTTTTATACTAAATGATACTTTTGTAATACTTGTAGTAATAGGTAGTGATATATAAAAATCTTGTCCTATTACATCTTTAATGTTTCCACTATTAACTACTTGTTTATTTGCATTTAATAATTTATTTTCTCCTGTAAGAGATATTGGTGTACCATTTTGATCTTTAAATACAAGCTCTGTTATATTGTATTTTTTTGATGTATCAACACTAATGTTTAATGGTCCTACAATATACTCTTCTCCAATTTGTGTTTGTTTAAAGTTTGATTTATTTAATGTTATTGGTGATACTACTGTATTACTTGATTGATAGTTTGGATTAGCATTTTTTATTAAGTATTTATATAAATCTTCTGCTTGATATTGACGTGTTAAACCAAGTTCAGTATCTGCTACTGGGTCATTATATAAATCTTCAAGGCTTGCATACCCATTATCTTGTCCATTCCAATTATTAAAGTATATTGTTTGTAACTTAGGTTCTCCATTTTTATCAACATGATAGTTTGTATCATTTGGATTTGTATAATACCATATAGCTAATTGTTGTATTACTTCTATATCATCATCTGTTAATAGGCTTCCATCTTCGTATCCATTTGGACCTATTATTTCTGATGCTGTTAATAATGTTTCCTTATCTTTAGCAGCATTTGCTGATGATGGCAAATACATATTGTCAAGAATCCACATTATTTTATTGTATGTTTCTTGTGTTAGTAAAGTATCTCCTTTACTTGAATTTATCGCATTTAGTCTAGAAATTACTTCTGATTGCTGTGTTTTCATATTAAATCTTGTATTATATAATGGATGTTTTCCTGTTATATTTGGTGTTGCTTCATTTACAAATCCATGTTCAGCTTTTATACAATAAAATGCGTTTGTATAATTAGGTATAGTACTAGTTTCTGTTCCATACGATACTATTTTCCATACTTTTTTAACAGGGTTTCCATCTGTTTTTAACCCTCCTATACCATAAGCTGCACCAGCTTTTCCATCTTTAGCTTCTCTTACATTTGTAATTCCTAAGTAATAACTTGATTCAGCAGCATTTGAATTTATACTTATTACTGAAGTTAGTATTACTAAAATTATACTTAAGATTAATATACCAATAACTTTTCTTGTTTTCATGTTTCTACCTTCCTTTTAAATATAATATTACTATTTATATTCTACTTTCCTTGTTTTACAAAGTCAATAGCAGTTTTTCCCAATTTTTGACTTACATTTTTTACATAAAAATTTGTCTTACGGAAGCCCATTTTTTTAGTTTCTATATAAAAATGACCATTGTTTTACAATTATATAACATTTTTGAAATATTTTCAACCAATTATGTTAAATATCTTAAAAAATCTTTCTATGCGTAAGAATTGTTAATGTTTAAGTCTTTAATATTATCACAATTTGCTCTTAAAAACCCCCAGTCGCTCTTACGAGCGACAGCCCCCTTAGGTAAAGGGGCCAAGTATATAAGAAATTTCTTCGAAGCATAACTTTTTAATACCTTGCCAATTGCAAAAGTCTTGCCTCCCTTACTTAAGGGAGGTGGCAAGGCTTAGCCTTGACGGGGGGTTCTTAAAGCATTAATTTTATATAAAGATTTTTATTAAAGACTTAAACATTAAGCAGAATTTAACATTTTTTTTATTCTATCTTGACTTATATATATTTTTTTGTTATTATATTACTACTGTATACAAAAGTAGCTCATCTAGTAAAGCTTCGCCTTAATAAAATAAACATCAATCTTTGAAAATTTTATAAAATGCAGGTATAGTTTAGTGGTAAAACGAGACCTTGCCAAGGTTTAGTCACGAGTCCGATTCTCGTTACCTGCTCCATATGTGCAATGTGCAAATATTGCACATCACAATGAATGTTAATAATGAATAATTTAGAATGAAAATATCTATTTTTTAGTTAAGTGCTTTGAAATTATTTACGTATTACTAATTTTTAAATAAAAAAACTTTTATTTAGTACTATTTTTATAGTGCTGTCATATAATTAATTATATGGCGTTGTAGCCAAGTGGTAAGGCACGAGTCTGCAAAACTCTGATTCGGCGGTTCGAATCCGCCCAACGCCTCCAAAGAAAAAAACGAGAAAATGTTGAAATATCAATGTTTTCTCGCTTTTTCTGTATTTTTATTTCAAAAATGAAAATGCAGTATTTTCAAGGTTTTCAGAGTTTAAAAAAGTAAAAAATTAGTTTAGATGTGACAAAAATGTTACAAAAAATCAATACTAATGTATAAAAATGTGACAAAATTTTAGCTATAAAGTAGTATTATATTTAGGAGAATATTATGGGAACAAAACATGAAAATGAGATAACAGTAAAAATTAAATGTGAGATAAATGAATTATGCACTATACTGGAGAAAAAAGGATTTAATGTTGTAGATAAATTTACTATGAATGATATATTTATGATACCAAATTATATAAAAAAAGAAATAGATAATTTGACGAGTAGAGAAATTTTAAAAAAGGCAATTTTGATACGTGATATAGATAATCAATTTAAAGGGCATAGAAATAGAAAGATTACTTTTAAAAAGAAGGAATTTAATCATAATGGCGATATATTAAGTCAAAAGGCTATTAATTGTGATATTTTTAATGTAGATGAAGCAGTAAATTTGTTTGAAGCAATTGAATATTACAAAATAATGAATATTGTAGAAAATGATATTGTATATGGTAAGGATGATTTTGAAATTGCTATAAAGGATATAAAAAACGGAGATAATTTAATAGAAGTAGAAACAGTGACAAATAATAAGAAAATTGACACAATAGAAAAAATTAAAAAACAAATTATTGACATAGACATTCCTATTGATGCCACAAATTTTTTCGTAAAAAAGGCAGAAACAGAATTAGATAAGCTAATGAATAGATAACTTTAAAAGTTTGTGATGTTCGCTTGAATAATGTAGAAAATTATTGTAATATAATAACAACCTTTCGCTGTCAAAGGTAGTTCTTACATAGGACGGAAAGGGGGCAATTACAATGACACACCCTGAACTTATTCTAAAACTGATTGAACAGTTAATGGCAGAAAAAGAAAAGAACATCAAACTTCAAGCAGAATTAGAAGAATACAAAAAAGGTAAAGACTAGATGTGTCATACATAGTCGAGTGGGGAAATTTGTTACAGGATTTCCTCATTTTTTGAGAATAAAAAAAGTAGATGTAGTTACAGATACATCTACAGCAAACAATATACACACCCTGAACTAAGGTACATTGCTTAATGTAAATATATAATAACATCTTTTTATTGATTTGTCAAATGTGATTTTGAAAAAAATGAGAGTAAAAACATCTTAATATTTAATTATTTCAATAATTGGATAAATTATTAAAAATAAATTAATTTAGATGTGACAAAAATGTGACAAAATAATTTCGCAAATGGATTACAATATACTATTTAAGCTAACTATAGAGATTAGTCTACCTGACTATCGCCTCCAAAAAATTAGCATTTTAAGCAAATGGTACATAAGTATCACAAAGTATCATATATTAGCACAAAATACAAAAATACTCTCTTTGTAAGGGAGTTTTTTTTGTTTGCAAAATATAAACTATTATAGATTATCACAGTTTAGTATAAAATTTGCTGTATAATTGGTGTACATTTATGTAAAAAAATTTTTTACTAATCCTCTTTTTATTTCATTCCTTACTGTTTTTTCCGTTCTATCTAAAAGCTCTGCTATTTCAACCTTTGTACGTTTATCTCTATTAAACCATCTTTCAATTGATTGTCTTTCACTATATTCTAAGTGTTTACCTTTTTTACTTTTTGTGTTATTATTTTGTTGACACATAATTAATACCTTCTTTCAATGTTTGATTCGACACCAACATTGTATCATAAGTTTTAATTATGTGTCTTTTTATTTATTCTAAACCGGTAATTTAATTTTACCATTTATAAATCATGAAAATTTAATAATATGACAAAAACATGACCAAAGCTATAAAAGCTTATCAAAAAAGAATGCTAAAGTTTTAGCATTCTTTTTTAGGTTATTTCTTATCTTTTGCAATTTCTGCAAATCTTTTTATTTTCATTGTTGTTGTTTTTTCAAATTCATCTTTTTTAATTTCTAAATTTTTTATTGCTTTATATGATGTTAGTTCTTTGTTTACTTTTTTTATCTCTTCCCATATTATTTTATGTATTTCTTCTTCTTTTAAAGTACTACCATATTTTTCTTCTATTTTTTCGTAGTTTGGTATTACTTTTACTGTTATTACTAATTCTTTAGAACCTTCTTGCTCTTTCCCATATACCATACATTCTTTTATTTCTTCTATGTTTCCTAACATTAATTCTATTTCTTCTGGATATATATTTTTTCCATTTTGTGTTACTATTACGTTTTTACTTCTTCCTGTTATATATAAAAATCCATCTTCATCTAAATATCCTATATCTCCTGCATGAAACCATCTTTTGCCATCTATTATTTCTATAGCTTCATTTGTTGCTTTTTCATCTTCATAGTATCCTATCATTAATGTATCACTTTGAATTAATACTTCTCCTTCTCCATTTTCATTTGGGTTATCTATTTTTAGTTCCGCACATACTACTGCTTTTCCAGCTGAACCAACTCTTGGGTCAAATTCTGGTGTTAGAGCTGCTATTGGTGCTGTTTCTGTTAATCCATATCCTTGTAAGAACGATATTCCTATGTCTTGTACCCATTTTCCAACTTTTGCATCTATTGGGGCTGCTGCTGATACTATTATTCTTATGTTTCCTCCTAAGTTGTCATATATTTCTTTAAATACTTTTCTTTTTATATCTACATTTACACCTTTTAGTGCATTTGTTATGTGTATCATTGATTTTACTAGCTTGTCTTTTTTGCTTTTTACTATGTTTTCATTTATCTTTTTGTATAAATTTTCTACTAATAATGGTACTGCAAGCATTGCAGTTGGTTTTGTTTCTTTTAAGTTTGGTACTATATGTTTTAATCCCTCACATACTGCAATAGATGCCCCTACCGACATAGGTAATAAAAATCCTATACTTGATTCATATGTATGATGTAATGGTAATACTGAGAAAAATCTATCGGTATTATCTAAGTACACATATGCTGCAACTACATTTACATTTTGTGCAAGGTTTCTATTGTTTATCATAACTCCTTTTGCAGCAGATGTTGTTCCTGATGTGAATATTAAAACTTTAAATTCCTCTGGATCAATACTCACTTCCATATAGCTTGTATCTCCAGATTCTACTATTCTTTTTCCTTGGTCTATTATGTAGTTTGCTCCTACATCTTTTCCTTCAATTACGTTATTTGAATTCATTTCTATAAAGTATTCTACTTCTGGTAGATTATCTTTTATTTTTTTGATTACTTCTTCTTTCTTTTTTGAATATATTATTGCACTCGCTTTTGCTCTTTTTACTACATTTTCTATTTCATTTGCTGGTAATTCTTTATCTACTGGTACTGCTATTGCTGTCCCACAAAGCAAGCTCATATATGATACGTACCAATGGTATGTATTTTCTCCTATTATTATTACTCTTTTATCTTTTAATCCTAGAATTTTATTTAATCCTGTCCCAAATCCTATTACGTCTTCTCTAAATTGTTTATATGTAATCTCTGTATATGGTTCTTTATGTTCAAATTTCTCCAATATAAATGTTTCTTTTTCAAATTCTTTTGTTACTTTCTCAAATATTTCTTTTATTGTTTTATAGTTTTTTGCTTCGTATTTTATGTTTTTATTTTTATTTTTTCCGCTCTTCTATGTTTGCCTCATCAATTTCAGATATTCCTTCCATTTTTAGTTTTGGAAACTTGAAATTTGGTACTTTGAATTCTTTTAATATTCTCATTGTTCTATCACTCCTGTTTTTTATTAGTACATATTATTGTCTTTTGCAATTTCTGCAAATCTTTTTATTTTCATTGTTGTTGTTTTTTCAAATTCATCTTTTTTAATTTCTAAATTTTTTATTGCTTTATATGATGTTAATTTTTTATTTACTTTTTTTATCTCTTCCCATATTATTTTATGTATTTCTTCTTCTTTTAACTCTTTACCATGTTTTTCTTCTATTTTTTCATTGTCTGGTATTACTTTTACTGATATTAATAATTCTTTAGAACCTTCTTGCTCTTTTCCATATACCATACATTCTTTTATTTCTTCTATATTTCCTAACATTAATTCTATTTCTTCTGGATATATATTTTTTCCGTTTTGTGTTACTATTACGTTTTTACTTCTTCCTGTTATATATAAGAAACCGTCTTCATTCAAGTAGCCTATATCTCCTGCATGAAACCATCTTTTGCCATCTATTATTTCTATTACTTCATTTGTTGCTTTTTCATCTTCATAGTATCCAATCATTAATGTTTCACTTTGAATTAATACTTCTCCTTCTCCATTTTCATTTGGTTTATCTATTTTTAGTTCTGCACATGTTACAGCTTTTCCAGCTGAACCAACTCTTGGATCAAATTCCGGTGTTAGGGCTGCTATTGGTGCTGTTTCTGTTAATCCATATCCTTGTAAAAACGATATTCCTATGTCTTGTACCCATTTTCCAACTTTCGCATCTATTGGTGCTGCTGCTGATACTATTCTTCTTATATTTCCTCCTAAGTTATCATATATTTCTTTAAATACTTTTCTTTTTATATCTATGTTTACACCTTTTAGAGCATTTGTTATATGTATCATTGATTTTACTAGCTTGTCTTTTTTACTTTTTACTATATTTTCATTTATTTTTTTATATAGATTTTCTACTAGTAATGGTACTGCAAGCATTGTTGTTGGTTTTGTTTCTTTTAAGTTTGGTACTATATGTTTTAATCCCTCACATACTGCAATAGATGCCCCTACCGACATAGGTAATAAAAATCCTATACTTGATTCATATGTATGATGTAATGGTAATACTGAGAAAAATCTATCGGTATTATCTAAGTACACATATGCTGCAACTACATTTACATTTTGTGCAAGGTTTCTATTGTTTATCATAACTCCTTTTGCAGCAGATGTTGTTCCTGATGTGAATATTAAAACTTTAAATTCCTCTGGATCAATGCTCATTTCCATATAGCTTGTATCTCCAGATTCTACTATTCTTTTTCCTTCATCTATTACGTAGTTTATTCCTACATCTTTTCCATCTATTGTATTATCTGTATTCATTTCTATAAAGTATTCTACTTCTGGAAGATTATCTTTTATCTTTTTTATTACTTCTTCTTTTTTCTTTGAATATATTATTGCACTTGCTTTGGCTCTTTTTACTACATTTTCTATTTCATTTGCTGGTAATTCTTTATCCACTGGTACTGCTATTGCTGTCCCACAAAGCATCGCCATATATGATATATACCAGTGATATGTGTTTTCTCCTATTATTACTACTCTTTTATCTTCTAGTCCTAAAACTTTGTTTAATCCTGTTCCTAGTCCTACTACGTCTTCTCTAAATTGTTTATACGTAATTTCTGTATATGGTTTTTTAGGATCAAATTTTTCTAAAATGAATACTTCTTTTTCATATTCATTTGTTACTTTCTCAAATATTTCTTTTATTGTTTTATAGTTTTTTGTTTCATATTTTATGTTTTTTCTTTTTTGTTTTCCGTTCTTCTATGTTTTCTTCTTCTATTTGTGTTATTTCTTCCATTTTCAGTTTTGGAAATTTGAAATCTGGTACTTTAAATTCTTTCAATATTCTCATAGGTTTATCTCCCTTATTTTTTATTTCTTGTATTATTATTACATATTTTCTAATTTTTGTAAATAGACATTGAATGGGGAAGCATGGTTTTTTCATAAAATTTCCTTGATATGTAACGCCCAGTCGTATATATTTATGTAGGGGTAGGTCTTGTACCTACCCAAATACATATTGTTTTACTGAATTTAATTTTTAATTATTCTTTCGATAAAAGGTAGGCACAAGACCTACCCCTATATGGCTTGCTCTAAATAAATAGAATAATTGCTTATAAACTGTTGTAAATAGTTAATTATATTCTTTTTTTCTATCGCCTCTTCTAATAATATGTCTACTTTGGTTATTGTTTCTTCTTTTTCTTTTACTTCAATTTCCCCTATTACATCATTTTTTTGTAATGGTGCTTGTAAAGTATTTTTGCATATTATTTGTACTTTTATATCTTTTATACTGTTTTTGTTTATTGGTACTTCATTAATTTGTAAATTTCCTAACTTTATTTTAAGATTTTTATTTTTCCCTTTTATTATTTCTATATTTTTTAAATTTTCTTTTCTCCATTCTTCAAATTGGCTTTCTATTTTTTCTTTGATGTTTATATATTCATAATTTGAGAAGGCATATTCTATTAGTTTTATACTGTCTGTGGTTCTAATTTTTTTTGTGTCTGCCCCTAATACTACACATATTATTCTATGTCCATTTCTTTTAGTGGTTGTTACAAGGCATCTTCCAGCATTGTTTGTAAAACCTGTTTTTACTCCATCTACTCCATTTAAGTTTCCTAACAATTCATTTGTATTATTTATTTGCTTTTGATTTCCGTTTATGTATATTGTTGTTTGTTTTGTGCCTACAATTTGTGCAAATTTTTTATTGTTTAAAGCATAGTCTGTAATATTAGCTAATTCATATGCTGTTGTATAGTGTTCATCTTGGTCTAGTCCATGTGGTGTTACAAAATGCGTGTTTTTTAGTCCTAATTCTTCTGCCTTTTTATTCATTAAGTCAGCAAAACCTTCTATACTTCCTCCTACATACTCTGCAAGTGCCACTGCTGTATCGTTTCCGTGAACGTAACATTAGACCATATAATAGGTCATTTACTGTTATTTTATCATTTGCTTTTAACCCAAGTCTTGACCCTCCTGTTCCTCCTGCTTTTTTGGATATTTCTACTGTATCTTTTAAATTAGCATTTTCTAATACTATTATTGCTGTCATTATTTTAGTTGTTGATGCCATTGCCTTTTTTACATATCCATTTTTTTCATATATTACTTTTTTTGATTCTTTATCTAATATTAATACTGCTCTTGAGTTTGTTTTGGGTATGTTTTCCACAGTTGTGGATACATTTAAAATATCTTCTTCTATTTCTTCTTTGTTTATATCTTCTTCGTCTAAATCATCTGCATATGTTACTATATTAATGTTTAATACTAATATAAATATAATTATTATAGATAGCACTTTTTTCATAAAAAAATCACCTTTTTAATTGTATTTAAAAAAGTGATTTTTATGTGTAGTTTTTTACCCTCTATCTCTTAGTCCCCTAAATTCTTCATTTATTTCTTCTTCTGCATTTTCTATTTTTTCTTCTAGTGTATCTCCATCTTGTGTTTCTAGTTTTTGTTTAAATTCTTCTACGCTTATTTTGCAACGTTTTGCTGCTTTTCGTATTTCTATTTCTGCAGAATCTATTATTTCATCATTATATGGGTTATCATCTATGTTTTCTAATTGTGTTTCGTTATCTTCGTTATAACTTATTCTATCTTCTGCTCTTTTTATATTGTCGTTTGTAGCTGTGTTTCTTGTCTTTTCTATATATTCTCTTACATCACGGTCTGTTCTTTTTTGGTTTGTGTTTTCCATATTTACTGGTATACTTGAATATTTGTTTAGTTCTCTTGCTCTTCTATAATAGCTTACTTCTGGTATTCCATATTCCCCTAATTTTACTGTAAATCCTTCGTTTTGCTTTCCTTCATTTTGTCCATTTTTTATTTTTATTATTGTTTCTACTTGGTCTTTTTTTACAGTTCCTTTAGCATCTATCTCTATAATATCTTTATTTGGATTTGTTCCTTCTGTTTGTTCTAGGCTTTTTAGTTTTATCTCTTCTCCAGCACCGTTTATACCAATAAATTCAAATCTTGTACTATCTTTTCTTCTTACTACTAAATCTACTATTCCTTTTTGTCTTGCTTCTGGTACTAGGTCATAAAAGTTTTCTTTTTCAGTTATTTTCTTTCTTAAATCTATTTTGGCATCTTTTGGGTTTTCTATGTATTTTTTAGCTGTATTACTATCTTCTTTTTCTATTTTCTTTTCATCTTCTAATTCTTTTTCATTTTCAGTTGTTTTAGATAATTTTTCTATTTCTTTATTGCTCCCACTTTTCTCTAATGCTTCTAATTTTTCTAGTGATATTGGCATTATACTTTTTAGTTGTAATAAAAATTCATTTTCGTTTATTAGTTGTTTAAAATCTTCTGCTATTTGTATTTGTCCTTCCTCACCAATATAAGCAATAATTCCAAAGTCTATTCTAAATTCAAATTCTATTTTTCCATCTATTTCTTTTTTTACTAAATATAAATCTTCTTTTCTTTGGTTTGATATGTCTGTATCATTTTTTGATAACGTTATTTCCCCATAATAGCTTATATCTATTATGGATTCTCCTTTTTTTATATTGGTTTCTTGTATGGTTTTAAATTCTCTTAATTTTTGTAATACCTCTTTCATAAATACTCCCTAATAATATAAATATTTATTTTTCTATGATGTAGGGGTAGCATGGTATGCTACCCTTATATTTTCAATTTTATCATAAGTTTAATTATTGCATATTAAATGATATTTCAAAGTTTGTGCCTTCACCTAGTTTTATGTTAAAGTTTTTTTCTAATTTATTTTCACTATTTTGTGAGCTATTTAACCTTACCTTATAAACATATATATCTTTTTCATTTTGAAACTGTACAAATTCTATTTGCTCTTTTCCTAAAAAGTTTTGTTTTACGTAATTTTCAAAACTTTCCTGATTTTTAAAGTAGTTATTTTTAAAACTTTCTGCTAACATACTGTATGCTAAAGTATAGTTTTGTGCATTTACATTCTTTATAAATTTATCTATACATAATGCTACTTTTTCATTTGGTTTTGATTTATTATATTTCTCAACATATTCTGGTAAATCTATTGTAAATGTATCTAATATGACTGAATATTGCATAATAGCTGTTTCTATAAAAATATAATAGTTCCCATATTGGTCTATACATATATATTTTTTTCCATTTTCCCCTTGTCTTACTTGAAATCTTGCTAATTTTATACTATATATTCTCTCTTCGTTTTTAGCAATATATTCTTTAAACTTTTCTATATTTTCAAAACGTTTTTCTCTATATTCTTTATCTAACTCTCTATACGCCTCTTCTATATTATTAATCATATTACTTTTATAGTCCATTAAATATATATTACATATTTGTTGATCGTTTATATATGCATATGATATTTCATTATACTTATTATATTTTATAGCATCATAATGTATTTCATCTGGTTGTTTAAAAATGCTATCTGGTTTTTTATTGTTTGCTATGTTTATTAAAACTAATAATAACACACATATAAGGATTATTGCTATAATTAATATTATAATACATCTTTTTAATAATTTTGTATTCATATTTTTTCCTCCTTATATTTTTTTATTTACTTTATATATAGATTTGGTATAACCGAAAATGTGTTATTTGCTTTATCTAACTTTATCGATATATAAAAGGGTGTTTGTTCATCATCATCACCTGTTGATTCTTTAGTTAAAGTTCCATATACAAAATATTGAGATATTGTATCTGATAATTTACTTACATACATTTCTTTTGCCTTAAATTTATAATAATCGTCAAATGTTTTTATATATGTATATATATTATCTATTGTAATATTGTTTTCTTTTTTATATTGTTCATCTAAGTAATTATATAATATTTCTTTTTCTTTTGTTGTTAAATAAGTAATGTATTTACTAACACAATTTGCCACTGTAAAAAAATCATTACGATTTTGTACTATTATAGTTTCTGTTGATTGTTTATTTTCTTTTTCGTTAGTTGTTTGTTCTTCAGGCTTTAAATTTATAAATAAGGTTGCTAAAATTCCTACTATCATTACTATAATGATTAATACTATTATTATCATTATTTTTAAGGTTTTATGCATTTCTATTTTCCTCCTTTTAGCCCCAACCAGTACCTTTTCCAATATAATCTGTATATGAACCAGATCTTTTTTCTAACATTGTAATACATGTACAAATTTGATCATATCCATTGAAGATATTAGTATGTCCTGGTATCATATTTGAATAGAAAGTTGTTGGAATAAATTGTAATAATCCATGTCCTATATTAGTATTTCCACAACTTCCACCTGATGGTGATGAACACCAAGGACATATTCCATTACCAATGTTAATCGGTTTTCCTGAATTTGAATCTTTTATTCCTTGAATAATAGATTGATTTCCTCCTGATTCTGTACTTATTTGTCGTAATATTGCATTTACTTTTTCATCTGTACATTCATATCCTAGTTCTGCAAATGCTTGTACTATGTATGTTTCCCATACTTCTACACTTGCTGGAACATCTGGTGCTACATTTGTTGGTCTTGGATCTGTAGCACTAACATAATCTAAAGGATTAACATATTCTCCATTAACTTCTACTCCAAAATGTAAGTGTGGTCCACCACTATTACCTGTATTTCCAGATAACGCAATAACATCTCCTTGTTTTACTGTTTGTCCTACTGACACTAATAAGGTTGAATTATGCATATATACTGTTTTAACACCATTAGAGTGATTTATTTTTATCCAATTTCCTGCTGATGAAGAATATCCTGCAACTTCAACAGTACCATCTGCTACAGCAATAACTTCTGAACCTACTGGAACCCCAATATCAATTCCTTTGTGGTTTTTAGAAGCTCCTTCTACTCCAATATCCCCTCTATATCCAAACCCTGATGTTATACGTGTTTGTGAGGTATCTTTTAATGGCCACCAATATCCTGTTCCAAATTTTATCCAACTTGTCTCTGTAAATTCACTTACATCAAATAAACTTAATATATCGCTTATATCTAATTTAACTTCGCCTTTTGTTTTATAAAATTGTATTAAATATCTCATTAATTGTGCATGTGTTTGTGTGTATTCTGACCTTTCTAGCTGATCATATAGTAATTCTTCACTTGATTCTAGTTTTTCTATTGGTGATTCAAATTTAGGAAGTTTAAGCCATTTTCCTGGTAATTCGTATTTTACTAAAATTCCATTTGGATCATATTTTGGTTTTGTATCTGGAATGTACATACCAAAAGCATTTTTCCATAATCCTAAAAATTCACTTTCATCTATATCTACAATATTACTTTGTAATTTCCATTTTTCTTTTGTTACGGTTTGTTTTGTTGTTTCACTTCTTTCTACTTGCCAAGTTCCTTCTGCCGCTTCTCCTGCTCCTTCTTCATCTCCTAAATCTGTTGTTATTCCATCTTCTCCTAATGGATATTCTGGTGAGATATCATCTTGTATATATGTTGCTTTTTGATCTATTACCCATACATCTGCTTTTGTAACACTTGCCATTATTGAATTTACTTCTTGTATTGTAACTGTTATTTCTGTTTGTTCTTCACCTGTTTCATCTTTTTGAACTGGATTTACTTTATTTACATCGTCATCTGAAGCATCGCCATTTTCTTCGTTTTTATCTAAATTTTCATTTTCTCCTTTTTGGTTATTTTCTTCATTTTTGTCGGTATTACTGCTTTCTCCCTTATTTGGATTATCATTATTTTCCTCATTTTTCCCTGAACTACTACTTTCTGGCTTGCTTGGCGTTTTGTCTTTTTCTTCATTCTTACCTGAGTCATGTTTTCCAGAGTCTTCTTCTGTTGGTCTTTTTTTACCTGATGCGATTTTTGTTTCGTCTATTGTCCTAATAAAACTTCTGCTTAAAATCTCAGTTTTATATGTTTCTCTTGATATTTTTTGTGTTTCAATCCATTTTCTTCTAACTTTATATCTATATGTATATGTAGTTTCTATTACTTCTGTTTGGTCGAATATGGTAAGCTCGATTTCTCCATCTTGTATCATATCTGCTACTGCTGATACATATTCTGCATTTTGTGTTGTTTGTTGTAATGTAATAAAGAATTCGAATGGTATACTATATTTAGATATCATTGTTTGATATGGTATTTTTACTTCTGTTATTGTATTTACTTCTGTTTGTGTATTATCTGGATTTTTAGTGGTTGTTTTACTCTTTTTTGCTACACATAACATCCATGATTCATCTATAGAAAAATAGTCTAAAGCAGAAGATTGATTATTTTCGTTGTTTTCTTCTATTAGTTTTAAAAAGTCTTCGTATTTTTTATATGTTAAATCTTTATTTTCATTTCCTGTTTGTCTTTTTATTTTTACAATTCCTTGTACATCTTGTCCTACTATACTTTTAAATGTTTCTATTGCATTTACCCCTGGTACTAGAGTTTGTTTTAATATATCTGTTAATGTTTTTGCTGTACTATCTTTTATGTATGGTAATTGTGTTGCAAGTGATGCTGTCATAAATTTGTATAAGTATATGTCTGTTTGAATGCCATTTCCTAAGTATAGTCCATCTTTATCTAAACCTGATTTTTCTAATTCTTTGTTTATTAAATCTACCATTTCATTAGGGCTAGGTGCTATTGGTCCATTATCTCCTGCTACTAAAAAAGTTGCTATAGCTGTTTGAATTTCACCACTATTCTCACGTATATGATCTATAATGGCATATAATCCACCTACTATAATTACTACTATTAGTATACCTGCTATTACTGGAATAATGTATGGGGCAATTACTGCTAATATTTTTGCTCCTATTTTTTTAGCTATTTTTTTTCCAGCATTTTTTGCTGCTTGTTCAGCAACTTGTTTTCCTACATCAATAGCTTGTTTTCCTAAACTTTGTTCTTCATTTTCTTCTCTATTTTGTTCGTCTTCCATATTCTCACCTCCTTCAAAATTTGTGAAACAAATTTTGTATTATTCATTATTAATTATTTTTCCAAGACCCCCCAGTCACGTGTTCCGCGTGACAGCCTCCGAAGACTAAAGGGGCCTTTTTTATGGATTGTTCTTCGAAGATTGGGCAGGCACAAGACCTGCCCCTACATTGTCTTTTTTACACATTTACCTCTATTGTTTTTTTAGGGTAGTCTTTTTTGTTTTGGGTATTATTGTATTCTTCTAAATTTGTTACTACGTCTGTAAATGTTATCTTGTCTACTTCTATATTGGGGCTATATATTTTATTTACTTTTATGCTTAGGGTTTTATGTATTCGTGGTTTTATTGTTAGGTGTTCATCTTCTATTTCATACATAAATGCTGTATAAGTTGCTCCATTTGATCCTGTTGCATATACTGTTTTTGCCTTTTGTTTTGTATCTAATAATATTGTATTTTCTGTGTTATTTTCTACTTCTATGTTATATATTTCATAGTCCATGTTTGTTTCTTTATTTAAAAATGTGATTACTATTCCATCTTGACTGGTTTTCTTATTTATATTTTCTTTTCCAACATAACTATTTAGGTTTATTTTATAATTGTTGTCTTTTTTTACTATTGTTACATAGTCTTCTACTGTTTCTCCTGCCTCTCCTGTTGCTAATATATCATCTGTTATTCTTACTTTATAGGTAGGATTTTCTCCATTTATCCAAGATTGCATATTATATGTTTTTGTATTTGTAAATATTTTTTCTATATAGTCTTTTTTAAAGTTTTCAATATTATTTGAAAATTGTTCTTTCTTGCATTCTTGTGTTAATAGATTATATGCTTTTTCTATTTCTTTTGAGTTGCAATATTTAATGAATTCATCCATAATTTTTGTAGCTTGTTCTTGTTTAATAGATGATACATTTTCTCCTAAAACCACTGTTTCTTGTGGTTTGTATGTGCTTGTTTGTGATGTTACTTTATTTTCGTTTTTTGGATTATTTGCTCCTTTTGCTAATTCATTTAATGTTCTTATTAGACATAGAATAAGGATAATAGCGACTATAATAGCTAGTATCTTATACCTATTCTTCGTTATGCTTCTTCGTAAGTTACTATTTTTTATAATCATTCTATTATCCTCCTAGTGTATAAATTTATGGAGTATTGTACCAATCCCTATATCCTTGTAATATTTCATTTGCAATTGCTCTTTTTTGTTTTGCATCTCCTGAAGCTATTTGATTTTCTATATTCTTTAATGTTGCTTTTGTTGCTTTTTCATCTGAACCATAAACTGCTTTTCTATCAATTGCATCATAACTTTGAACTATATTTTGTACTTTTCCTCTTACTTCTTTTGCATCTTTATTATTTTTTGCATATTGTGCTTCTAGATGTAGTGCTTTTCTTATTGTTTTTGTATCAGTAATTCCTACTTGTCTATATTCTCTTGTTGCCTTATTAAAATCAGCTTTTGACATTGCATATTTTCCATCTTTAAAATACTTTTCATATTCTTCATCATGTTCTTTACTCTTTAAATATTGTTTATCTGCTTTTGCATTTCTATAGTCTGTAGTACTTCCATATTTTGCTGCACCAAATTCTTCTTGTATAGTCCTATTATAATTAGCTTTTCCTATTGTAGCGTTTGCTAATCTTCCTGAAATAGTATTTCCCCCTGCTGCTCCTGCCATTGCCATTCCTAGTGATTTTTCCGCATCGCCTGTAAGGGCTGCTCCTGCTGCTCCTGCTACTGCTCCAAGTGTTAATGCTCCTACTCCTCTAGCACCCATTTTTAATGCACTAAGTCCAGCTGTTGGTGCTGCTTTCCATGCTGCAATAGCATTTCTTCTAACTCCTGTTATTACTCTTTTCTTACCTCTTTCAAAAGCTTTATGTCTTATATCTTCATCTGTTAAAAATGCTTTTGCTCTATTAAATTTGTCTCCTACTCTTCCCCCAAAATTCTTAACATCTTTTCCTACTGTTTCAAAAAATCCATCTTCATGTTCACTTTCTTCTTTACCAAGATTTTCTAAAACATCTTGTGTCATATCTGGATCTGGACTTCCTGTAGTATCTGGATTTTCCACAGTATTTAAATCATTATTCTTGTTTTCCAATTCATCTATTCTATCAAGTTTTGCTTGATACGCATCTGGATTAAGATATGCTTCATTATTATCTGTGTTATCTAATTCATTTTTTAGCATATCTAATTCTTCTTGTTCTTGTGCTGATAATGGTGGTGGTAATTCTCCTCCACTTGGTGCTGGTACTTCATCTCCTGCTCCATTTGGTGATGGTAATTCTTCTTTATTATCATTTCCCGTATCAGCTAATTCTGCTAATCCTTGATTATCTTTATTATCAAATGCCATATAACCTTTATTGGCTCCTGGGTCTTTTCCGCTTCTTTGATATTTATCGTTTGTTCTAACTTTTCCTGAACCACCAGCTTTTCCTTTGCTCATAGAACTTATTGCTTTATTTGCTATACTTGTTAAACCAGCTGCTCCTGCAAGTGTTCCAAGTGTTCCTCCACTTGCTTTATCAAATCCAAACATTTTCTTGAATAGTTTTTCTCCTGCTGTTAGAAAGCCTAAACATACTACTGCATATAAAGGATTTACTGCTACAAGTTCTGTTGCAGAACCTAATAATACAATATAAAGTAGTAAATGTAATGGTTGTAATAATGCGTTATATGCAAATTCTTTTATCCATAATTCAAATGCTTGTGCTTTCCCATCTGATACTTTATCTATTGGGTATGTCACTGCTATAAGTGGGGCAATTAATGTTAAAAATGCCATATTAACTACCCTTTTTAAGTATATCCATGTAAATTTTATTGTGAAGAACATAAGCATTAGATATAACAAGAAAAATCCTATACTTGTAGATGTATCTTTTGCTTGTAGCATAAATCTAACATAACTCATTAAGTTTCCTGTAAATGTATGTCCTTCAAATGTTACTGAAATACTTCCAGTGGTTGTATCTGCTATCATAGATGTAATTACTTCACTCATTGTTAGTGCAAATGACATTATATAGTGAAGTGCAAATAGTAAGCACATTGCTACTAACCAATCCATTAACATTTTTTTATATTTTGCTTTATCTGCTGCAATACCTGTTAATAGCATTCTTATTCCTAAATATACAAGTACAGATAATAATCCTACAAGTGCAAGTGTTCTCATTGCTATGTACCAGCTTGCTATTGTTGGTCGTAATTTTATTGCAATATTATGTTCGTTATCCCATTCTGCATTTCCTGTAGTAACAGATGGTTTTATAAAGTTTACATCTAATGCTGGAACTTTGTTTGAAAATATTTCTTCTGGTGTATATTGTATAACTGGAATTTGAGTTCCTGTTATATCTCCCCACCAAGCTCCACCTATTTCAATACCTTGAGAATCTAAATTTACTGTTGCTCCTCCACCATTGCTATTATATGAATCTGTATCATCTATTTCTTTCATAAATGGATTGTATTCCCCTAACATAAAGGTTTCTAGTAAATGTTGGAATCCATCTACTATAGTAGTAAATAATGCTGTAATTGGTCCTAATAGTATTCCTCCTGCTGCATTTACTGGTTTTGGTACTGAAAATGTTAATAGCATTACAGTTATTATTACAATTAATACTTTTTTAGTTACACTCCTATTCGTAAAAATTTTCATAGTTACTCCTTCTTTAACCTATTGCTTTTTTCTTTTTTGCATTTACTATGTTGTTTAAGTTGGTTTCAACAAACTCAAATTCTTTGGCTGTTGGTGTTATTTGTAAAATTGCTGTGTCTCCACCTACTTTTAATAATCCTTCTCCTTTTAAACAAGTTACTAAGAATCCTGCTTCTCCTTCTGAAAGTTTGAATACTTCTTTTAGGTATGCAATTTCAGATTTATCCTGTGCCAAAAATAGCTTTGTATCTGATGAGGTTAGTACTGCTTGTGCTTCTGGTTTTTCGTAGAAGTCTTGAAACCTTTGTGAAATTATTGCAAGTGATACATTTCTTTTTCTTGCACGTCTTGCCATTGTGTTTAAGAAGTCTACTGCTTCTGGGTATGGAAGTAACATCCATGCTTCATCTACTAACACCCTTTTTTTACTTGCTTTTGTTCTATCTTCTGAATTTTTCTTTACGTATTTTTCCCATATCCATGAAAGTAAGATTTGTTGTGCAAGTGGTCTTGCGAATCTTTCTTCTAACTGTGATATGTCTAGGTTTATAAATGGTGCTCCATCTAATAGTTCAAATGTTGATTGTCCATCAAAGTATGCCATTTGTCCTTCATATTCTCTAATGTATTGTTTCATTACTTTTAATAGATAACTATAGTGGAATTTGTAATCTTGATTATCGTTTTCTTCTGCCTTTTTTTGTATTCTTTTATACCAACTTCCTATTGTAGGCATTGTTTTCTTTCTTTTTGCTAACATATCTCCACTAAATCCTGTTCCACTTGCTTCATATAAACTTGAAGGGTCGTTTGTAATTCCGTGCTTCTGCATATTCTTCACCAATTGCTTCTGCTATTATTTGTTTTGTTAGTTCGTTTACTTCTTTGCTTCTTGTACTTCCTCTTGCCATTGTAAGTAATGCTTGTGTTACGTCTTCTACTTTGTTTTCTACATTTAGTACTACTCTTTCTTTTCCTGTTATTTCGTCTTTTATTATTTCTGGTTCTATATCAAATAAATTTATTATTGTTTTTGAGTTTGGTCCTAATACAACATTAATTCCTCCTAGGGATTCTGCAACTATAGAATATTCACCCTCTGCATCTAGTGCTAAACTTTCTATTCCCATTAACACTGCTGACCTTGATATTAATGTTTTCATTGTTACAGATTTACCAGCACCTGATTTTGCGAATATTACCATATTGTAATTTGAAAGTGATGGATGGAAGTTATCAAATAAGATTGGTACTCCTGTTTGTTTATTAAATCCAAGTGGAACTCCTGTAGGATGTCCTACTTCTGATGTTGTAAATGGGAATATTGTTCCCATTGAACGTCTATCGAATGTATGTACTTTTTTTATTTTATTATCCATTAATGGTAGGTTGCTTTTAAATGTATCTTCTTGTATGCCCCATGCACTTTTTATACTTACTAATGATTTAGACATTTCTGTTGCAAGTAAACTTGTAAATTTGTCTAAGTCTTCTAGGCTATATGCAAATAGTGTTGATACTATTGATGCTTCATATAGTTTGTTAAATCCTGCCGCTATTTCATCTCTTAGTTGTTCTGCTTCATATCTTTTTTGCCCTACTGTACTTTGTCTATTTATATTTCCTCTATCTGCTGCTACAATTCTTTCTGTTTCTAATTGGTTTATTACTCTGTTTAATTCGTTTTGTGATTTTGCTTCTGGTACAGGGTTTATATATATTGATGTGTTTACATCTCCAAATAAGTATAAATCTCTAAATAGTTCTGGAAATATTGCCATTCTAGGTAGTGCTGATACAAAGAAACTTCTTGCATATCTTTTTGTATTTGATACGATTTCTAGGTGATCTATGTTTGAGGCATCTATTCCTGATGGAGCAATTAATTCTTTTATTGTTTTTTGTTTTAATATGTTGTATTGTTGTTCATTATTCTGCACTATGTTTTGGTTTTCTTCCTCTTTTTTTAGGTTTTGCTTCTTCCCCCACATTAGTATCTCCTCCTTCTTCTTTGGTTTCTTGGGCAGATACAAGACCTGCCCCTACATTTTCTTGTTTCTTTGGTCTACCTCTTCTTTTTATGTTTGTGTTTTTAGCATTGGCATCTGTTTCTTGGGCAGACACGGGACCTGCCCCTACATTTTCTTCTTTTATTAGTTCTATTGATTGATTTGCTGTATCTTTTCCTAAATATGCTGCGTTTTGTCTTAGTATTGCTTCTGCTCTTTCACGAATTAGCTCTCCAAATCGTGCTTGCTTTCTTTCTATTTCTTGTTGTTTTTTTGTTCTTACTTGTATTACTTTTTCGTTTACTAAAGCTAGTGCTTGTTTTTCTATTTCTTGGTCTAATACTTTCATTTTTTTATTTAATACATCTGGTGCAGTTGTATATAATTCTTCATATCCTGCACGTGCCGCCTTATCTATTCCAAATACTTCTGCTTCATCACGGTTGTATGCTACATATAATAAATCTATTAGTTCTTCTGATGTCATTATTTTTCCGCCTACTTCACATCCTGCAAGTGTTCTTATTATTGATTGTGATTTTGTATATAGTTCTTGGAAAGCTAGGTTTTTTATTTCTTCTTTATCAAATGCACTATTTCCTAAATCTTCTGGATAATATGGTATGATTATGTAATATTTTTTACTTAGTACGTTTTTATTTAAGCTCATTCTTTCTGTATTTGCTATTATATCTTTTCCATATTCATATAGGTTTGTTTGTTTTGTTACTTCGTAAAATTCTTTTTCTAGTTCTTCAGTAGGATATTCTCCAGATTGTAGTTTTTTAAGATACGCATTTTTCTTTTTTTCTAATTCTATTTCTATTTCTTGTAATTTTTTTCTGTATCCTTCTAAACTGCTGTTTAAGTTTACTGTTCTTGTTTGTACATATATTTGTATTGGATGCCTTAATGTGTTTAGGAATTGTAAAAATCCTTCTTCTACTGATACTTTCTCTGTTTCTGACATTAGGTCGTAATTTACGCCTTGGCATTCTACTACCATTAAATATTTATTTCCATTTTTTTGTACAATCATATTATCTTGTATTTTATCAAATTCCATGAATTTGAATATTGATTCTTTTGTGTATTCTTTTGCTATTTTTTTTGCATCACTTGATGGTTGTTTGTTAGTATCTGTAATTTTATCTTTATCGTCTTTTTGTTTTGATTTAAATTTTACTACTAATAATACTACTGCAAGTGCCATTAATATAAATATCATAACCATAAGTACTATCATTAATATATTTGTTAGTTGCTCTGCACTATTCATCTTTTGTTTCCTCCTCATCATATACATATATCTTACTGTTTGATTTTTTGAATTTTATTGCTCTTAGTATAATTTCATCTATTGGTTCTCCACCTACTTTTTTTGTAAAAGCAAATGAACCAATATTAGGCATTTTAAAGGTTCCTATTGCAAATCCTATTAATGCAAATATTGCTATTAGTACCATTCCTATTAGTCCTACTCCAAATGCACTTAATATGAGGTTAAAGAAAAATCCTACTGCCGCTCCAATTCCTGTATAAATAAGAGATTTTCCTGTAAATATAAATAGTATTCTTCCTTCATCTTTTACATTTCTTGGTATATAATATGGTCCCATAGCTCTTTTTCCTCCTTTATCCGTTATTACCATTATACCAAATAAAGCTACAAAATGTAACATATTATACTAAAATATTATATTTTTAATGTATTTGTAACAAGGGTGTAACAATGAGTTTGAGGTTTGGTTTTCATAAATTATTTTATGTTTATATAGGTGTTAGATGACAAATCTAGCTTTGCTAAGATTTCCCTATACTTTTTATACGTATTAAATTACAGCAAAGCTTAAAGATTTGTCGACGCGAAAAATTTATGAAATAAATTTTTCTGTGCAATGTCTGTTTTTTTAATAGAAAATGTAATTTTCTATTAAAAAAACTAGGGATTTCTTATATCCCTAGTATCTTTTGTTTATAATTATTATTTTATGTTACACTTGGTTTATTTAGTGCATTTGCCATATCATATACTACTCCTACTATTGTTGATGAAGCAAATATTAATATTGCACCAATTATGTATGGTATCATTGATTTTTTGTAATCAGCTTTTTCTTCTGCACTACCCATCATATATTTAATACCAAGTACTAATAATATAACTACCGCTACAATTACACCAACTATTCTAACAACTGCTATAATTGAATTTCCTAAATTTGTTATGTTATTTGTATTTACATCTACTCCTGTTGTACCATCTAGTTTTTGTAAAACATCTCCCGCAGTTGCAAATGAACTTACACTAATTGTAACTATTGTAAGTACTATTAATAATGTTACTATTATTTTGTTTGTCTTTTTCATAATTTTCCTCCTATATTTTATTTATAATTTTTTTATTTTAATTACTCTATTTTAAGAGTTAATATTAAAAACTTATTTAAAGCATAAAATTGCCTTTATATACTATATATTATAACTGTTTTTTTATGGTTTGTCTATACTTTTTTTAAATTTTTTCGAATTTATGTAAATTTTGGGATAATTTGTAATATTAAAGTATTTATGCTATACCAGAAAGAAGTACTATTGCTAGTTTCCATATTGTGAATGCTCCAAATATTACAACACATCCTGCTATATATGGAACTAATGATTCTTTTACTTTTGCTTTATCTTCTGCACTTGCAAGCATAAATTTAATTGCTAAATACATTCCAACAGCTACTGCTAAGAACACTCCTATTCCTAATAATATATTATATAAAGTGTTTGAACCTGCCTGTAAATTGCTTATAGATATTTTACTATCTCCATCTTTTCCTTGATTTATAAAGTCCTTTGATTCTCCTATTATTTCATCTATTGTATGAGAACTATTTGGAGTTGACGTTCCTAAAAGCCCATGCTGTTTGTCTTTATCCTTATTTAAATCATCATGTTCTTGTTTTTCTTCTTGTTTTTCATCATAAGCAGTTTTATATGTAGAATCCATTTCTTTAATCCTACGTGATACTGGTTCTGCGTATGTTGCTATAAGGTCTCTATCATTACTTGATTTTAAATATTCTTTTATTTTCGCGTCTAAATCTTTTAATTCTTGTAAGCTCATTGTATTAATACGAGGCATAAGTGCATCAATTTCTTCTTTTAATGTTTTTCTTTCTTCTTCCTTTGGTACTGATGGTAAATTACCAGTTTTAACAGATGTTAATGCTGCTTGTGCTGCTTTATAATGTATTGAATCCATTGTTCCACCTGTCCAAATTCCTTCATCATGTCCATATGATTTTTTTAATTGTTCTATTAATCTTTCATTGTTACCACATACATCTATTATTTTCTGTGCCAATTTTGCTTCTTTTACTGCTTCTTCTTCTCTATTTCCTAATTCGTTAGAATACTTTAGTAATTCTCCTACAATAGGATATAATTCATCACCTTCATATAATTCTATTTGAGCATAACACCTAGTAGCAACCATTGTTATAACTAGCATTATTATAATAGATATTATCTTTTTATATGTTTTCATTTATTTCACCGCCTTATGTTTTAAAAGTTTATTCCTTTAACTAAATCGTATATTATTCCTAATACATTTGGTATTGTAAATAACATTATTGCACCTATTAAATATGGTATCATTGTTTCTTTATATGATGCTTTTTCAGCTGTACTTCCAAACATATATCTTAATCCTATTACCATTAATGCTACTACTGCTATTACTGTTCCTACTACTCTCATAGTTCCTATTAGTACATTTCCCATATTTATAAATTGTGTATTTCCTCCTGTTGTATCTGTTGGTTTATAATCATTGGGATTTAATATTGGATAATTTATATCGTGTTTATCTGTTACGCTACCTCCTCCTTTATCCGTAGCAGAAACATAGCTTATATTACTACATAATACAACTGTAATTATCATTATTATAATTATGCTTACTATTTTTTTTGATTTATTCATTTCTTTCTCCCTACTATTTTTTACATACTTAATTCTATTATATATTATTTTCCAATATTTTTCAATAATTGACAATCTTTTTTACATAAATCTTGAAAAATACATATTTTTGTAACATTTGTGTAAAATGTATGTAAGTCCGCTCCATCTTGCTGAATGTAGGGCAAGATGGAGCGGATTAATATGCTATTACCTTTAACAACAAAAGAGACTTCGCCTCACGGACAGAAATCGCTCGCCTCTACATCGTTTGCATTAAATTTATCGTTGAGGGTTGCATATTATGCAACCCCTACAACATTTGCAATTTGTTTTGTTGGTTTTTCTTTTGGGCAGATACGAGGTCCTCCCCTATATTTTATAATGTAAAAAAGAACAGATAATACTTATTTTTATAAAATAAATATTATTACTGTTCTTTTTTATCTATTTCTTTTGTTTTATTATTCTTTTGTTCTTTTTAGCCTTTCGTTGCTTATATATTTTGCTATTAGTTCATCTAATTCTACACTTAATTTATATACTTTGCTATATTCTTCGCCTTGCTCTATGCTTTTGTTTAACTCATCTCTTTTTTTACATATTTCATCATTTAGCATATGCATCTCTCCTTTTTAAGCATTTTTATCTTTTGTATATTTTAAAAATACCATATTTTTACATTATAGTCAATAAAAAAACAGCATTTTTCTTAGGAATTATGCGACATTATGCGATTTTAAGCAATCTATTTTTTGTTTTTAAGGCATTTATTTTCTTTTTTTGCTATTATTATACAAAATACTACAAATAATACAAACGATAAAACTCCGAGATATTCTTAAATTATATAACATTAAACTGTCGATTCTTAGGTTTTCTATTATCATTCTTATGAATGAATACATTATTATGTAGTAATATGTTATTTGTCCTTGATATTTTCTTTTTTTCGATATTTTATTTAATATTATGAATATTATAAAGTTACAAATTGATTCATATAGGAATGTTGGATGTACATATTGTATTTCATTTTGTATTTGTATTCCCATTTTCCATGGAAGATTAGTATTAGTTCCATATGCTTCTACATTTATAAAGTTTCCCCATCTTCCTATACCTTGTCCTAATGCTAAAAATGGTACTATGTAATCGGTTAAATCTAATAGGTCTATTTTTCTTTTTTTACAGAATATGTATGCTACCGTTAATCCTCCTATTATTCCACCATATATTGCAAGTCCTCCATCTTTTACGTTTAATATGTCTATTATGTTTTGATAATCTTCTAAACTAAATATTACATAGTATATTCTTGCTGATATGAATGATATAGGTATTAGTATTATACTTAAAGTTAGTATGTCATCGAATTTTATACCATATTTCCCATCTTGCTTTTTGCATAAGAATAATGCTATTAATATGCCTACGACAATTAAAATAGCATACCAATATACTGGGATGCCAAAAATTTCGAATGCAGTTTTATTTATATTTAGTTCTAGATTTAATAATGGAAATGTGATTGTGTTCATTTTCTTTCTCCTTGTGTCTTCTTTTGCAATACGCTCCTAGGTAGTAATATAATTATAAAAGGTTGCATAATTGTTCTCTTTAATAGCAACGAAAAGTATCTTTGCAATTTACATTTTATAAGCCTTGGTGTTGCAACCTACAATTATAACATTTTATATGTAGGTTGCTCCAAATCGCACTTCGCTGTCGCTCCGTTTGGTCGCTTACGCGGCTTAAAAATGTAGATTTTCAAGATTACTTTTATTGCTATTAATAATATTAAGCACTAAGAAATGTTATATATTTATTTTCCTTTTACTATTGATACAACCATATTGTCTTGTTTAAATACTTCTTGTAAGACTTGATTTGCATATTCAGTTGTTACTTGCTCATATTCTTCTAAATAATCGAAACTGTTTATTCCTTTAAAGTAATCTGCTAAAAACATTCTTGCAATATTTGATACATCATTATATTCTGTTACATAGTCTCCGTATATTTTTTTCTTTATTCTATCAAATACTTTTTCTTCTAATCCATTTTCTTTATATTGTTTGATAGCTTCTTTTAATTCTTTTACTACATTTTGTGGATTTTTTGCTATACCTGTTATTAGTATGTGTGCATAGTTTTTGGAAAATTCATAATCTAAGTCTGGCTGTGACATTATATCTCCTTGTTCATATAACTTTTTATATGTTTTTGAACTTTTTCCAAGTAACATATATAATATTATTTCTATTGCTATATGTTTTTTTACTAGTTCTTCTTTTGCTACTACTTTATCTTTAAATCCTATTGCAAATATTGGATTTGTTACGTCCATTGTTACTATTTTTTCTTTAGGTACTATTTCATCTTGTTCCTTAGGATATATTCTTTTTATTTCTCCTTGCTGTTCATTTTTTGTTATTCTGTTTTTGATTTCTTGTAATAAGTTTTCTGGTTCAAAGTCTCCACATACTACTAATAACATATTTGATAGGTTATAAAATGTATTATATGAATTGTATAATATCTCTTTGTTTATTTTACTTATTGATTCTATACTTCCTGCTATATCTATATTTATAGGGTTTTGTTTATACATTAATTTCATTGCGTTCATATATACTTGCCAGCTTGGCTCATCATCATACATATTTATTTCTTGACCTATTATTCCTTTTTCTTTTTCTACATTTTGGTCTGTGAAATATGGGTTTTGTACATAGTTCATTAGTTCGTCTAAGGCAGGATAAAAATTGTCTGTTGCTTCGAATAGGTATGCTGTATGGTCATTTGTTGTGTATGCGTTTGCTTCTACTCCTAAACTTGATAATACGTCTAAACTGTTTGTACCATTTGATTGCTCAAATAGTTTATGTTCTAAGAAATGTGCTACTCCATCTGGAATGGTTATTTCTTCATTATTTTTTGGCATGATGAAGTGATTATCTATTGAGCCAAAGTTGGTTCCAAATATTACATATTTTTTGTTTGTATCTTTTTTTGGAATTATCATTACGGTTAGACCGTTTTGTAGTTTTTCAGTAAAAACTTTTTCTTTTACTTTTGAGTTTTCTATAATTTGCATATATTTTTTCTCCTTTCGAAATTTGAAGAATTTTTCTTCTGGGCAGGCACAAGACCTGCCCCTACGGCATTTGCATTTATTTTTATCTGTAAATCTCTTTAGGCAGGCACAAGACCTGCCCCTACAGCGTTTGCATTTATTTTTATCTGTAAATCTCTTTGGGCAGGCACAAGACCTGCCCCTACAGCGTTTGCATTTATTTCTTGCTTGTTAGAAAATATATTGTGTGTACATTTATTTTATTGCCAAGTTCTATAATTTGCTCTTTTGTTACTGCTTTTACTTTATTTTCGTATTCTTCAAATGGTACATAGTTTCCTGAAAGTTCTTGACCAAAACAGTATGTTATTCCTGTGTCTTGTTCATCTGGTATGAATTTTATTGTAGATATTATGTTTTGTTTTGCATTTTGTAAGTCTTCTTGTGTAAATTCTCCATCTTTCATATCATCTAATTGTTTTTTTATAATGTTTAGGGCTTTTTCGTAATTTTTAGTTTCTATTCCACAACGTATTAATATGTTATTCATTTGTCTTAGATAATTTGAACCTGCCGTGTATGCAAGGCTTGCTTTTTCTCTTACATTTTGGAATAGTTTAGAGTTTGCTCCTCCACCTAGTATTGTATTATATACAAGTGCTATATATTTTTCATCTTGATTTTTAGTTTCTATTGTAAGTCCTATTACCATTTTTCCTTGTGTGATATCCATTTCTTCTTTTATTTCTTTTGGCTCTTTTTTTGTTTCTAATAATTGTTCTTTTTGTTTTTCATACTTTCTTTCGATAAGATTTTTTATTAATTTATTTTGTTCTATTATTTCTTTTGTTTTTAATATATCTACATTTCCTGATATAAATATGTCTATTTTACAATTTTTTATTATATTTTGATAACAATCATATAAGTCTTTTGAAGTTATTTTTTCTAAGTCTTCTATATATCCATATTTATATAGTGCATATGGCTTATTTTTATACATTTCTTCTATTGTTCTTTCTAGTGAATATCTTGCTTTGTCATCTTTTTTCCCTTCTATGATTTGTTTTAGGTTTTCTATTTCTTGTTTTACATATTCTTCTTTGAATTTATTTTCTTCTACTAGTGGATTAAATACTATTTCAAATAATGTATTTAGTCCTTTTTCTAATATTTCTTCTTTTTTAGGCAAGAATTCATCGTTTATTGTTTCTAAATAGAATTTTATTATATGATTTTCTCCTATTTTTTCAATTCCACAATTAAATGATGCTCCATACATTTCTTCTAATGTAATGCTTATTTCTTCACTTGTTTTCATTAAATTAGAGCCTCTTCTTAAAATTTGAGCTATTAATGCTTCTTTTGTAACTTGCTCTTTCTTTAATGGCATTGTTAAGAATACACTTAATAGGTTTGTTTTAAATTTGTTTGTTTGTATTTGATGAAGGTTTATTCCTTCTTTTATTTGTTGTTTTTGATAATTCAAGGCTTCTCTTCCTTTCTTATTTTAGTTATATGTTATAGTATAATATATTTTGGTAATTTTATACAATAGTTTTTTGTTATTTTATATGTTGTTTTTTTGTAAAATTTATATTGACTTTTTGTGTTGTATGTGATAAATTATTTTTGTTGTTAGAATACTCACCATTGCACTATGATAGTATTCATTAGCATTACTAAATTGTAATGTTAAATATGCTATTGTAGGAGGTGAGTATAGTTGGAATTGTGTATTGGAATATCTTTAGTAATTCTTTCTATTGGTATTGCAGTATCTTTAATTGCGTTAGCTAATTATAGTATTTGCATACATAAAAAAGAATTGAAGTTGGACCAAACAAAACTAACTTCAATTCTAACAACACTGAGGAGAAAGCTTAACTTTCTTCTCTTTCTATATATTTATATTATAGCATATTTATAAAAATGTAAATACATTTTGCCAATTTTTTAAATAAATTCGTTAATGTTCACCCTAATATTATTGATAACTAGTACAAATTAAGTAATATTTTTATGCTAATATTTCTTTTACTACTTCATTTATTGTTTTACCATCAGCTGCTACTCCTATTTTTTCTTTTGCCAAACTCATTACTTTTCCCATATCTTTTATTGATGTAGCACCTACTTCTTCTATTATTCCTTTAACTATTTCTTTAATTTCTTCTTTCGATAATTGTTTTGGTAAGTATTCTTGTAGTATGCTTATTTCTTCTTTTACTTGTTTTATTAAATCATCTCTTCCACTTTTTTCATAATCTCCTAGTGAATCTTTTCTCTTTTTTGTTTCCTTTGCTATTATTTCGATTATTTTATCATCTTCAAGTGTTATTCCTTTATCTTTTTCTACTTGTAAGATTGCTGCTCTTACCATTTGTATTGTATTTTTTCTTATTTCGTTTTTTTCCTTCATTGAGTTTTTTAAGTCTTCTAATAATTTTTCTTTTAACATTTTAAATCAAATCCTCTCATAATCAATAATACTTATTAGACCTCCCATCAAACTTCGCTTGCCACCTCCCTTAGATACAATGAAATAATCTTTTTATTAATCTCCTATTCTCTAAAGAAATTGCTTAAATAAATATTTTTAGTATGTCTTTGTCGATTGCGGACGAGCAATGCTCGCCCCTACACCTCTCTATTATTAACTAATATGCATTACTTAACAATATTGTATTTAATAGGCGGTCTGCGTTAGCAGACTAGGGGGGTCTTATAAACCAAAAGGCTGAAAATTAGATATTCTAACCTCTAACTTCCAACCTCTAACTTCTAAACTAAAATTTTCTTTTTCTTGCAGCCTCTGATTTTTTCTTTCTTTTTACACTAGGTTTTTCATAGTGCTCTCTTTTACGTACCTCTTGTAAAACTCCATTTCTTGCACATTGTCTTTTGAATCTTTTTAATGCGTCCTCTATATTTCCATTATTTACTTTTACCTCTGACATGTTATTCCCCTCCTTCCGGTGTTATACACAGTATGTAATCTTAATAAGGGTAGCTTTATTTTTTAGTTTATATTTTTTCCCTATTTTTAATACGAATAACATTATACTCTATGTTGTAAAGTGTTGTCAATACTAACTTAAGATATTTTGAATAGTTCTCCTAATGGTTTTGCTTCATTTATTCTTTTTATTGCTTCTGCAAATAATGGTGCCATTGATAGTATTGTTATTTTATCTATTCTTTTTTCTTCTGGTATTGGAACTGTGTTTGTTACTACTAATTCTTTTATTGGTGAATTCTTAATTCTTTCTATTGCTGGTCCTGATAATACCCCATGTGTACATCCTGCATATATTTCACTTGCTCCAAATTCTTCTAATATTTTTGCTGTTTCTATCATTGATCCTGCTGTGTCTACTTCATCATCAAAGATTACTGCTTGCTTGTCCTTTACATCTCCTATTACTGTTGATGCTATGGCTCTATCATCATTTCCATCTCTTCTTTTATCTATTAATGCTATTGGACAATTGAAAAATTCTGAATATTTATATGCTTTTTTTGAACTTCCTGCATCTGTTGCTACTATTACCATATCTTTTAAATTTTTTTCTTTAAAATATGCTTCTAATAGGTTTTCTGCTGATAATCTATCACATTGAATTCTAAAGTATGCTTGTATTGCTGGATTGTGTAAATCACAGGTTATTACTCTGTCTGCTCCTGCTGCTTCTATTAACTCAGCCATTAATTTTGCTGTTACTGGTACACGTGGTTGATCTTTTTTGTCTGATCTTGAATATATGTAATATGGTAATACTACATTTACTCTTTTTGCTGATGCACGTTTAACAGCATCTATTGTTATTAATAATTCCATTACTCTTTCGTTTACTGGTGGTTCTGTTGTTTGTATAAGGTATACATCTTGTTCTCTAACTGTTTCTAATATTTGTACAAAGTTGTTATCATTTTTAAATTTCATTGAATTGATTTCTCCCATTGGTAATTCTAAAGAATCACATATTTCTTTTGTAAAGTTATCAGCTGATTTGCTACATGAAAAGATTTTAATATTTTCCATAAAATAGACCCCTTTTTTATTTATTTTTTGATACTTTTTATTATAACACTATTTTTTTTTTTGTATATATTTTTTAAAATTTTTTTGTTGCTTTTTGTAAATATTATTGTTATTCACAAAAAAGAAGTGTATTACTACACCTCCATTTTAGTTTGCCATTTTTATTTCGTCTTTATCTAAATCTGCCCAAATGACTTTATTTTCTTTTATACTTTTTGGTACATCTATTACTCTTTGGTTGCTTGAACCTCTAAATTTTAATGATGGATTTTTTAGTTCTTGTTCGAATTTTCCATCTACTATTACATCTATATTGCTTATTAGTTCTTTTGTTTCGTCCCAATTTTTGTACATATTTCCCATTACATCTTTTTCATAGTCAAATCCTGTATAGCACCATATGCTTTTATTAGGAAATTTTTCTTTTACTTTTTTTACTAGTGGTAATAATCCTTTTTGGTTTGCGTGTTCTAATGGCTCTCCCCCAAGTAATGATAGTCCTTCTATGTAATCTTTATCTAGGTCTTTTAATACTTTATTTATTGTTGCTTCTGTGAATTCATTTCCATATTCAAAGTTCCAGGCAATTTCATTAAAGCAACCTTTGCAATGATGGTTACATCCACTTACAAATACACTTACTCTAACACCAGGTCCATTTGCTATATCACATTCTTTTATTGTCGCATAGTGCATATTGATACCTCCTATTTTGATGTTTGAGGTTGGAAGTTTGATTTAAGAAATTTCTTCGAAGAATATTCTTAAAACTCTAACCTCCAACTTCCAACTTCTAATTACAAATGTAGTACTCTTGATTTTATTTCTTTTGTTTTTCCTTCGTTCCAGAAGTTTTCTCCTAAATATCCACAAGTTCTTCTTGTTACATTCATTTTATTATGGTCTTTATTTCCACACTGTGGACATTCCCATTCATTATCATCATTTATCGTTATTTCTCCATCAAAACCACATATATGGCAGTAGTCTGATTTTGTATTGAATTCTGCATATTGTATATTATCATATATGAATTTTACGATTTCTTCAAGTGCTTTTAGATTATTTCTCATATTTGGTATTTCTATATATGAAATTGCTCCTCCTGAAGATATTTTTTGGAACTGACTTTCAAAGCTTAGTTTTTTAAATGCATCTATTTTTTCTCTTACCTCTACATGATATGTGTTTGTATAATATCCTTTGTCTGTTACGTCTTTGATTATTCCAAATTTTTCTTTATCTATCCTTGCAAATCTATAACATAAACTTTCTGCTGGTGTCCCATATAGTGCAAATCCTATATTTGTTTCTTTTTTCCAAGTGTCTGTTGCTTGTCTTAATCTGTTCATTACTTTTAATGCAAATTCTTCTCCTTCAGGTGTTGTATGACTTACACCTTTCATTAGTTTTGTTACTTCATATAATCCAATATATCCTAGTGATATGGTTGAATATCCACCTTTTAATAGTTTGTCTATTGTTTCTCCTGATTCTAGTCTTGCAATTGCTCCATATTTCCAATGTATTGGGCTTGTATCTGTTTTTGTTCCAAGTAGTGCATAATGTCTACACATTAAAGCTTCATAACATAGTTCTAGTCTTTCATCTAATAGTTTCCAGAACTTTTCTTCATCTCCATCTGCTATTATTCCTATTTGTGGTAAGTTTAGGCTTACTACACCTTGGTTAAATCTTCCTTCAAATTTGTATTCTCCATTTTCGTCTTTCCAAGGTGATAAAAAACTTCTACATCCCATTGGACTAAATACATTTCCTTCATAGTTTTCACGCATTTTTTTTGCTGATATGTAATCTGGGTATAATCTTTTTGATGAACATTTTACTGCAAGTTTTGTTAGATAATCATATTTTCCACCTTTTAGGCAGTTATGTTCATATAATACATATATTAGTTTTGGGAATGCTGGTGTTACATATACTCCTTTTTCATTTTTGATTCCCTTATATCTTTGTTTTAGTATTTCTTCTATTATCATTGCGTTTTCTTCAATGTATTCATCATTTTCGTCTAGGTTTAAAAATAGTGTTACAAATGGCGATTGACCATTTGTTGTCATTAATGTATTTATTTGATATTGCATTGTTTGTACACCTGCTGATAGCTCTGTTCTTAGCCTTTGATCCACTATTTGCTCTATTATTTCCTCTGGTAGTTTTCCTTCATAATTTTCTTTTAATTCTTTTGTGAATTTATCTTTACTTTTTCTTAGATATCTTCCTAAATGCTTTAAATCAACACTTTGTCCACCATATTGGTTTGATGCTACTGCTGCTATTATTTGTGTCGTTACTGTACATGCCACTTGAAAGCTTTTTGGACTTTCAATTAACTTTCCATTCATTACTGTTCCATTTTCTAACATATCTTTTATATTTACTAAACAGCAATTGAATATTGGTTGTAAAAAATAATCTGCATCATGGAAATGTAATACTCCTTCTTCATGTGCTTTTGATATTTTTTCTGGTAATAATATTCTTTTTGTTAAGTCTTTTGATACTTCTCCTGCTATATAATCTCTTTGTGTTGAGGCTAGTACTGCGTTTTTGTTTGAATTTTCTGTTGCTAATTCTTTGTTTTGATTTTTGATTAAACCTAATATTGATTCGTCTGTTGTGTTTTGTTTTCTTACTAATGCTCTTGTATAACGATATACTATATATTTTTTAGCTAGTTCATATTTTCCATGTTCCATTAATTTTTCTTCTATTATGTCTTGTATGTCTTCTACTAGCATTCTTTTTTTATCTAATTCTTCTATATAATGAAGTATTTCTTTTATTTCCTCTTTAGTTGCTTTTTCTCTTGACCTTACTTCATTATTTGCTTTTTCTATTGCTGCTACTATTTTTTCTCTATCATAGTCTACTGCTCTTCCATCTCTTTTTATAACTTTCATGTCTATTTCCTCCCCCATATTTTATGGGTTTATTATATATTAACTTTTTTATTTTACTGTTGCAATTGCAACACATTATTAAAAGTCTTTTATTTTATTTTTAAAACTCATTTGTTTCTAGTAAGATTTAATTTGTTTCATTTGTATTACAAATTTATTACGTATTTATTTTGTCGATTTTTGGCTAATTTATGCTGTTTTGCCTTTTGTTGCATTTTGATTTGGTTTTATGTATAATGTTTCGTAAGGGCAAATCCTGTGTTTGTCCCTAAAGATGTTTATTATTTAATATATTGGGTTGCATACCATGCACCCCCTACATAAGTTTTAATTCATTATGTATTTAAATTTATGTGTTCTTAATATATTATGGAGGGTTTATATGGATAATGGTTTTCGTGTTGCTGATTTTGTTAAAGATTTAGATTCAAAATGTTCAAAAGTTCAAAAAAAATCTTTTTACAAAGGTGAAGTTATAACTAGTTATATTGCTAAACGTAATCAACTTTGCATTCTTTTATCTGGTGAAGCTGACCTTGTAAGGTATGATTATAATGGTAATAAAACTATTGTTGAACATTTTAATACTAATGATATTTTTGGTGAAATTTTTTATCCTGTAAGTACTAATAATGAGTTGCTTGTAGAGGCAAAGGCTAATTCTTTAGTTTTATTTTTCATTTATGATGATATTAAAACAAAATGTAAAAATAATTGTTCTTTTCATAATAATTTACTTATTAATCTACCTGAATTGTTCTTAAATGAGATTATAGATTTGAATATGAGGATTGAACTTTTGAGTAAACGTACTATTCGTGATAAATTGCTTGGATATTTTAATATTATTTCTGCAAGAAATATGAGTAAGTCTTTTAGAATGCCTTTTTCTCTTACGGATTTGGCAGATTATTTAAGTATTGATAGAAGTGCTATGATGCGTGAGCTTAAAAGTTTAAAAGAGGAGGGTTTTATTGAAAAATCTGGTAATAGAATTAGTTTGATGTATTAATACATTTAAAAAATGATGTAAGTATTTACATAGCATTTTTTTATATTTTTTTTTATTTTTCATTTTAAATTGACACTTTTTTTATAATATGATAATATATCATAAGGTGATGATGGGAATGGAAAACTTTGATATTAATAGGTTTTTTAAGATCTTATGTAATTGTAAATTATATATTTGTTTTGTACTTATACTTTTTATTGTAATGGGCTATTTTTATAGCTTTTATTATGTTACTCCATTATATGATTCTTCTGCAACTGTTGTTTTGGTACAAAATGAAAATTTGGAAAATGAGAATAATGATTTTTCTATTACTCAAGCTGATATTGCCTTAAACCAAAATTTGCTTTCTACTTATACTAAAATTGCTAAAAGTACTAAGGTTTTGGAACAAGTTATTAATAATTTAAACTTAGATATTTCTGCAAATGATTTATCTAATCTTGTTTCTGTTGAAGCTGTTAATAATGCCGAAGTATTTAAAATTAGTGTAGTTAATGAAGATAAATTTTTAGCTGCTAGTATTACAAGCGAACTACTAAATGTTTTTTCTAATGAAGTTCAATCTTTATATAATATGAATAATGTTTATACTATTGATATGGCTAAAGTTAATGATACCCCTTATAATGTTAATCATTTTAAAGATATTATAATATTTGCATTTATTGGAATTTTTGCAAGTTTAGGTATAGTTATTATTGTCTATTTACTTGATACCACTATAAAATCTGAACATGAAGTAGAATATTATACTAAACTTCCTGTTTTATCTACTATCCCTAAATATTTAGATAATCAATCTAAAACATTTAGTGAATTAATTGTTAATGCAGAACCTAAATCTCCTATTGCCGAATGCTTTAAAACTTTTAGAACTAATATTATGTTTTCAATTCAAAATAAAAAACTTAATACTATATTAGTAACTAGTGGTTCTATGGGCGAAGGAAAGAGCTTTGTTTCTTCTAATCTTGCTGTTTCTTTTGCAAAATCTGGTAAAAAGGTTATTTTAGTTGATACTGATATGAGAAAAGGTCGAGTTCATAAAATTTTTAACCTTATGAATAATGCTGGTTTGTCTAATGTATTATCTAACATTGGAATTAATGGAAGTACTGTTAATATTAATAATTATATTCAAAAGAGTGGTGTTCCTAATTTACATATTATGACTTCTGGTGACGTTCCACCAAATCCTTCTGAATTATTATCTTCTATTAATATGAGAAGATTTTTAGAGGCTCTTAATACTCAGTATGATATAGTTATTTGTGATGGCACTCCTTGTACATTAGTAACTGATAGTGTTATTTTGTCTAAGATTGTTGACACTACTGTTATTGTTACTGCTGCCAAAATATCTAAGCTTGATACTTTAAATAAAATTAAAAAATCTATTACTATTGTTGGTGGAAATATTGGCGGTGTTGTTATTAATAAGATGCCAATAAGTGCTAAGTCTTATCAAAATAAATATTACTATGGAAATCATAATGAAGTTTATACTGGTTTTGATATGGAAAATGATATGGACGACTCTTTGCTTGATAATGTACTTTGCATAAGTGAGGATGTTTTTATAGATACTGAAATTGAGCCAACAGAAAGTTTAGATACAGATTATGATTCTTCTAATTATGAAAACAATAATTTTGATAAATTATCAAATATTCTTTTAGATAATTCTAAGGATATTGCAGAACTTAAAGGTCTTTATAAAAATGTTGTTCAAGATTCTCTTGATATAGTTTATAAAAATGAAAATGCTGCTTCTGTTATGAAGCAAATTGAGAATATTAAGGAATTATATCAAAGTAATATTGATACTCAAAATGAATATATTGCTGTAATAGATGATAAAATTTCTAATTTTAGACTAGAAGAAAATTCTAATGCTATTTTAGATGAATTAAATAGTATTAAGGCTTCTTATGAAGATGCTATTAATTATCAAAATGAATATATTGCAGAACTTGATAGTAAAATTGCTGATATTGATGTTGATGGTGATACTAATACAAATGCTATTTTAGATGAGTTAAATAATATTAAAACTTCTTATGAAAATGCTATTAGTTCTCAAAATGAGTATATTGATGAATATATTTCTGACTTAAATGATAGGATTGCAAGTTTTAATGTTACAGATAATTTTAGTTCTATTTTAAGTGAGTTAAATAATATTAAGAATTCTTATGAAGATTCTATTAACTCTCAAAATGAATATCTTTCTGGCAAAGTAGAAGATAATTCAAATGCTGTATTAGATGAATTATATAATTTTAAAATCTCTTATGAAGAGGGTATTAGCTCTCAAAATGAATATATTGCAAGAAAAGTTAGAAATAATTCGAATTCTATTTTAGATGAACTAAATAATATGAAGTCTACTTATGAGAATTCTATTAATTCTCAAACTGAATACCTTGATAAAAAGGTTGGTAATAATTCAAGTGTTATTTTAGATAAATTAAATAATATTAAGAATTCTTATGAAGATTCTATTAACTCTCAAAATGAATATCTTTCTGGCAAAGTAGAAGATAATTCAAATGCTGTATTAGATGAATTATATAATTTTAAAATCTCTTATGAAGAGGGTATTAGCTCTCAAAATGAATATATTGCAAGAAAAGTTAGAAATAATTCGAATTCTATTTTAGATGAACTAAATAATATGAAGTCTACTTATGAGAATTCTATTAATTCTCAAACTGAATACCTTGATAAAAAGGTTGGTAATAATTCAAGTGTTATTTTAGATAAATTAAATAATATTAAGAATTCTTATGAAGATTCTATTGTTTATCAAAATGCTTATATTGATGAGAGAATAGAAAATAATTCTAATAATATTTTAGATGAATTAAATAATATTAAGGCTTCTTATGAAAATGCTATTAATTATCAAACTAGGTGTGTTGCAGAACTTGATAATAGAATTGCTAATCTTGGTCTTGATGATGATTTCAACATTGTTTTGGATGAACTAAATACTATTAAAGCTACTTATCAAGATGCTATTATGCTTCAAACTGAATACATTGCAGAACTCGATAATACCATTGCTAATTTTAGAGCGGAACTTGATAATACTATTGCTAACTTTAAATTGGAAGATAACTTTAGTTTGCTTTTAAATGAGTTAAATACTATTAAAGTTTCTTATGAAAATGCTGTTAATTCTCAAAATAGTGAATTTACTAATTTAAAAGATGGAATTTCTAATATTAATAATAATGATGTATTATCTGCTGTTTCAAATATTTATAAACAATTAGAAAATATAAATTCTAAATTTGATTACTTAGAGAAAAAATCTAAGGATAATGAGGCTTTAATTAAAAAAATGGTTAAGGAAAATACTGAAAGAAGTATTAAGGTTACAGATATTAGAAAATTAGATGATAAAGTTGTTAGAATGAAAGATTATTTAAAAAATATATCTAATTTAGATAACTCAAGTTCTAATGATATGGATCAAAACAATGATGTTATTCTTGCTAACAGTATAGTAGAGTCTGTTAATACTGAAACTATTAAAACTACCCAAAAAGAAGAAACTGTTAAGGAAAAACCTGCTAAAGTGGTAAACGCTGATAAAATTACTAAGAAACAAGAAATAGCTGAAGAAAAACCTGCTAAATTAGCTAAGGCTGATAAAGTTACTAAAAAAGAGGAAATTGTTAAAGAAAAACCTGCCAAATTAGCTAAAACTAATAAAGTTACTAAAAAAGAGGAAACTATTAATGAAAAGAATATTCAGGTAACTAAGACTGATAAAATTAGAGAGGACAATATTTCTAAAGGTGCTAATGTTAATGAACAAAGAAGTTCTGTTGTTGATTATAGTATAGCAAAAAGTAAAATGAAAAAAGGATTCTTTGGATTTGCTTCAAGACATGAAGAAGAGGATGAACCTATTAATATTGTTTCTCAAATTCTTTGTAAAAATAATGAGGAGTCTGTGGGATAAAAAGGTCAGGCACGAGGCTCGCCCCTACATTTAACTTTACATAGCATAATTTTTCTATAATATAAAATAATTGCTAGAATAATAATATATTATTCTAGCAATATTTGTTTTATTAATTTAATTTTTAATTCTTTCCAATTACATTCTCCTATATATTTAGAGTCCTTACTTAATTCTAATTTAAGACTAAATATTCAATCTATTTTAGTTCGTCTAATGCATTTTTTATTGCTATGTTTACTAGTTTGTATATTGATAAATTATATTTTTCTCTTAATTCTTCTAACCCTTTAAAGAATGATTCTCTTATTAATAGTGAATGCTGTACTGACATTTTTTCTGTTTCTTTTTCATATAGTTTTACATTTTTTGTTTCTATCAGTTCTTCTATACATCCATTAATTAACTGGTTTGTTGATGTATGATATACATTTTTAGATAATTTATCTATTTTTTCATATAAATCATCATCTATCGCTATTGTCTTTTTTAATAGTGGCTCTCTTTTCCAAAATCTATCAAATGCTCCCATAATTCTCTCCTTTATTTTCTACTAGAAAAATTATACAAATATGGTATGCAGTTTTTAACTATGTATACATATAGATTTTTTATGTATTTTCTTGCATTTTAGTAAAATTTAACTTATAATGTATGTATAGGAGGTAACCTAAGTTGTATATTACTGATAGTTTAGTTGAATTTTTACATAATTCTATGATTTTATCTAGTTCAACTATTATTTTAACTGATTTAGATAAAGTGATTTTTGTAGCTTCTAATGATGATAATAATTATTTGAATAAAAGTTTACATGATAGCTTAAAGAATCTTGTATACTTATATACTACTGATCCTTGTTATGCTGACTATATGAATGTTTCTATGGATACTATTGTTCCTATTGTCGATAATGATGATGTTTCAAAATATAAATCTCAAATTATTTTGCCTATTATTCATAATAATATTGTAGATCGGTTTGCTTATTTTTGTTACTGATGAAAGGGAATATTTAGATTCTAATTTGAAATATGCCAAAACCGCTAAGCATTTTGTAGAAATTTTTAGTACAAAGGATTATTTGTAACTTTTTTACTATTTTTTCATAATATGTTTTAGGTGATTTTATGGGAATTGTTTCTACTAATGTTTCTTATAATTATGATGTTTTACTTAATAATCTGTATTCATTAAAAGATGTATATCCATTTTTGTACATAGGTAATATTGGTAATAGTGTTCTTGGTAATAAGATTTTTTATTTTAGGATTGGTAGAGGGGAAAAAGAAGTTTTTTACAATGCTTCTTTTCATGCTAAGGGCTGAATATATCAGTATGACTTGTCCTATATATAGGGGAAATATTGCTATTTCCCCTAAACTTACTTATATCAATTTATCAAGGTTCACTTTAAGTTTAAATTCTAAATTCTTTCCTTCATATATAATAATTTTATCTAATACTTGGGCTAAAACTTCTTTTGCTGGTTCTTCTGCTTTTATTATCTCATCAAAATATTCTAGTGCTTGTTTCACTTTTTTAACTTTATCTTTTTGTGTTTGATTTTCTAAATATCTTAAAGTTTCAGTTATTTTAGTTATTTCCTTTAACTTATCTTCTATCATTTGTGAATATGTTTCTTCCACTATTTCTTCTTCCTCTGCTGTTTTAACTTTGGTCATTTCCTTTACTTTCTGCATTTGCATTTGTCTATATTCTTGCTTTATTCTCTCTAGTTTTATCTTTAACTTTTCTTGATTACTCTGTGATTTCTTTTTAACTTTATCTAAATTCATACCTTTTAGAAAATCCTTATATTCTGTTCTTACTGCTTTCAAAAATATTTTAAAATTTTCTAATATGTATTGTTCTTCTACTGTATGATAGGTACACCTTAATTTCCTATATTTACTATAATTCAAACATTCATAATATTTTTTTCCATATCTCATATAACCAGTCGCTGACGCTCCACAATCCCCACACCTCACAAATCCACCAAATATATAATAGTGTTTTCCTTTCTTATAAAGACTTGTACTTTCTGCTCTTTGTTTCAATATTTCTTGTACCTTATTAAACTGCTCCTCTGTTATTATTGCTTCGTGGTGGTCTTTAAATTTATGACGTTCTTCTTCTGGTATTATTTTTACTTTTTTTCCATGTATCCCTATAACCTCTTTTTTATGTGTTACTAATGTTCCTATATATGTTTTATCTCTTAAAATCTTACTAATCATATCTGTTTCCCAATATTCTCTTACTTTTCTTTCTATGTTTCTTCCTCTTGCTTTCTTAAATCTTTCTGCTTCTATAATAGATGGGTTTTTAAAATCATATTCCGTATTAAGTTTTTTGGCTATTGATGTCATTCCATAACCTTGTTCATATAAATCAAATATTGTTTGTACCGCTTCTCTGACTTCTTCATTTACTGTAAGTGTTCCACCTTTTCCTTTTATATAACCATATCTTGGTCCTTGTATTACTGTTCCCGCTTTCATTTTATTACCTAATGAATCTCTTACTTTTCTTGATGTTTCTTTTACATACCTTTCATTGTACCAAGTTTCAATACCTACTATATCGTCATCGTCTGTTAATAAATTAAATGTACATCCTCTTTGTTTAATTAGTATCAATTCTACTTCTTCCGTTTTCCATTTATTTATAATCATTTGTGCAATTCCATTATTCCTTGAAAGTCTTGATAAATCTTTCATTAGTACAATTGGTTTTTCTTTACTTTCATTTACTAAATTATATAATTCATTAAATGCTGGTCTATCTTCTATTGGAATATAACCCGATACATTATCGTCTTCAAATGTTCTTTCAATTTCCCACCCTTGCTCTTCTGCATACTCTTTGGCAATATCATTTTGTGTTTTAATGCTTCCATAATTCTTTTTATCTTCATCTTTACTTATTCTTGAATAATTATATACTTTCTTCATATAATCCTACCTCTCTTATTTAGTTTGCTAGTGCATATATTGCTATATGCACTAACTTGTTACTAACTATTAACTGCTACTAACTGTAACATTGCTTTTAGTGATGTCATTATTTCATTTTGTCCTCCAACAAAAACCACCACTCTATTTTTTCCATTTCTTAACCCTTTTATTTCTTCTTTTATATCTTTTGCTTCTGCTTCTTCTGCTCCAAGAAATACTTGGGTTACTCTATCTTTACCTATTACAACATTATTAACTTTCACTTGCTAACACCTCATTAAATCTTATGTTGTAAGTCTCTCAATATGCTTCAATGCACAAAAAAAGACTTCTGCCAAAGTGGGAAAATCCCACTTGACAATAAAGTCCAAAACAATTATAATTATATTGGTCGTATAATTAAGTGTTTAGACTTGATTATATTAAATTTTGATATGAAAATCGGTTGCTCCAACAACTGATTTTCATTTTTTTACTTTCATAGGGCATTACCTCCTCTCACCATTTCTTCAATGCTATTTTGTACTTGATTTAATTGTTTAACTGCATTGGTATATCTATTGATAATTTCTTCTTGCTCTTCTAAACTTATTATTGGAATAGATAATTGTTCTAACATTGCTACTGTAATTCTTGCTTGCCTTGTATTTTTTGTGCATAGTTTTAAAATCCTATTCCTAATGCTACTTGAATTTAATATTGTGTATAAATATTTTGGTATAACTTTATCGCTTGTTACTCTTATTATTAAATTGCTATCATTGTATACACAATCTTCCGCTTGTATATCTTCCATAAAAATTATGTCCAACTGGTCTTTACCTGGGAATACTGGTATCACTATGTCACCATTTTGTATGCTATAATCCTTATATTTCTTGCTTAAATCTTGTTTAATGCACATTATATGTTCTAGCTTCTTTATATCTTTTTCTACTGCTAATGCTTTAATTATTTTATGTCCTAGAAATCCTACTTTCCCTTTACTTTCAATTATATCTGCTTTTTCTTGTGCTTTAAATATTGAAAAATTCACTTTTTTATCAACTTGCAATCCTTTCATTGTTACACCTAATTCATTTATTTTACTATAATCCATAATCTATTCCTCCAAGTTAAGTGTATTTTTAACTTAAATGTATTATACACTTAACTTGTTTGGTTTGTCAATAACCTCCTTAAAATTTTTTAAATATTTTTACTAAATATAAAAAGGTGGAAAATTCCACCTTTGATTATATACCAATATTTACTTATACTGTTGTTTCAACTTGTTTTGCTAACTTATAAAATGTATTTCTTTTCATATTTGCATTTGCCATTGCTTGGGTGGCTGTTTGCTTACCATTTTTCCATTTGCTATATTCTGTCATAAATGCTTCTGTTATTTCTGCCTTTGGTCTACCTAAATGCTTATTTTGTGCTTTCGCTATGGCTATTCCCTCGGCTTGCCTTTTCTTTATATTATTTCTTTCATTTTCTGCATTATAAGATAAAATCTGCAATACTAAATCTGCTACAAATGTTCCTAATAAATCTTTGTGTAATCTAGTATCAAGTAATTCCATATCTAACACTTTAATATCTGCCTTGCATTCTGTTGTTAATTCTTGCCATTCTTTTTTTATCTCTATATAATTTCTGCCTAATCTATCAATAGAATGTATAACCAATAGACTATTTGGGCTATCTTTTAACATTCTTTTTAGTGTTTGATATTCTACTCTATTAAAATCTTTTCCGCTCTGCTTATCTAAAAATATCCTTTCTTTTGGAATTCCAAAATCTAACATTGATTGTAATTGTCTGCTTTCGTTTTGGTCTTTGCTACTAACTCTTATATAACCATATACTTTTTGTTTGTTTTCCATAATACCCACCCCTTGGTCAGCTATTATAAATGCTCTGTTTGTAAAAGTCAAGGCTATTTTATAAACATTTGTAAAATATTTTTACCACCTTTATAAACACAATATTCACTATTTTTTAAGTGTTTATAAAGGTATACCTTTACAAATAATAAGTTTAAACTAATATGTAATACAAAGAAACCCCTTTCTCATAGAGATAGGGGAAAAGAAAATATATTTACTTTTTAAGACAAATCACTCGTCCATTTTAAGGAAAAAGATTTCTTCCGGATCAGATACTCTGCTACTAAAGGCGATGTCGTCTGCAGAAATGTAATTGACAGATTTCCAACAACCGTGTTCTGCCTTGTCAATATGAATATTGGTTAACGGGAATTCTTTCGTACCATGCCATAAAAGACTACATTGACCTGCAAATTCTTTGTATTGATTGCATGTTTTCTCCAATTTTTCTACTGCATTTTCATGAAGAAAAATCCATGCATTCTTTGTCCGGTCGCCCATCTCTGCCAAAATATCTAATGGGCATTTGTCTTTTGGTACAATTGTTACTTCTTTTTTCATAGTAAGTCCTCCTTGAATTGATTATAATAGTAAATAGTACCTATAACTATGTGATATTATTCACATCTATATAAATTATACAATATTTTACATAAAATTGCAAATTTTATATTTTCAAAAATATGGTCTATTGCAAAATTATATGCTTTTATTGCTTGTAATATAAAAATGTCTTAAATTAAATCCTCGTTGCAACCTCTTATTGCTAATTTGTTATTTGTATTAGATATTTTCAAAATACATTAAATTTTGCCAGTTAGTGTGAAATTTCTTCGCTTATCTCTTAATAGTTGACAATTCTCAATCTTATTATTTTTACTACCTCTTACACTCACATAATATTTATAATTTCTAAAAGTATATTTTGATAAATTATCACAATTAACTATTTCTATTTCTGTATTTATGAATGGTTCGGTTGGTTTGCCATTTTCGTCAAATGCTTGTACTACATAATTACTATTTCTTTTTGGTGTATATATCTTGCCAAGTATTTTCTTGGGCTTTAATAAACTATAATACATAACTTGAGTTTTTACTTGTAATAATCTTGCTATCTTTAGTGCCACTTTTTCAGTACCAATAACTGCAATCTTATTTGTACCTTTTACTAAAAAGAATACAAGTTTTAATTCATCGGCTATTACTACAAATTTATTGAAAAGTCCGTAATTTAGGTCATAAAGTATAGTTATGACTGGCGATGTATCTAACTTGGAAAAAGATACAATTTCTTCAATTGGTATTTCTTGTAATTCAATTATTTCTAACTCTTTCATTTAATACATCTCCATTTCTAAAAAATCTGTGCAAATGTTACTTAATGTCATATAACTTATATTAACTAAATTGTAAATATAACTTGCTGTTGCTGGGTCAACTGATATTTCTTGTAAACGAATTAAAATATCATCAATTGTTTGTTTCTCTAATTGTAATAAATCTGCGATGTCTAGTCTATCATTATTTTGTAAACCCTCCGTTAAAATCTTTCTGCTTGCTGATGTTTTACTAATCTGTTTTCTGCTTATCATTTTTCTGCACCTCCTCGTCATTTAATTTAAAAATTGTATATGCTTTTTCTAATAATGTTTTACTTTTAAAAAGTAAGGTGGTTATATATTCACAATCTGCTTGGCTTAAATCTGTTGTGAATTCTGCTAATGTTTCTAGTTGTCTTATGATTTTACTATTTTCATAAATACTTGCTTTAACTGATGTATCGTGTTGTAAGTCTTGTCTAATCTCAATTAAGTGCATATAACCACCCCTAACATAAATTTGAAAGTTCTAATCTGGAAAAATTAGAATTTGTGCATTGTACTTTTTTAGTACCTGCTCATTAATATTTTACATTTTCTTTTTAGAAATTCTAAAATTCTATATGTCTATCTCTTGGTCTATATTCTGCTTTTGTTTCTTTCTCTGGTTCTGATGGTGGTGCTAATTCTTTATCTGTAATATCAAAATATTTTGCTTGTGCATTTTCTTGTATCAATGTATATAAACTTTCTAAACTATCAAATTCACAACTATTGTCCAATGTAACTGGGTTTATTCCCAGCTCGCTTAACATTTTTATATAGTTATCTACTGTCGCACTGCTCCAAGTTTTATAATTACAATGCTTTGTATTATTTACAATTTCTTTATTATCTTTTGCAATTACATTTGCTACACCATACTTTTTTACTACTTTCAAAAATAGTATTAGTTTGGTTTTCCAATTCTCTGTATGTGCTGATTTTTTCAGTATTTTTAGTTCTTCTTGTAAGTTATATTTTGGGTTTCCTGATACTTTTAATAAATTTATTCCTAATGCTTCTAATTCTTTAATATATGCTTCAACCGTTGCTCCACACCACATTTGATGTTCATTCTCTTTCTTGCTAGTGGTTACACCACTTATGCCATATTTATTTACTGCTCTTATAAATTCTTTTAAATGTTTCTTTTCACAATTTGTATTTTCTTCCGCTTCTTCAATCATTTTCTCTGCAATCCTTAATTTATAATATTTACCCTCATATAGAAAATCTTTTAAGAATTCAAAATAGTGTTTATTCATACTCTCTTGATTCCAATATGCACATAAATCCCTATTTAATAATAATTTATCATTTAAATCCATTTCTACTAATTTACATATTTTCTGCTCCTCTTGTTCTAATAAACCCTCAATCATTAGGTCTATTGTTATTTCTTGTTCTGCTATTTCTTCATTCATTAGCTTTATTATTGTTGCTTGCTCTCTTTCATACTCTCCTATATCCTCAATCATTAGTTCTATTGTCATTTCTTGACGCTCTAAATCTTCTATATCTATATTTAATAAATCCCTTGGGTACTTATTATTTAAGTTTTCGTAAATTGACATATGTGATTTTCTTTCTAATTCTCTATTTAACTTGCATTTTCTCGCCTTTAATTTGTGTACTTTATTTAATTCTTTTAATAATTTATCTACCTCTTTCTGTGTTTGGCTTCTATTATCATATTTATTGATAATTTTAATACTTTCACTTTGTATTAACTTTTTAGTATTTTGCACCTCAATCCTAAAAACATTTTTGTAAAATTTATAATAGGGTGGGTGCTTCTCTTGGTATTCTGCTAAACTTATTTCATTCTTTTGATGTTCCTCTTTGTATCTTTCAAAATATTTAATTCTTTCACATTGATATTTGTCATATATATTTATTTTCTTCTGTCCGTTTTTAGATGTTAAATAAATCGATGTTTCGTATTCATTTATTCTACTTATGTATTGATAACTACTTCTATGCTTATCTAATTGATGTAAATATTCATACATAACTTTGTAATCCATTTCTAAATCTATGCAATAATCAATACGATGTAATTTTAATCTAAAATAATCTATATTCAATGCTTCTGCTACCGCTTGTTTTACTTTTTCAATATAAGTATCTCTATCACTTAGTAAGATGTCTGTTTTTTGTAAAACTCTATGTGCATTTGCAATTAAAACTATGCAATGGAAATCCTTATAATACTGAAAAAGAATATTGTTATATTCAAATTCTATTCCTTGGCTTATTAAGTTTGGGTCATTTACATTTGTTGCTTTTCCATATTTTCTATAATAATTACCATAGGCATCTTTTCTATATTGAAACATTTTATATACAATTCCTAAATCTACCACTCTTGATAAATCCAATTTACCAATTCCATATACTATAAAATTTATACTATCTATCATTTTAAATCCCCCTAAAATTTTTAAAACCTAAAATCCATAAAAGTATTGATATATTGGTATTTACGAGTTATATCTATATATAATTTTTTAAATAAATATATATATATAATTTATCTGCTCCATATTCTTTTGTTACTTCTATAAAAATAAATCCTATTGACTTATGGCTTCTGCTAGTGTTAAAATTACAAAAAAATAAAACTTGCTTCTATTTTAACAAGTTCTACTTAATTTATTTCTTTCTTACTCTCCCTTGTGTTTTAAGTATAGTGTAACTGATATATACATACAAATGAGTGGATTACTACTCCTATCTTGATGAAGTTTACTGAGGATTTTTGTGTTGCTTATAATAATAATTCTACTATTTATGGATATAGTGCTCGTGAAATTTTTAATACTGTTTCTATTTATATTGTACCAATGGTTAATCCTGACCGGAGTTAATTTGGTTACTGGAAATCTACCTATTAATAGTAATGGATATAATTACGCAAAAAGTATTGCTTATAGTTATCCTAATATTCCTTTTCCTGACCGGCTGGAAAGCTAATATTGAGGGTGAAAGTCTGATTAACTTCCACCTTTTTATTTTCAAAAAATAATGTAGATTTTTTCTACACTAATCATATATTCAATTCTTATTAAAACCTTATTTATCCAATATTATTTTTAAGTAGTTTATCATTTTGTAAAATTTCTTCTATTTCAATAAATTCATCTATATTTTCATTTATTGTATTTAATGGTGCAAAGTTAAATGAAATAAAAACGTTTTTGTCTTTGTCTATCTCTATTTTATCAATTAATCTAAATAAAGAAGATTTATCTATTTCTTTCATTTCTAAAAAATCATTAATTGTTTTATTAATTTGTTCTTCATCATTTTTATTTTTGATAGTTTGCTGACCTTGTAATGATTGAAACCTATCTGTCAATTCACTCTTTTCACTTTCTAGTTTTTCTCTCTCTTTTATAAACCTTCCAGATATTCTTACAAAATCAGTATCTAACAATATCCCATTTAATTTATCATTATATAAGCTATCTAAATTTTTATTAATACCAGCTATTTTAATATCTATTGTTTCAATTTGCTTTTTTATAGCTGCCACTAAATCAATTGATTTATCTTTTACTTTTTTATAAGTTTCTTCTAACATAGTACGATTAGCATATATCCTACAAACTTGCCTTACAATTTCAAGTATTCTTTTTTCAAATTTTGGATAATTCAAATTTCTTACATAACAACCTCTTTTTTGATAACCTGTATCTACAATATATGGTATCTTTGGACGATTACTATTATGATTTACTTTTAATACAATCTGCATTTGCCAACCGACAGTGTTTGCAATATATCAGTCCTCGTAATAAATAATCATATTGTTTTACAACTTTTTTAGATCTTTGTTTATGTATTATTTGTGCTTTTTCAAATATATCTTTATCAATAATTGGTTCGTGTGTATTTTCAACTCTTATCTGTCTTTCCTTTTCTACTTTACGAAGTTTCTTCACTTTATATGAAACAACAGATACCTTATTTTGAACTGTATTGCCTATATAAACTTCATTTTTTAACATATCGCATATGGTAGTTGCATTCCAAAAATAATTGCTCTTATTTTCATTTTGAATAATACCAGTATTTCTATATCCAGAAGGACTTAAATAATGATTTTTATTTAAGTATTCAACAATTAACTTACTTCCAGTTCCATTTACATACATATCAAATATTTTCCTTACTATATCTGCAACATTATTATCAATAATTAATTTGTTTTTACTGTTAGAATCTTTTTTGTATCCGATATGCTGGTGTACTGCATAAATATTCTCCTTGCTTTTGTTTTTCTTTAAAAACACTTCTAATCTTTTTTGATATATCCTTTGCATACATATCGTTTAGGATTGCTTTAAATGGTGTTATATCATTATTTACTGTTTCACTATATGTATCTATTCCATCAAGTATTGAAACATATCTAACTTGATTTTCAGGAAAATAGTTTTCTATATAATATCCTGTTTTAATATAATCTCTTCCAAGTCTTGATAAATCTTTTGTTATTACCATATTAATTTTTTGATTTTCAATATCTGTAATTAGCCTATTAAATTCAGGTCTATCAAATGTAGTTCCGTGATACTCCATCATCAACATATTCATCTACAATATTCAAGTCTTGCTCTTTTAAATATCTTTCAATTATTTTTCTTTGATTACCAATACTTTCACTTTCTTGTTTGTCGCCATCTTCACGAGATAATCTTATATACATTCCTACTTTATAGTTTTTAGTTATTAGTTTAAACATTTCACTCCTTTCCATAAAAATATTTACAGTACTATTATCATAACGTGGTCTTTATATTTTGTCAGCTCTTTTTTCAATATTTTTATTATCAGTTTTCTTTTCAGTAAAATCGTAAAACATTTTACAAATAACTTTATCAATAGGTTGTTTTGCTTTATTAAATTTACAGTATATTTTTATATCTTCCTTTTTCAACACACACACCTCTTAATAATGTTTATTATTATTTAAGTGTGATATGCGTATAATAAAAATTTTTCTTTTTATATATCAAACTTAAATAATTTATAAAGAGTATACTTTGCTTTTGAAAATTTTTATTAAAATGGGTACAGAAAAAGAAATTTGGGTACAAAAAAAGATGAAACTTTATGAAATTTCATCTTTTAAAATCAAAAAAAGCATTTTTTTGATTCCGAACGAATCTATACTTAAAATTTTTCAATTTTTGATTTGTAATTATAATCAATATTTAGAGGATCATTTTTAATGCCCAAAGTTCGCCAGCTTGGTGTTTTGACACCGTTTTCGCTGTTTAGGAGAAAATCTCCTAATACCTTTTTAGCCCGCTGGGAGGGAATTCTTTAAGTTTTTTTAGTCTAAAAAACTGTGATTTTTTAATTACTGTTTCCTCTTATTTAATTAATTTTCGCTATTAGAATTTAAATCAATTTTTCCTACTAGTAATTCAGACTTACTAATTATTCTATCTATCGTTGAATTAGCAGTTTTCATTATATATAAATATATTTTCATTTGTTCTTCTAATAGATTAATGGCTTGCGTAAGTTTTCTTTCCATACCTTTTACGGATATAAAAGTAGAAATCATATCGTCTATTTTTTCATTAGACTCTAGTATAGACTTTTTCATACTATATAATCCTTTTAATGAAGCTATTAACCCTTCCTTATTTGATTGATTTTCCATATATTTATTATCAATCAAATCAAGAAAATTATTTTCAATCCTTCCCCAAATATTTTCAAATTCAATATTATGAATTTTCATTTTATTAGCAAAATCTTGAATGCCTATTCCAACTTTTCTAGCAATATTTCTAATAAAACTAGCGTTACCTGATGAAGGCGATTTCGATACTCTATTTATCTCACCTGTAGCATCTTCCATTTGTTTTGTCATTACATTTTGCTCTTCTGTCATTTTTTTTATTTCATCTGACAATTTATATATATCCTCGTTTATATCTGCTATAAAATCTAAAAAACCTCTATCCTCTTCATCTATATTTTCTTGAAATGTATTTACATCTTCTTTAAATATTCTTTGTTTTTCATCACTAGGATAATAATCTTTTATAGGATTTCCAAATTGAACACTTCCATCTTTTGCACCTTGTAAAATTTTTTCAATTTCATCTAATATATCATTAATTTTCCAAAAATTAGTTTCATATTCGCTTACTCTATATGATCTAATATCAAAAGGTAATTCATTTATATCTTGCGTAATAAGTATTACTTTTTTATTTAAAGCATGGCATAATCCTAATTCATAAAATACATTTGGATTTAGTCCTGTTACATCAGCAATTATTACATCAGCATTTCCTATTCCTACCACTATATCTTGTAATATACTTCTTTTATTATCTAAATCTCCAGCATTAGAAAATTCATATTCATCTTTTAATTTTTCTTTAATCATACCATATAATTCCAAAAATTCTTCTTGAAATGGCATTATCATAAATACTTTTAATTTTTCCACTTTCATACTCCATTCATAATATATTTTCTTTAAATTTTATCAAATCCTTCATATTCTTTAAATGCTAATAAATATAATGCTTTTAGCAAATCAGGATTTTTGCCTTTCAACTCATTAATAACTGTATCTGTTCCTACTTGTAATTCTTTATTTTCTTCTATAATTTCATCTATTAATTTAGGAAGTTCCATACAAATTTTATAAAAAGCCTCTTTGTCTCCAGTTACAATCTCGTAAAATTTATCTAATGAAACTCTTTTTATTCTTTCATTTTCAACTCTTTCTCCATCTACGGAAACTTTCCAAACTATATTTTGACTATTTTTAGCAATTGCTTCTACTAAAAAACATTCTGCTGTACTTTCTTTTGCTATTTTATTCAACATTCTCATATATGTTTTTTGTGATGATGAGGAGTTCATTGTATTATGCTTATTTTTCATTTCTATATAGATTTTATTTCCATCTTTTTTAGTATAAATAACATCAAAACCTTCTTTAGGCACTTCGCAATTTTCTATATACTTAAACATATTTTGATGAAAATAACCAATAGCATTAGAATTTGTTTTATCTCTCTGTCTTACTAATTCATCTTTTATTACTTCTTCAAAAGTTTTTCTATAAACTTTACTATCAAACACCATTTTTATAGGATCTACAATATTGGAATTAAATTTACTTAAATCTATTCCATCTAAAGTTTTTTCATATGTAGATATTGTATTTCTTATATGTTCTTTCAAATTTTCTTTTGTTATAAAATTAAGATTCCACATTTTTATTAACTCCTTCATTTAAAGCATTCATTATTGATAATCCCACTTCTTTCGCCAACTCAACTGGAACAGCATTTCCTATTTGTTTATATATATCGTTCATTTTTCCAGAGAATTTCCATTCATCTGGAAATGATTGAATTCTTGCATACTCTCTCGTAGTGAAAGGTCTACTTTCATCTGGATGACATCTATCTGTTTGTTTCATCATTGGAGAACAAGTTAAAGTCAATGAAGGCTCGTCCCAAGATATTCTTCTTGCAATTCCTGTTCTTCCACCTCCCATAAAATAGCATGATTTCATATAATCTCTTGCTACATCATCTGGTAAATCTCTCCAATATCCCCCTGGAGGTACTAAATCAAATACCTTTTTCTTTTTTTCTGGATATTTTGCTCCAACTGAATTTGGAACGTTTTTTAGTACATCTTTTAAAACAGGCTTATAACCGTGAGGTTTTGGATATTCAAATTTAATATTTTCTTTTAAATCATTTCTAGTTCCTATTATAACAACCCTTTGTCTTTTTTCAGCCACTCCGTAATCCCATGCATTCAAAATTTTCCATTCAACTGTATATCCTAAGTCTTCAAATACATCCACCATTGTTTTTATTGTTCTTCCACCATCATGAGTTGTTAAACCTTTGACATTTTCAGCAAGAAACATTTTTGGTTGTAATTGCCTTAAAAATTCTGCATAATAGAAAAACATTGTTCCTCTAATATCTTCTAAGCCTAGTTTTTTTCCTGCATAACTGAATGATTGACAAGGATATCCTCCAGATAATAAATCTAGTTCTCCTTTTTTTAAATTAAATTCTTTTAATAAATCTTTTTGAGAAAATTTAATAATATCCTCTTCAATTACATTCCAGTTTGGTCTATTTAACCTTAATGTTTCACATGCTGTTTTATCTATTTCTACTAATCCAATTTCTTCAAATCCTGCCTTTTCTAATCCTAGGGCTAATCCTCCTGCTCCTGCAAATAATTCTATACATTTTCTTCTCATTCTCATTGCTCCTTAATACTTTAACAATATATCATAAAATTTGATTTTTTTCTACATATAATAAAGAATTTTATATTAAAAGTAAATACTTTCCATTTTTTACTTTCTCTATTATTTTCAATTGATTTAATTCTTTAATTGTTTTATTTATTACTGAAATTGAAACATTTAAATTCTCAGCAAGTGCTTTTTGAGTTGTTAATATCAAGCTATCTTGTCCTACATTATTTAATAAATATAATACAATTGATAATTGCTTTTTATCAAAACTGGTCAAAATTTCGCAAAATATTCTTTTATCAATTAGTACATCATCTTTTGAAATATTTAATTTATTTACTTTTCTTACTCTTTTTAGCATATTATAGGTCTGTTTATGTGCTATTTTATTTAAATCTCTTGTTATCCACTTTAATGAAAAACTACAATTCTTTTTACTTAATTTTGTAGAAATTACATTATATGTTTTTATCATATCTCTTTTTATATCTTCATTATGCTTAAATATTTTCATTTTATTGTTTTTATTTTCAAAAAATGCTGGTACCTGTGTGCAATCTGTATTTATGCAGAATACTTGACTTTCACTTTTATTTATATAACAACTTAAAATCAAATTCATTGCTTGATATACTGCAAATACTTCAATTTCAGTAGAATTTTTTATTTCTATTCTACTCTTCTTGGAATATGACTTTAAAATTTTATTTTCTGACATTATTATAATTGAATATGTTGCAACACTACTTTTATCATCAAAACTAGCATCTGTATATATGTTATACTTTTTTTGCTTTTTCATATAGTATCACTCCACTCTTATTTTTTCACATTATATAACATATTTTTCACTTTGTCAAACATTTGTTTTGATGTTCTAAAAATTATTTGCTGACATATTTGGCAATTTTGCACACTCTAAAATTAAATTAATTGCATCTGAAAATCCGTATTTTATAGAACTTTTCGTTTTCATATGAACCTGCAATATTTATTCTATCTATATAACTATCTAAACTATCTCTAACTTTGTCTAATTTTTTTGTATCATCTGATAGCTCCTCAATTATATTAAATAATTTCTCATAAGTATCATTATCCTTTGTTAAATTTTCAATTTGCTTTTTGTCCATTTCTGTTAATACATATAAATTTGATTCTCTACTTTCAAATAGATTATTTAAAACTCCTTTTTCAATTTCATACATATTTACTACCTCCATATTTATAATTTACTGGTAGTATAACGTGCTCAATTTAATTTGTCAGCATTTTTTCTAATATTTGTATATTTTTTTAGAATAAAAGATATTGTTATTGGTACAGAAATAGCTTTCCTTGACTTAATTTAATATATAATTACTGTAAATATTTTTATATTTCCTAATTAATTTTTATATGTGGAAGTTAGTAAGCCTCACAGGTGTGGATTTAAATTTACAATTTCCAGCTCGGGTGGGAGAATGCTCAAAGGATTAAATTTGAACAAGGTTTTACTAGCCCTGCTCCTCGTGATTATGTTGGTCATTTTCCTCTTTCTACTCCTGAAGCAAAAGCAGTTTATAATTTTACTCTTTTGCATAATTTTAAACTAATTTTAGCTTATCATAGTCAAGGGAAAGTTATTTATTGGAAATTTCAAGATTATCTTCCACCAAATTCTGAATATATTGGCAGACAGTTTGAAAAGGCTAGTGGATATTTACTGAATTTAACTCCTCCTAAATCTTCTTGGGCAGGATATAAGGATTGGTTTATCCAAAGTTATAATTTACCTGGATATACTATTGAAGTAGGTATGCGGTGAAAACCCTCTTCCAATTTCTCAGTTTGATAAAATTTATAATGATAATTTGGGTATATTGGTGCTTGGGGCTGTGCTTGCATAGAAGAGGAATTCTTTAAAAAAATTCCTCTTTATTATTCTTTTATTAAATTTTCGAAGTTCCTTTGCCTATAATATATTCTTCTTATTTCTATTACATTATCTTTTACAACATAAAATATTGTATAATTCTTTACATTTATTTTATAATATTTTACTTCTCCATTTTTAATTGTTTTAAAAACTTCGTACGATTCTGGAGCTTCACTTCTTATCTCAATTTGTTTTATTACTTCGCTATAAAAATTATCTGCCGCTATTTTATTTTTAAGTTCATATGTAATGTAATACAAAATATTATTAAATTGTGAAATAAATGTTGGAAGATATTTTGTTTCGTATTTTTTATTTGCCATCAATTATCCTCCTTGCCATTTGTTTCATTTCTTCATGAGAATAGCGTTTAGTGTTAGGATTATTAGCTTCTTCTTCTGCTTCCTCTAAGGCTTTATCAATATCAATTACTCCAAATCTTGCTTCTAAAGCTTTTTCTGCATCTAAACTTTTTAGCATTTCTGCATATTTTTCTAAGCTTAATACTACCATTGAACCATATCCATTTTTTGTTAAATAAACCGCTTCATCTTCTTTTAAAACTAACTCCTCTATTTCTGGATATTTATTTCTTAAATCTGATACTGGTCTAATATTAATCATAACTTACACTCTCCTTTATAATTATTATCGTTATTTTATCATTATTTTATCTTGAAATCAATTATTTATACTATATAACCTAGGAATTTTACATTTAATATTTTTTATTGTAAATTTATATGATATAATAACCAAGAATTAATTTATTTTTAGGAGAAATGTTATATGGATTTATTTGAATATAAACATTTAATTGATGGAAAACCTATGCATATTGCTACAGTGAATAAAGATAACAATCCTAATTTAGCTGTTGCATCGGATGTTAGAGTAATAGAAAATAATAAACTTATTATTTCTGTAAATGAAATGGTAAATACACAAAAAAATATACAATATAATCCTAATGTTGTTTTAACTGTGTTTAATGAAGCTTATGAGGGATTGAGAATTTTTGGAACCGCCGAATTTTATGAAATTGGTAAATATTTTGACTTATGTAAAAATACTTTTTTTGCTAATGGCGAAGTTACACCTTTTGGAGCTACAAAACCTAAAGGTGCTATTGTTATAACTGTAAATGAAGTATTAGAATATAAGTAAAAAAGCACAATAAAACAAGGAGGCTAAATCGACCTCCTTGTTCTATTTTTTTATCCTAGTGCAACATCTAATATCATCATTAAAATAAATCCTGCTATTAATCCTAGTGTTGATAAGTTTTTATTGTTTTTTACTGATTCTGGTAGTAGTTCTCTGGCAACAACTACTATCATTGCACCTGATGCGAATGCTAATAATAATGGTAACATACTTCTTATATATATTACTAATACTGCACCTATTATCCCTGCTACTATCTCAACTAATGCTGACGCCTGACCTAGCATGAAACTTTTAAATCTTGAATATCCTTCACTTCTTAATGGAAGTGATACTGCTGCTCCTTCTGGAAAGTTTTGTATTCCTATTCCTAATGCAAGCATTACTGCTCCAATTAGTGTCATTCCTGGTACCCCACTTGCTATTCCACCAAATGCAACTCCTATTGCCATTCCTTCTGGTATGTTATGAATTGTAATTGCTGATACTAGTAGTATACTTCTTTTTAATGAATCTGTACTTTTTAAACTTTTTTTAGTTTTTAGTACTTTATCTAAAAATTTATCAGATAGTAATACAAATATTCCACCTAGAGTGAATCCTATTGCAGGTAAAAGCCACTCTATGTATCCAAGTTCTAAAGATAAATCTAGTGCAGGTAATATTAACGACCAAAATGAAGCTGCAATCATTACTCCTGCTGAAAATCCTAAAATTGTATCTAGTACCTTTTTATTCATTTCTTTAAAGAAACATACCATTAATGCACCTAATGCTGTTACTCCCCAAGTAAATGTTGTTGCAAGTAGTGTTTGTAACACTGGGTTTAAATTTTCAAACCATTCCAATTTTTTCACCTCGCATTACATAATATGTATAAATCTCATATTATGTTACAAGATATAAACAAAAAAAGCGGTTTCCCACTTTTTATTTTTGTTCTTGAGTAGTATCCTCTACATTATGTGTTGCTTCTTTTTGTGCTTTACTTATTTCTTTCCAACGTTTCGCTACATATGCTTCTTCTTTTAAGTTTGAAATATCTTTATATTTTCTTGTTAAACTTTTTTCCTGTTCACCAGTTATAATTTGTGTATCTTTTAATAATTGTAAAAATTCGTGGTCATTTAATGTAGAAATATATTTTGCCGCAACCAATAATGCTATCCTTTCATCTATCCATATATAATTTTCATTTTGTTTTCCATTTACAATATTATTATATATTTTTTCAACCTCACTATTTTTAGTCTCTTCATTATATCCAATTAGTTTTCCTGCTTGTAACATTTGTTTATAGTATAATATATAATTTTTGATTCTTCCATTTTTTGCAACATAGTTAAATCCTAATTCTTCTGCTTCCTCATAAGCAATTCCTTCTTGCACACATTTTCTTGCAAGGTCTAGTTCATCAGTTATTGATTGTTTTGTAGCTTCTTCTACTATTTTTGTTGTTAATTTGAAATCTTCTGCATTTGTATTACAAATATATCCGTATAAATCCTTCATCTTGGCTTCCTTTATATCTTGCAAGGTCATTGTTTATATTCATATCTCTATCTGCATTTTCTAGGCTTGTAAGTAGTCCATTTTCTAATATAATATCTTTATATCTATTCATTAGTCTTCTAATTGCTGGTGGATATATGTTTTGGTCTTCTGTTAAAACAACATAATTAACTATTTTTTCATTATTTAAGTTTCTTAGCTCGTTCATTAAGGTCATAACTTCTTTTGACATTGTTATCTTTTGCTTTGTACTGTTTTTGATAACATCATTTATAAATATTTCTTTTAGTCTTTCTCCAATTTTTGTATATGTACCCTTTATATTACATTCATTTATTTCTTCCTCTGTTATTCCTAATTTAGTTAATACTTTTTTATAGTCATCATCTATAGTAGTAACAATATTTCCGTTTTTATCTCTTATCATTTTTTCTCTTAATCCGTCTAACATATCAAGTGGTATATATGATATTTGATCTGCAAGCCTCATTAAACAGGCTTCTGTACTTGCTGGAGTTATTTTTCTATCATATCCTTTTTTTACGTAACATTGTACCATTTCTTCTGTAAAGTCTTCTTCTTTTTTAGTAATTGCTGGGACGTATTCTTTTTCTGGCTTTTCTCCATTATGTGCATTTATTCCATCCATAATTAACCATAGGCTTTTTCTTATTTTGTCTAACACTTTGTTACTTACATTTGGATTGTGTACTTTTATTTTTTCTATTATTTCATCATATACTTTGTCTGTATATATTAATTCTCTTGCTCCTAATGTATTATGGCAAAAATATCCTAATCCATAATCTTCTAATATGTTTGATATCCACCATTCACCACTGTGTCCTAAAAATGTATGTCCTATATCGTGATGACTACCCATAATTTTTACTATTTCTTCATTTAAACCTAATCCTTTTGCAATTTGTGCTACTATTTTTTCAAGGTCCTCTTGATGTATTTTTCTATTTGTTGTTTCTTCATTAGATTTTCTTAGGCCTTTTACCATCATGGTTTCATTACAACTTTTTTTATTGTATTTTGTTAAAACCATATCTATTTCATTACTATATTTTTCTAATCTTTTTAGTTCAATCTCTCTTTTAAAATATCCTGTCTTAGATTTTAATTTTTGTGCAACTAATTTTACATACCCTTTTATTGATTTCATAATACCTCTCCTATATATTAATACTTTTTTAGTATACTACTTTTATGTAAATTTGTAAACCATTATTATAAAATTCTTGTATATTGACTTTTTTTGTAATATAATTAGAAAAAAATATATGGAGGCTTTTTATGGCTAATAAGGTTTTTGTTTCTCATGGAGATATTATTTTAGATAAGGTATATGATGGAGATTTAAATCTAATTAAAGAAGATGGCGGTGGAAGTAATTGGAATAGTTTATATAATCTTTCTTATATAGGTGAGACTTGCTATGCTGTTGGTAGCTGTGGTAATGATTGTGAAGGAGAGCTTGCTATTTCTTCTCTTAAAAATTTCGGCGTCAATACTGATTTTGTTAAACGTGGTAATTTTAAAACAGATATTATGAATATTATTATCCCTAGAAAAACTGGTCTTGGTGATGATAGTATTATTCATACTTGGTATTCTCCTATAACTAATAAACGTACTTTATTTTTTAGAGAAGATTTACCTGTCTTACTTCCAAAAGAAATGTTAGATAAAGAAATTTATGTATTGTTAGATAAATTCGAGCCTATTAATTTAGAATTTATTAATAACATTCCTAACAAAAAACTATGTTTAGATATTGGTCATTATCGTTTTATTGAGCATTTTTCTAAACAATATTTGACTAATTTCTTTAAAAAGGCTAATTTAATTCAACTTAATGATAATGTATCTTCTTTGTTGTTTGAAAGATTACAAGTTCAAAATGAATTCCAATTGTTTAATTTGTTGAATTTAGATTTATTAGTTATAACAAAAGGAAAGAAAGGTGCTAGTTTTATCTTTAGAGAGAATAGTAATATTGTTTGTATTGATAAAAGCCCTGATGTAATTGCTGAAGTAGTTGATTCTTCAGGTGCTGGTGATGCTTTTTTTGCTACTGTTATAAAGGAATATGCATACTCTAGCTTTATTGATTCCAACTTTGTTAATAATACTTTTGAAATTGCAAATACGGCTTCAAGAGATGTTATTTCTCAACTTGGTAGTAGAAGAACTTAAGAAACATTTACAAAAATACTGACAAATTTCCACATAAATGGTATAATGTGCTTAGTTTTTTATTACTATTCAGTTTTAAATTATTCTCCAAATAGCGACATGTGTATGTAGCACTTTTTGTTTTTCGAACCTTGAGAAAAAAACAAAAATGTCCTACATACAGCAAGATGGAGTGGATTTTATGATTATAAATTGAATTGTAACAGATTTTAAGAGGAGGATTTTAACTATGAATAAATTTGATGTTTCTATTATTATGGGTAGTGATTCAGATCTTTCTATTATGAAAGATGCAGCTAAATTTTTAGAGACAATGGGAATTTCATATGAAATGAAAATTTTATCTGTACACAGAACTCCTGAAAAGGCAATGGAATATGCAAAAAATTTAAAAGAAAATGGTGTTAAGGTTATTATTGCAGGTGCTGGTGGTGCTGCTCATTTACCTGGTGTATTTGCAGCATACGTTCCAACTGTTCCTGTAATTGGTATTCCAATTCATACAAAGACTTTAAATGGCGTTGATTCTTTATATTCAATTGTTCAAATGCCTTCAGGAATTCCTGTTGCTACAGTTGCTATTAATGGAGCAAAAAATGCTGCAATTCTTGCTACTTCAATACTAGCTGTAGCTGATGAAAATATAAGATCTAAACTTGCCGATTTTAAAGCTTCTTTAAAAGATGCTGTAACAAAAAAAGATGAAAAATTACAAAGTTTAGGTTATGCAGGTTATTTAGAACAAATGTAAATTGATGTTATTTAATTTATTATATTTAGTACGAATGAAGATATATATTAATTTTCGAAATGGAAACCCTGGTAGCCCATAGATTGCGGAGACAGACCTGCCCGATCTGGAGCGGATGGAATGTAGAAAACTAAATATATATCTTCATAAAAACGGACTAAAAAAAACAATTTAGCCTAATATAAGGCGGAAAAGGGGTTTTTATAATGAAAAAAATTAGTAGTGGTAAAGTTCGTGAAATTTATGAAGTAGATAATGATTCACTTATGCTTGTTGTTTCTGATAGAATTTCTGCTTTTGATGTTATTTTACCAAATCCAATACCTGATAAGGGTAAAGTTTTAAATAAAATTTCTGAGTTTTGGTTTGATTATACAAAAGATTTTGTTAAAAATCATATTATTTCAACTAATACAAATGAATTCCCTAAAGAATTTAAAGGTCCAGAATTCGAATGTAGAAGTATGCTTGTAAAGAAACTAAAAATGCTTCCTATTGAATGTATTGTAAGAGGATATATTACAGGCTCTGGATGGAAGAGTTATAAAGAAAATGGTACTGTTTGTGGTATTAAATTACCTGAGGGGTTACAAGAATCTGAAAAACTTCCAGAACCAATTTTTACTCCTTCAACAAAAGCCGTTGAAGGACATGATGAAAATATTAGTTTTGAAGAATCTTGTAAATTAATTGGCGAGGAACTTGCTACAAAAGTAAGAGATACAGCTATAGAGATTTATTCAAAATGTGCTGAATATGCTGCTACAAAGGGTATTATTATTGCAGATACTAAGTTTGAATTTGGCTTAGATGAAAATGGTGATTTAGTTTTAGGTGATGAAGTTCTAACTCCAGATTCTAGTAGATTTTGGCCAGCGGATGATTATGAAGTAGGTAGAGGACAAAAGAGTTTTGATAAACAATATATGAGAGATTGGTTAAAGGAAAATAAATGGGATGCCTCAAATCCTACTCCAATTCCTGAAGATGTTATTAATACAACAAGAGCAAAATATATTGAAGCTTATGAAAGATTAACTGGAAAGAAATTTTAAATTTATTAAATAATTACAGTAAGTTATCTTATCTATTATTATTGAAAAATGATGTAAGTGTTTATTTATTAATATAAAACCCGCGTAAGCGACCAACTGGAGCGTGAGCGGAGGGCGAATTGGAGCAACCTACATATAAAAATTAAAAATTGTAGGTTGCGACACCAAGGGTTAAAATATTAATAAATAAACACTTACATCATTTTTCATTTTTTACTTTATAGCAATTCAATATTGACTTTTTGTAATTGTTTTGCTATAATGTTTTTGTTGGTGGGATATCACTATTCATCTTAGTTGTATGAACTAGCAGTTGCTAGTCACAACTGTTAGTATAATGCATCTTAGGAGGTGATATAATGGAAATATACATAGGAATGGGATTCTTCGCACTTTGTATTGGTATTTCTGTATGTCTAGTAGTAGGTATTGCTAGTATTACAAAGTACTATGTACATCTTAGTAAGAAAAAAATAGAAGTTTCCCCTACCTCTAAAGAAAACTCCTAAAAACCAACTCATGAGTAAGGGTACTCCCCTTGCCCTTTATTTGTATTTAAATTTTATCATATGTATTACAATTTGTCAATTATTTTTATACATTTACTTCTACTTTTATATCTTTTATTAAGTCCCCATATTGTTCAAGTA
>CAPIEU010000009.1:0-352 GCA_948630815.1 uncultured Clostridia bacterium
TACTGTATCTGCTATTGCTGCATCTATTGCTGCATCAAATGCTGACCATGTTTCTGGTGTGTAGTCTGCTTCTATTAAGCTTCCTATTAATTCTACTTTTGTTGCTTTTGTAAATGCTACTGGTGTTAATGCACAGTTTTCAATTGCTGTTAATGCTGTTTCAAATTTGCTTATTAATGTTTCGCTTTCTGCATTTGCTTTGGCTGTATTTAGTGCTGTCCAATCATAATCTGATTCTAACGCACCTTCTTCCATTTTTGCTTTATTTGCTACTACTGCTGCATCTATTCTATTTGTTTTGTTTTCTATTGGTTTTACAGTTAATGCACAGTTTTCAATTGCTGTCAATGCT
>CAPIEU010000009.1:452-2596 GCA_948630815.1 uncultured Clostridia bacterium
GCTACTGCTGCATCTATTCTATCAGCTTTGTTTTCTATTGGTTTTACAGTTAATGCACAGTTTTCAATTGCTGTCAATGCTGTTTCAAATTTGCTTATTAATGTTTCGCTTTCTGCATTTGCTTTAGCTGTATTTAGTGCTGTCCAATCATAATCTGATTCTAATGCACCTTCTTCCATTTTTACTTTATTCGCTGCTACTGCTGCATCTATTCTATCAGCTTTGTTTTCTATTGGTTTTACAGTTAATGTAAATCCATCTACTAGTGCTTTCTTTTCTTCGAATTTGCTTAATAACGCATTTTTAGCGTCATTTGCTAATGCGTCTAATTCATCCCAGTTTGAATAATCTCCTGCTACTTTTCCTACTCTTATTTCTGCTACTTTTGCATCTATAGCATCTTGATTTTCTTTTGATACTGGTATAGCTTCAAAAATAAATGCATTAATTTCATTTACTTTTGCATTGTATTCATCTAGTTTTAGCACTTTTTTGGCGTCATTTAATAATGACTCAAAATCTCCCCAATTGCTATAATCAGTTTTTTCTAAGCCATTTGTTTTAGTGTTAGCTATTGTGTCTATAGCTTCAACTTGTGCATCTGTAATTTCTGCTACAGTTACTTTAGTATAGTAACCATATGATATATTGTTTGCTCCATCACGTGCATAGAATTGTAAATACCAGTCACCATATTCTTCTTCTATAAGTGCACCTGTTGTCATATTTTTTCCTTTTGCATTTATAGTTATTTTATTTTGTGCATATACTGGTATTGCATCTGTTGCATAATCATCTACATTTAATTCTCTTACCCATTTATATGCAATATAATATGCTCCTGATGGATCTTTTACTTCTAGGTCTATTTCTTGTCCTGGTAAAACATTTGATTCATGATATGGATATCTATCTGGAGTGTTATATACAAATTCTGGTGCAGTTGTATCTGGTTCTCCAATTGCTTCATTTTTATCTATTATTATGTATGGAATGTTTTTCCAAAGACTTGTGTTTCCACTACCATCTTGTGCTGCAATGCTAAATTCATGTAAACCTAATGGCATATCATCTGGTATTGTAATTGTAAGTTCTTTTTCTTTTAAACCTACTTCTACTGGTACAGTGGTAACACCTTCATTTGAATTTTCATTACCATTTATACGACGATCCCATGCATGAAAAATAAACCATAGTTCACTTTCTGTGTCTTTAACGTTAAATTTAATTGTGTCGCCTCGTCTTACCTTTCCTGCTGATTGACCTGGTGTTATTCTAGGACTAGTAGTATCTCCAGTTCCTAATACCACCGCTGTTCCTGCTGTTGATATCATTAATGATAATAATATCGTAGCAATAATTTTTTTAGATTTTTTAATAAAATTAGACATTGTTTTTTTCCTCCCAATTTTATATTTTGTTACCAAATATTCCATTTTATGTCTTTTTTATTATACAACATTTTTTTGTATTAGTCAACATAATCGAAAAAATATTTTTTTAATTTATGTTAATTGCTTTTATAATAAAACCTCGTGCACTTTTTTGCATATAAATCTGCTATAGTCTTATTGAATTATATTTAAAGTCCTATTTTTCTTATTATATAAAGAAATGGAGACTGAATTTTTTCAGTCTCCATAAAACGGTCTTTATTTAAAAAAGAAAACATCTCTTTAATTTGTCATATTCCCTTTAAATAAAGTCAAATTTTGGATATACCAACACTTTATTTAAGAGAATTAGGTCTTTGGGTTAAGACCCATTTAATTGATCAGGTTCATCTCCTGAAGGTATATTAATTTCTCTTTCAGTATATACATTCTGTTCTACTACCTCTTGTTCAAGAAATACAGTATCAGGCTCGTCGCCTCCAGGAGTTATAGGTTCTCTTGAAGATTCGTTAGAAGAGTCTGGTCTTTCTGGAGTATGTCCACCGTTCGATGGATTGTCTTTATCCTCTTCTTCAGGTGTTTGTGTAGGTTGTGGTGGTTCCGTTTCTTCAGGCTTATTTACGACATTATCTTCCTCATCACCTGAGGGAAGAATTGGCTTCCGATCATCTTCTGGAGGTGTTGTCGGCTTCGGTGTCTGTTCCGGCTTCGGTGTCTGTTCCGGCTTCGGCGTCTGTTCCGGCTTCGGTG